>JBHEPF010000101.1:0-20180 GCA_046260445.1 Dermatophilaceae bacterium | reverse complement strand
CTCCACCACATCGCCGTCCAGCTTGGCTTGCTCGCGCACCGCCGCGAGCATCTGCGCGTACGTGCCGTCGGTCGACCACAGCCGATGTCGTTGCCACACAGACTGATACGGCCCGAAAGCCTCCGGCAGATCCCGCCAGGGCGAACCGGTGCGGAACCGCCAGATGATCCCCTCCAACGTCGTGCGGTGGTCGATCCACGGACGACCACGACGACCCGCATCCTGCGGCATCACCGACCCCAGGACATCCCACAACTCGTCACTGATCACGCCATCACGAAGCATGAAGGCCACGATGCCGGGCCTACCCGCAGATCTTTAGCAGACACGCTCTAGGAGAGATACGCATGGTGCGGTAGGCCGACGCCTGTCCAACAACCGCCAAGGTGGTTGCGTCCTTCCGCCGGCTGTTGGGCGCAAGTGTAGGGACGAACGAAGTGGTGGCGTTGGAGGAGGAAAGGTGGTTGCGGCGGCGCGTTGCCGCTCGTGCGTTGGGTTCAGATCACCCGTTCCGATGGTGGTCGGCATCGGGCGTGCAGCGGTGGGGGTGGCGTCAGGCGGGGCCGAGGGTGAAGGTCGGGTCGAGGTAGGAGGCCACGAGCATGGCTTGGTCGTCTAGGATCTCCTCACTGACGGCTTCGAGCTTCTCCTTGCGTCGCCACGCTGCCCACTTGGCTTGTCCGATCTCGCCGCATCCAGCCGGGTGCGGCGCGACGGGTTTGAGTACCACGCCGCGGTAGCGGGCGACGGCGCGTGCGGAGCGGAGCAGTTCGGCGGTGTCGATGCCTTGGCGGGCGAGCTGGACGATGTCGACGTAGTCGCGCCAGCGGGTGCTGGTGACGCCGCGCTCGAGGATGGTCACACCCTTCTCTGCGATCGTGGTCTCTGGGGCGTAGCCGAGCAGTTCGAGCGGGTCGCCGAGAATCCGCTGGATGCGCACACGCCTGGGGGCGGGGATGATCGGATCTCCTGTGGACACGTCCCATGCCGCGGTACCGGTCCACGGCACGATGCTGGCCTTGACCCGGACCCGCAGGCCGGGATAGTGGACCTGTTCGCGGATCTCCTGGACGGTGATCGTGCTCGTGTCGAACACGACCCCGTCGCCGGCGTCGACGGCTGCGATGTCACGGACGACGTCGGCGAGGTGCTCGGCGGTGACGTTTGAGCCGATGGCGTTCACGTCGGCATCCTTGGTGGGACGGCGCACACCGTAGGCGGCGAGCAGGATGCCTCCTTTGAGGACGAAGTCCTCGGCGTGCACGGTGCGGGCCAGACGATCCAAGAATGACTCGAGCAGATGCCTGAGGAGGTACTCCTGCGTCGGCGCGGGGAGACCCGTCTTGTCCGCGACCGAGCGGGCTGCGCCCTGGATGCGGCGGTAGGTCTCTTCGCCGGTGCTCACGAGAGTGCGTCCAGGGCGTGCAGGATCGGAGTCTTCGCGCGCGGCAGTTGCATGGCGATCTCCGTCAGCTGTGCAGGCTTGCCGCCGCGGCGCAGCCACTCCTTGAGGGCGTCACGGGCGAGCTCATAGCCGAGCTCGCCTCGCAAGCGGAAGGCGTCGGCGATCGAGCGCTCGGGTGAGTACAGGCCGATCGTCAGGTCGCTGCCGGGTATCGGGATCTCTCCGCGGCCCAGCTCGAAGGTAGCCCGGTCGAAGGAGTGCCAGGCGATCGCGGAGTCGGTGGCCGGGATCCGTGCCCCACGCGGGATCGCGACGTCCAGCGCGGCCGGGATCGCGTCGGTCAGGTCGTGATGTGCCAGCGCGGAGGTCAGGCAGATCGTCGCCTCGGGCCGGCGGGTCACGGCCTCCAGCCAGTCCCAGTCGGCGGCGGTCGCGTCGGCGGGTAGGTAGATGCCGCGGGCGATCCGCTCGTAGCGGCCATCGCGGGCCGCGCGGTAGAGCCCGCTGCGGGAGAGGCCCTCACGATCGGCGGTGCCCGGCGTCAGCGTAGCCATCTCGATCACCCTCCCGACTCTCGGCATGAAACGTCTACAGATAAGAGTAGCTGCCCGCGTTTCGTTTCGCCATCGAACGGGCGCCACCGGAGAGCGCGCCCCTGAGAACGGCCACCACCGAAGCAGAGGTCATACGGGACATCGTCGGTCCGTTGCCGGTAGAAGTCACCGTCCCCTTATCCCTCATCGGCACCATCCCACGACCGAGCCCAGCGCAGTACCACGCGGGCTCATACACCTCTTGCATCCGCGGACCGGCGAAGTCGTTGGCAAGACTGCAAACCCGGTCACGGACAAGGCCGACGTGACCCCTGGCGGCCCTGCCGAGTGCGTACTCATCCGTGACAACGAAACAGGCCACGGCCCGCCCAAAGACGTCCGGGCTTTCGTCGGACGGGATGCTGCAGCTCTCCCTGCTCGCGCCGCTCGAGCTCGGTACTCAACAGGGGGATGCGGCTCCCGGTACTCGCCCGCATCAGCCCTGTGCGAACTCGGACGGCTTGGACGTTCTTCGCCGTGCGTGGTGCCGGATCCGGCGTGCCCCGATGGCTCCTCCTCGAAGACCACCGCACCGTCGTCGGCCTGGACCGCGTCGCTGAGCGACTCCGAGAACTCCTCAACGACGACCCGCCGAGCGCCCCCTTCGACGACCGTTGTGAAGAGGTACTCAGCCACTTCCTCCAGCGGGCCCAAGCGGCCGAGGTGGAGCTGCTCCCGCGTCGGCATCAGCGCGCACTCGAGCAGATGCATCGAGTCAGCAGGGATTGGGCCGAGGGTGCCCGCGCCCAGGGCCGAACTGAGGACGCCGAGCGCTGGGAGAACATAGCCGCCGTGGCCAAAGGCGAGTCCGACGCAGGGATGGTTGACCTTTATCAAGCCTCGGAAGCGTGGCTCACCCTGGTCAAGCCGGCCCGACTCGCCGCGAGGACCGAACGCCGTCGCAGCTCGTACAGCCGCCTGGTCGACATCGAACCCATCTTGGAACGCGATCCTCTGCACCTCGGCGCCGTCGAGGACGCCTTGGCACGACTCGGAATCGTGGAGCCCCTCGCCCAGCGCGCTTCTGCGTGCATCCTTGGAGTTCCCATCTAGCACAACGGACCTGATGGCGATGCTCAGCTTGGCTTTGCCAGAAGTCAACTCAGCGAGTACGCCATCAACGTCCCGACCGGAACTGGCGTTGAGCTGGGCGCCAACGACCACATCGTCGGTAGCACGCCCCCCCAGGCTGCTGTTATGGACCAACCGCAACACAACCAAGGAGGCTGGCCCGCTTCCGAAGAGACGCAACTCACGAAAGGCTCGCAGTCTCCATTCTGGCGTCGTCCTCCGCGCCACACGGGTGTTGCGCAGGGGCTATACGGTGAAGAATACACGCTGCCCGAGTTGCTGCATTCGCTCGGCAGGACGCTCAACGTGCTGGACAGGTCCGACTCTGGGAAGAGTGAGTGTGTACGCCCCCCGGCTGACTCACGACGTCGGCTCGTTGAATGAGAGGAGATCGGCATGCATGTGGCCGTTGTGGGTGGCAGCGACGCCGGGATCGAGGCGGCTCGCCGCTGTCGTGAGCTGGACCCGTCGGTGGAGGTCACGGTGCTGGTCGCCGACGGCTACCCGAATCTGAGCATCTGTGGCCTGCCGTACTGGCACTCGCGTGAGGTGCTGCGGTGGCAGGATCTGGCGCACCGCAGCGTGGCGGATCTCGAGGCGACCGGTATGCGGTTGCTGCTCGATCACGAGGTCACCGATCTCGACACGAACGCGGGGAGGTTGCGGTTCATTCAGCATTCCGGGGGAGGCGTGACTGGGCGACTGAGCTTCGACCGGCTGGTACTTGGCACGGGTGCTC
Source organism: Dermatophilaceae bacterium (assembly GCA_046260445.1). GTDB lineage: Bacteria > Actinomycetota > Actinomycetes > Actinomycetales > Dermatophilaceae > F2B08. Next base: position 16,372 of record JBHEPF010000101.1, on the reverse strand, counting down.
ATCCGGTTCGGCCTCCGATCGATGGTCTGGCCGACCTGGGTGCGGACGACGGGGTGCATGTGCTGCACACGATGCCCGACGCTTTCGCCCTGGACGCCGCCGCCGAGCGAGCGCTGGAGGCTGCTGGTGGCGCCCGGGGTACGGTGGCGATCGTCGGCGCGGGCTATGTCGGTGTTGAGATGGCCGAGGCGCTCACTGCCCGCGGCCTGAGCGTGGTCGTGCTCGAGCATCTGCAGCAGGTGCTGGCCCGCACCCTGGACCCCGAGCTGGCCTCGCGTGTGGAGGCTCACCTGGATTCCCGTGGTGTGCAGGTCCGGTGCAGCACCACGGTCCGCGGAATCCACCGTCATGATCCCGTGGCCGGTGATCACCGGTCGCGCCGCGTGCGCATCGACCTGGACGGTGAGTCCGTGACTGCGGATCTGACGTTGGTGGCCACCGGTGTCCGGCCCGCCACCGAGCTCGCCGTCGCGGCTGGGCTCAATCTCGGCGCCGCGGACGCCATCGCTGTTGACCGACAGATGCGCACCAGCGTCGAGGGCGTCTGGGCCGCTGGTGACTGCGTGCACACCCATCACCAGCTCACCGGCGAGCCGACATATCTGCCGCTGGGCACCACCGCCCACAAGCAGGGCCGGGTGGCGGGAGAGAACGTGCTCGGAGGCAGCGTGGAGTACGCGGGGTCGCTGGGCACGCAGGCGGTGAAGATCTTCGACCTGGTCGCCGCGGCGACCGGGTTCCGCGACACTGAGGCCCGGACGGCGGGATTCGACCCGATCACGATTGCGTTCTCTGCCGATGACCACAAGGGGTACTACCCCGGCGCGACCGAGCTGCACATCCGGCTCACCGGTGACCGGACCACTGGTCGGCTGCTCGGCGGCCAGCTGCTCGGCGCCTACGGCGCTGAGGTGTCCAAGCGCGTCGACATCCTGGCCGCCGCGATTCGTCACGGCGACACGGTCGCGGGTCTGGGCGATCTTGACCTGTCCTATTCCCCGCCGCTGGGCGCCCCGTGGGATGCGCTGCAACAGGCCGCGCACGCGTGGACGAGCCAGGCCCGCGCAGCCACTTCCCCCTCGGACCTTCGCAGACGTGCCGGTGCGAGCTGACGAGCCCGTGAGCGTATCGGCCGCGTCCGGCAGGAGGAGCCTGCGGGCCGTGGACGCGGTGGTCATCGGCGGCGGGCAAGCCGGGTTCGCGACCGGGTTCTACCTGCGCCGGGCCGGGCTGGCCCCGGGGGAGGAATTCGTCATCGTTGACGCCGCCGCCCGGCCCGGTGGGGCGTGGTCGCGGATGTGGGAGGGCCTGCGACTGTTCTCACCGGCGTCGTTCTCCTCCCTGCCGGGCTGGATGATGCCCGACTGGGATGATGCGCAGCGCGGCTACCCGCCCCGCACCCCCGAGCCTTCGCCGGACAGCACGTCCTCATCGTCGGCGGCGGCAACTCCGCGGCCCAGATCCTCGCCGAGGTCTCCACCGTGGCCCACACGACCTGGGTCACCACCCGCCCGCCGCGGTTCCTCCCCGACGACGTCGACGGCCGGGTCCTCTTCGCCACCGCCAGGGCGCGCATCACCGCCCTCCAGGAGGGCCGGGCGCACGCCGGTGTGGCGGGACTCGGGGACGTCGTCATGGTCGCCTCCGTTCGCGAAGCACGGCAGCGCGGCGCTCTGGACGCGCAGCCGATGATCGCCCGGCTCACCCCCACCGGGGTCGAGTGGGCAGACGGGAGCCGTCAGCAGGCCGACGCGGTGATCTGGTGCACCGGCTTCCGCCCCGCCCTGCGGCACCTGCACTCCCTCGACCTACGCCGGCCGGGCGGGACTGTCGTTGTTGGTGGTCCCTCCGGCACCCAGGTGCTCGACGAACCGCGGCTGCACCTGGTGGGCTACGGCGACTGGACCGGGCCCGCCTCCGCCACACTGGCCGGCGTCGGACCCTCCGCGAAGGCGACAGCCGCCGCGATCACGAACTGACAACAACTGGATCGCACGACTGAGCCGGGTCCCCGAGCTGAGACACCACCAATCCAAGGATGAAGATGCTGGTCAGAGGCTTGCCGGTGAGCCACGTCGGGCGTGCCCTGTTCGAGGACGCGTCCAGTGGGCGTGCACGCTGGACGCTCTCAGAGCGGGTTGCGAGCCGGACCGAGCAGACCGAATTCGCTTTGAAGGTAGCGGTGTCCGACGCCGACGCCCTAGTCTTGACCTTCAAGACCGCGAAGCCGGACAGAACGGCTAGCAGTTGCACTATGCGGCGCCAGGCGCCGCCCGAGGATGTGTATGCGAGATCGTCGGGCCGTGTCACAGGACAGCTGTCTCGCCCCGCCGATGCCGTACTCAGCCCACGACAGGACATGCCGGTGACGTTCACACTGAATCCGCCCACCATCGACCGGGAGACGTGTGCTGCCGGGGTCGGCTCGGAGGGCTGCCGAACCTGTGTTGAACGTTGCCCGTATGACGCGATCACGGCACGGGACTCTCCCCAGGGCACCCAGATTGTGATCGACCCGAACTTGTGTCAGCGGTGTGGTGCATGTAGCGGTGTGTGTCCGACCAACGCGGTGCAACGCCCCTTCCTGCCGGATCATGCACTGGTATCCCTGATGGTCGATGCTGCGGCTGGCGGCGCAACCGTGGTGCTGACCTGCGAGGCGCGGCCGCCGGAGCCAGGACAGCACCCGACGACAGTCGTTCGGGTGCCGTCCCTGCTGGTGCTCAACGAGTCGCACCTGCTGGCTGCGATGGCTGCCGGGGCGCACGCCGTGCAGATCCTCGGGTGCCTTAGGTGCCATCACGACCGACCGGACATCGTGCTCGAGGCCGTGGCTCTGGCCGAGGCGGCCCTGGGCCACCCCCGTCGGATCCGGTTCCACAATGAGGGGGACCTGGTCACCGAGCGTCAGCAGCTCGCCGCCCTCGCTGCGCTGCCGGCCACCTCCCCGTGGGGTGCTTCACCGACCGTGCTCGATCGCCTCAGCACTCCGGTGTCCCACCGTGAGCGGCTCGCCACGCTCCTGCCGTTGGTGCCCAACGGTGCACCTGAGGTCATCACGGGACCGCGGTTCGCCCGGGTGGCCCTTAAGGACGATGCGTGCGTCTCCTGTGGTGCCTGCACGGTGGCCTGTCCCACGCAGGCCTTGCGGTTCAGCGGGAACGGCACCACTTTGTCTGTCAGTGACATGGCCTGTATCGGTTGCGGTGCCTGCGCCTCGGCCTGCCCCACGAACGCGATCACTCTCGAGCCGGTCATCCCCGCGGGTGAGCACGCTGCGGATGAGCGGACCCTGCTGGTCGACACGCCGGTGCCGTGTGTGCGATGCGCAGTACCGGCGGTACCGGGCCGGTTGCTGGCGCACGCCCGCAATGTCCTGGTGGCGGCAGCGCTGGACCCGGATGATCCGCGACTGCAGCTGGGTGTGTGCGCGGACTGTCGCGACGTGACCCTTCGGACCGAGCCGTTGCGCCCCGCGCCAGGTCACGCCAGCCACGCACCTTCAGGCAGCTGCGGAAGCTCGGGCGGGTGCGGGTGCGGGTCCGCAGACGCATCGAGTGGCTGTGGATCGCAGGGTTCCCGTGTCGGCGCTGCTGCCGCTGCGTCGAACGGTCCTTCGGAGCCGGTCTTCCTCGGCGGCATCATGCCCGCACCGAACGGGCCTGCGGGAGTGCCCCAGACCGACCGCCGCAGCGTCCTCAAGGCAGCCGGTCTCGCGGCGGTGGCCAGTGCGGCCATCCCGGCTATGGCGCAGCCGGCGGCTGCCCAGGAGGCGGCGACCGTGGTGCCCGGTCGACTGGGGATGGTCATCGACCTTGACCGTTGCATCGGTTGTCACGCTTGCACCGCGGCGTGTAAGGCGGAGAACAACGTCCCCCTAGGCGTCTTCCGCGACTGGGTGGAGGAGCACGTCCTGGGTGAGTACCCGCAGGCGTTCCCGTTCTTCCTGCCCAAGCTGTGCAATCACTGCGATGACCCAGGGTGCCTGCGCGCCTGCCCGACAGGTGCGATCTTCAAGCGTGAGGACGGCATCGTCTCCATCGACCACGACATCTGCATCTCCTGCCGCGCCTGCAACCAGGCCTGTCCCTACGGTGCGGCGTTCATGGACCCGGTGCGCGGGACCTCGGACAAGTGCAACCTCTGTGCGCATCGAGTGGACGAGGGCCTCAACCCGGCCTGTGTGGATGTGTGCCCGAGCCAGTGCCGCATCTTCGGAGACTTCGACGACCCGGAGAGCGCAGTCTCGGTCGCGATCCGTGAGGCACCCTCACAGGTCCTGCGACCAGAGCTCGGTATGGGCCCCAACATCCACTATCTCGGCCTTCCGGGCGAGCTCAACCGCTGAGGATCCGTCATGGGCATCGATGACTACACACTCGTCAATGAGCACATCCGCTGGGGGCTCATCGTCGTGGCCTACCTGTTCCTGGCAGGCCTGGGCGCCGGCACTGTCGTGGCCGCCAGCCTGCCGAAGCTTCCATGGGTGAGCACCGCGGACCGCTTCCGCCAGGTTCGCCGGGCGGCGCTGCTGACGGCAGCCGGATGCTTCGCGGTCGTGCCGCTGGCCGTCATCGCGGACCTGGGACAGCCCTGGCGGATGTGGCGCGTGCTCATCCTGCCCAACGAGACCTCGGCCATGCCCTACGGCTCCTGGGTCCTCTCATTCCTGCTGATCATCATCATCCTCGACATCTGGGTGCTGCACCGCCCGCACCTGGCACGCTCGGCAGCGGAACGAGACGATCTGCTCGGCCGGGTCCACGGCTGGCTCGCCCTTGGGGCCGAACCGCGCCCTCTCGACGACGACGCTCCTCCCAGCACCCTGCAGACGGCACTCGGTCTGCTCGCCGTCATCCTGGCCTTGGGGTTTGTCGCCTACACCGGCTTCCTGCTGAGCACGATGACTTCGTTCGGCCTCTGGTACACGCCTCTGCTGGCCGTCGTCTTCGCGTTCGCTGCGCTGGCTGCGGGTTTCGCCTGGCTCGCCGTTCTCGCCGGCGTCTGGGGCCGTTCCGCGAAGGCGGCCGGGCTGATCAGGCTGTTGTCCGTGACGGCAGCAGTCTTCCTGGGGGCTCACCTGGCAACGCGTCTGTGGGACCTCGCCCACGCTGCCTACGTCGAGAACGACCTGTGGCCGGCGGCGCGCGAGCTGCTCCTGAACCGCATGGCTTTTACCTATATCGGCCTGGAGATGATCGGCTCGCTCGTCGCTATCGTGCTGCTTGCGCTGGCGGCCCGATCCGGTTCCCGCGGGTTGGCGGTGGCCGGAGGAGGACTGACTCTGGTGGCGCTGCTGGCTTCCCGCTACAACATCGTGTTCGGCGGGCAGTCGATCTCACGAACGGGTCAGGGCTTCGTTACGGAGGAGCTGCACTGGTTGGGTCGCGAGGGTGTCTTCGCCGCGACCGGACTGTTCGTCTGGGCGGCCGTGATCGGCCTGTTCCTCGCGTGGTTCCTGCCGTGGTACCCGCGGTTCGACTCACCGTCGGTTGCGGACGCAGAGCATGACACGAGCGGCCAGGCGGGCCGGGAGCCGGTTGCGCTGGCGGGCCCCAACGGGCGACGTCTCTTCTTCGGCTTGGCAGGCGCGGCAGGCTTGGCCTTCGTCGCAGGGATCGACACCGTGCGTGCACTGGCCAGACCTTCGTACAAGAAGCACACGCCTGGGCCCAGCACCACAGCCGCCGATCGGGTCGTGCACTCGATCTGCCTGTCGTGCGATGCTCGATGCGGCAACCGCGCCATTGTGCGCGACGGTGTCGTGCGCAACCTCTTCGGCAACCCCTACCACCCGGCGTCCACGATGAACTCCCCCATCGGGTTCGACACCAGCGCCGAGGACTCACTTCGTTCCAGCGGGTCGCTGTGTATGAAGGGCGTGAGCGGGCTGCAGTACCTCTACGACCCGTACCGGATCCGGTTGCCGCTGAAGCGGACCGGCCCGCGCGGGTCTGGCCAGTTCGAGCCCATCTCGTGGGGGCAGCTGATCACCGAGGTCGTCGAGGGGGGGCGGCTTTTCGAGGGCATCGGCGAGGACCGCGAGGTCGAGGGCCTTCGAGCCATCCGCAACCTGGACGAGCCGATCAACGCCGATGCGCCCGAACTCGGCCCGAAGAGCTATGGGCTGGTGTGGAACACCGGCCGGGGCCAGCCTGGACGTCAGGAGTTCATCGAGCGGTTCATGGAGGCCTTCGGCTCCACCAACTACGTCAGTCACACCGACCTGTGCCAGATGAACTACTACGTGGCGAACTACCTGTTCACCGGACGGTACAACGGCGAGGCCGCCGGGCACAGTCAGCTCTTCGGGGACATCAACAACAGCCAGTACATGCTCTTCTTCGGAGTCAACCTCGGTGGCGGCTGGAAGCCGGGCGTGAATACCTCGGCCCCCATCCTCGCCACGCGTCACGCCCGTGGGGACGGCACCCTGATCCTGATCGACCCCTATGTGCCGCACGGGCGTCACTACGCCGACGAGTGGGTGCCCATCAAGCCGGGGGCCGACGCCGCGCTGGCGCTCGGCATGCTGCGCTGGATCATGGACAACGAGAGATTCGACCGAACCTACCTGGAGAACACCTCCCAGCAGGCGGCGGACGCGGACGGTGAGAGCACCTGGCTCAACGGCACCTACCTGGTCATCCAGCAGCCGGGTGACGCGCGCGACCGACGCTTCCTGCGGGCCCGCGACGTCGGCCTCGGCGACGACGAGTATGTCGTCGTCAACTCCGACGGAGAGCTCTCCACCCATCTGGAGACCGACGCCGGTGAGCTGTTCGTGACGCGGAGCGTGACCGATACCGACGGCACGGAGCTCCAGGTGCGATCGGCGCTGCAGCTCTCCCGCGACGAGGCGTTCAGCCGGAGCCCGCAGGAGTGGGCAGATCTGTGCGGGGTGCCCGCCGAGCGGATCGAAGCGCTGGCGGACGGCTTCACCAGCCACGGCAAACAGGCCACGGCGTCCTTCTACCGGGGTGCGGTCATGCACTCCCAAGGCATGTACGCCGGCTGGGCGATCCATCTGCTCAACGCAATGGTCGGCAACTTCAACTGGCGCGGCGGTGTGGGCAAGAACGCCTCGGCGGTCGACTGGGAAGACGGCCTCTACACCCTCGGTGACATCCCCGACGCACCGCAGACCTCCGGGGTGCACATCTCGCGGATCGGATCCAAGTCGACGCTCACCTACGAGGAGAGCAGCGAGTACCAGACCAAGGTCGACGCCGGGCAGAACCCCTATCCCCCGCAGCGACCCTGGTACCCCTTCACGCACGCCGGCATCACCACCGAGGCTCTGGCCGGCGCGGACAGCGGGTACCCCTACGGGGTGAAGTGCTACATCAACTACTACATCAACTCCCGGCACAGCATCCCCGGCGGCATCCGCTTCGAGGAGACCTTCGGTGACCCCGAGAAGATCCCCTTGTTCATCAGCGTCGACACCACGGTCAGCGAGACCAGCGTCTACTCCGACTACATCGTCCCCGACGTGATGTACCTCGACGGGCAGTGGGGCTTCATGGGCCAGCCCGTGGGCGCTGTGCCACAGAAGCACTCGGCGATCCGCACACCGGTCATCGAACCGTTGACCGGGCGCACCGACGACGGTCGGGCGATGTTCCTGGAGACCTTCCTCATCGACGTCGCCGAGGCCTTGTCCCTGCCCGGATACGGCACCAACGGCATCGTCGGCGCGGGACCACACGAGGGGCAGCGATTCGCGCTGCACACCGCCGAGGACTACTACCTGCGTGGCGTGGCCAACATGTCCTTCAATGCCGAGACCCCCCAAGCCGATGATGCTGACCTCGACTTCGTCGAGCGAGGCTACCCAGTGGCCGCGCACAAAGACACGCTCCCTCCCGACGAGTGGCGATCCGCCGCATACCTGCTGGCCAGGGGCGGGTACTTCGACGATCCGGAGAGCGCCTGGGACGAGAACGGCCATGCCCCCTCCGGCATCAAGGTCGCCCCGCTGGCTCCGCTGCAGGTCTGGCACGAGGAGCTCGCAACCGCCACCGAATCCGCATCGGGTCGGCTCCGTCCGGGAACGGCCGCCTGGATTCCCGCGGTGGACGGCCGAGGCGAGGATCTCGAGGAGAGGGACGCTGAGGAGTTCCCGTTCCGAGTCGTGACCTTCCGCCTCGCGACCCGCACGAAGGCTCGCACCGCATACGACTACTGGGCCCTAGAGACGCATCCGACCAACCACCTCGAGGTCAACCCCACCGACGCCAGACGCCTCGATATCGTCACCGGGGACCGGGTCCGGGTCGCCTCCCGCAGCGGCGAAGTCGAGGCCACGATCAAGGTCTCGCCACGTGTCAGCCCCGGAGTCGTGGCAGGAACCCACCACTACGGCCACACCCAACAGGGCAACAGTGCGTTGACGATCACCGATGCGGTGAGCGTCATGTCGGGTACTCGCGAGTTCAGTCCGGTGATGCACGGACTCGAGGAGTCCATCACCGACGGGAACCAGGTCCTTCCTGATCGCAAACGTGGATCCGGCGGCTTCAACATCAACGACGCGATGCGGCGCAACGAGAACGATCTGGGGAGCACCCCGCTGGTCGACAGCGCAGGAGGGGCAACCATCTTCCTGGACAGCCGGGTCAAGCTCGAGAAGATCTGACACTAGACCGGCGCCCAGTAGAGGCCGCCGGGAACGCCTGCGGAGGCCGGCTATACGTACCTGCTCGACTCAGCTGCAGCATCCTCCGCTGGCTGCTGGAGTGACCTCAGCCAGATTCGCCTCTGGTGCTGCCTGCGGAGCGATCTCTGAGGTGCCCACATGGAGCAGCTTCGCCGCCAGATCCACCATCTTGCCGGCCGGGGCCTCCTTGACCATCTGTGCGGTGCGCACGGCAGAGGTGAGCTGCTCGTTGCTCAGGCCCAGATCGCGCGCGGCCTTGTAGTGGTACTTCAGGCATGGTTCGCAGTTGGCGCCCACCGCCGCTCCGATGGCCGCAAGCTCGACAATGATCTCTGTCGACACCGACTCCGCAGGCGGCGACGTGGGGTAGTCGATGCCGGCCCAGGTGGCCAGCTCGGTCCGGCTCGGGTACCGACCGGTCGAGCGGATCGTGTCCTCGGCGACCACGACCGGTAGGACGTCGTCGCCCGACTCGGCGAGCATGGTGCTGATCTCGCGGCGGTCGGTGAACGCTACTGGTTCTTGGGCGAGGTTGTACCGGTGCACCAAGACGCCGGCTGACGACATCCAGTCCAAGTCGTCAGCGAAGGTGACCAGAGCAGGGTCGACACTCTCGCCACAGACACCGGTCGAGCAGCACATGGCAGGTTCGAACACTTCGAGCTTCATCAGGTCTCCTTATCACGTCGCGGGATCGTTCATCGACGATAGCCGATGAATATCAAATGAGCAAGCGAACCACGGGAGGAGGGGCTGTTTCGGCCTGATGGAGGGGCGCGCTAGAGGGTCGCGAGGCCGGCCCTGAGCGCGGCGATGCCGCTGGGGTTGATGCAGTAGCGGGTGCGTGGGCCCTCGAACTCCCCCTGCACGAGGCCGGCTTGGCGCAGGATGCGCAGGTGCTCGGAGACGGTCGACTGGGCCAGGGGCAGCGCTGTCACGACGTCCCCGGTGACGCAGGACTGCCTTGTTGCCAGCAGTCGCAGGATCTTCAACCGGGCGGGGTGGGCAATGGCCTTGGCCAAGGCGGCCAGGGTCTCATCATCGGGCGCGACGGCCTCGAACGGCGCGGGCGGGGAGCAGCATGCGTCGGCCGTCGTCAGGGTCACCGGGGAAACGTCCATCGCTCTTGGACGATAGCAGGCCCGGTTCGCTCAGGATCCGCACGCTGCGCAGCGGGGCGTGTGTTCAGGCGCCAGCGACGGCGGTGGCTCTGTGCTTGCTGTTGAGGAGGTCGTGGAGTGCGGCGATCCCGACCGGCTCGTGGTCGAGGAGGGGGATGACGGCGCATCGCGTGGCGTGCTCGTGTAGGACTTTGGCGATCTCGGCCTGCTCGTAGCCGGCTCGTCGTCGCAGCAGCGGGTGGGTGGTCTCTGCGGCGGCGACGGAGTTGTTGATGACCCAGGCCCAGCTGTCGATCCCGGCGCGGCGCAGGTCTTCTTGGAGGGCGGTGGCCTCCAGGACGGGGGTCTCCTCGGCAAGGGTCGCGATCAGGACCTTGGTGTGCGAGGGATCCTGTAGTCGCATCATGGGGGTGGTGAACTCCATGCCGTCGGCCATCTGGCGCACGATGTCGCGGTGGTAGGAGCCGGTGGCGTCCAGCAGCAGCAGGGTGTGCCCGGTGGGTGCGGTGTCGATGACGACGAACCGGCGTCGGCCTTCGTTGACCACCTTGGAGAAGGCCTGGAAGACCGCGATCTCCTCGGTGCACGGGGAGAGGAGGTCTTCCTCCAGGCCGGCCCGGCCGGCGTCGTCGAGTGCGGCGCCCTTGGTGCGCAGCACGCTCTCACGGTAGCGCCGGGTCTCGGCCTCGGGGTCGATGCGGGTGACCTCCAGGGTCGCAAGCGAACCGTCGATGGTGTCATCGAGGTGGGCAGCGGGGTCCGTCGTGGTCAGGTGGACGGGCAGGCCGCGTTCGGCGAGGGCGACGGCGATCGCGGAGGCGATGGTGGTCTTGCCGACCCCGCCCTTGCCCATCACCATCACCAGTCCGTGCTCCTGCTCGGCGAGCTCGTCCACGAGTGCGGCCAGGCTGGCGCTGCTCAGGTCGCCCTCCGGCACGGGGGCCTCGGCCCCAGCCTCGGTGTCGGCCAGGACGCCTTGCGGCTCGTCCTCGAAGAGGTGCTCCAGGGCTTGCAGGCCGACCATGTTTCGGCTCTTGAGGGTGATCACATCGGTAGGGAGGTCTCGCAGGCTGGCCGGCAGGTCAGCGAGCAGGTCCTGCTCGCGCGCATAGATGGACTGAGCGAGCCGGTCGTCATGGCCGGGCTCGGGCATGACGGCGTTGACGACCACGTGCTGTTCACGCATCCCGAGCGCGGCCAGCTCGGCGTGGGTCCGTTCGATCTCGCCGATCGCCGCACGCTGCGCCCGGGTCACCAGGACCAGTCGCGTCCTGCGGGGGTCACCGAGGGCCTGGACGGCCTGGGCGTAGGCGGCACGCTGGCGCTCCAGCCCGGCCAGCGGTCCGAGACAGGACGCATCGCCCTTGCCCTCGTTGAGGAAGTCGGTCCAGGAGCCGGGCAGCTGCAGCAGACGGATGGTGTGACCCGTCGGGGCGGTGTCGAAGATGACGTGGTCGAAGCCGGCAGTGACGTCGTCGTCCGTGAGCAGGCCGGTGAACTCGTTGAAGGAGGCGATCTCGGTGGTGCACGCGCCGGAGAGCTGCTCCTCCATCAGGCGCACCTCGACCTGCGGCAGCAGGTCCCGCACGGGGTCCACGATCCGGTTGCGGTAGGCCGTGGCGGCCTCGTCGGGGTCGATCTCGAGGGCCGAGAGCCCCGGGACTGCGGACACCGCGGCGATGGTGTTGCCGAAGTGTTGGCCGAAGACCTGGCCCACGTTGGAGGCTGGGTCGGTGCTGACCAGCAGCACCGACCGGCCCTGCCGGGCCAAGGCGATAGCACTGGCACACGCCAGGGACGTCTTGCCCACCCCGCCCTTGCCGGTCAGGAAGAGGAAGCGCGGGGTGTCGGTGAGGAAGTCAGGGGTCATGGTGCTCCTTCTCTCAGCAGCAGCCGGAGTCGCCGCAGCCGGCCCCGTCATCCGGGGCCAGGGCCAGCTCGGTGCGGCCGGCCGACACCGGCGACAGGTTCGCCCACTGTGCCAGCTGGTCTCGCTCGGGGTAGCGGCCGGTCATCGCGGTGACGCCATCGACCAGCACCAGCGGCAGCCCGCTGGAGCCGGAGACCTTGAGGAACTCCACGACAGTCGCCCGGCCGGTGAACGCCGAGGGCTCGCTCGCTAAATTGAACCGTTGGATCTGCCCGCCCTGGGAGCGCAGCCAATCGAGGTCGGCGGAGAAGGTGACGAGCTCCTGCGGCACGTCCGTGCCGCACACGCCGGTGCTGCAGCACATCGCCGGCTCAAAGACCTCGATGACGCTCATGGGTACCTGCCTTGGTGAAGACGGTTGTTTGACGGATGTCAAAGCAAGAACAGCATACGTGTCCTGCATCGACAACTGTCAATTCAAGGTCGCATAATGGAGACATGAGCACGTCCACCCTGCCGCTCGCGCAGGCTGCTTCCTGCAGTACGCCCCTGGTGCGCCAACCGCTCGATGCCCAGCAGGCGGGCGCACTGAGTCGGACGCTCAAAGCTCTCGCCGACCCGACCCGGCTGCGGCTGCTGTCCCTCATCGCCGCTCACGAGAGCGGCGAGGCCTGTGTGTGCGACCTGACCGAGCCACTGGACCTGAGCCAGCCGACCATCTCCCACCACCTCAAAGTCCTCCGCGAGGCGGGGCTCGTCACGAGCGAACGACGCGGCACCTGGGTCCACTACACGCTGGTCCCAGGCGCCCTGCATCGCGTGTCCGCACTACTCGCCGTGATCGAGCAATAGATCGAGGCGGTTCTTAGTTCAGCAAGCCAAGCGTGGCCTCGTGCTTAAGCGTATTGACAAACATCAATATATCCCTGTATTGATTGATATCGATCTAGTTGGTGAGAGAGTGGACACCGCGAGCAGGCCAACTCGAGACACGTACCGGCATCCCTCGTCGTTGAAAGAGGTGCATCGAATGGCCGAGGCGCAGCCTTTCGTCGTGGTGGGAATCGACGGGTCGGAGTCAAGCAAGCGGGCGTTGCTGTGGGCGGTCGGGCAGGCGGACCTGACCGGCGCCGAGTTGATCGCGGTGACGGCATGGCACCTCCCGGACATGTATCGCTACGTCAGCCGCGACTACGCCGTCGATGCCGCCCACTTGCTGGATGCTGTGTTGGAGGAGGTCCTAGGCCACGGTCGCACCGACTCCGTGACCAGGCGAGTCGTCGAGGGGGGGCCGGTCACGGTGCTGCTCGATGCGGCGAAAGAAGCCGAGCTGTTGGTCCTCGGTAGTCATGGACACGGCGCCTTTACGGGAATGCTGCTCGGCTCAGTCAGCCAGCACTGCGTGCACCACGCCACCTGTCCGGTGGACATCGTTCCATTGCTCGACCACGAAACGGACTCTACGAGGAGCACTCGATGAAAACGGTCAACCAGGGGGCACCGGCAGCACCCGATGAGGAAGCCGTTGTCTCTCGAATGTCCACCCGGGACCGGCTGCTGCCGGTCTGGATCGGTGTAGCGATGGTCGTCGGCCTGCTCCTGGGCCGGTTCGTCTCGGGCCTCGACGATGCCTTGGATGCGGTCAAGGTCGGCGAGACCTCGTTGCCGATCGCGCTCGGCCTGTTGCTGATGATGTACCCCGTCCTGGCCAAAGTCCGCTACAACGAGCTGGGCAACGTCACCGCCGATAAGCGGATGGTCACGGCCTCGCTCGTACTGAACTGGCTCGTCGGCCCGCTGGTGATGTTCGCGCTGGCCTGGATCTTCCTCGCTGATCAGCCCGAGTACCGCACCGGTGTGATCCTCGTCGGGCTTGCACGGTGCATCGCCATGGTGCTGATCTGGAACGACCTCGCTCGCGGGGATCGGGAGATGGCGGCAGTGCTCGTCGCCCTCAACGCCGTCTTCCAGGTCCTCACCTACGCCGCCATGGCCGTGTTCTACCTCAACATCCTCCCGGGCTGGCTCGGACTGGGCACCGAGACGATCGCCATCTCGATGTGGGACACCGCCAAGACCGTGCTCATTTTCCTCGGAATCCCGCTCGCGGCCGGATACCTGACCAGGGTGATAGGGGAGCGCAGGCGAGGTCGAGAGTGGTACGAAGACCGGCTGTTGCCGAAGATCGCGCCGATCGCCCTCTACGGACTGCTGTTCACGGTGGTCGTCCTCTTCGCCCTGCAAGGTGAGACCATCACGTCCGAACCGCTGACCATCGCCCGGATCGCGCTGCCACTGCTGATGTACTTCCTGGTGATGTGGTTCGGCGGCTGGGCCATCGCCCGGTGGCTCCGACTCAGCTATGCGCGCAGCACCGCCCTCGCGTTCTCCGCCGCCAGCAACGACTTCGAGCTCGCTATCGCGGTAGCCATCGGCGTCTTCGGCGTCACCAGCGGACAAGCGCTCGCCGGCGTGGTGGGCCCGCTCATCGAGGTGCCGGTTCTGGTCGGCCTGGTCTACGTCGCCCTGTGGCTACGCCACCGCCTTACCTGGCCGGAGCAGCCGGAGCAAGCAGTTGTCCAAACGAACTCCCGGTCTCACCCAATCCACTGACATCGACGGCCCAGTCGCCAATGCCGATGACGTCAGTGAGAAGGCTGCCCGCGACTTTGATGTCGATGCCGTAGTTTGAGTTCCACAGTTGTGTGATGGCGTGAGGACACGAATCCGTGGTGTGAACTGCGGAAACGCGGGATCGGCCGGTGACACGGCGTGTCACTAGCGGACTGGGTGGGCGTGCTCAGTCCTGGGCAGGCGGGGTGAGGTCTGGATCCGCGGGGGTGGGGTGATCCCGAGGGTGCTCATGATCGAGAGACAACAGGTGGTCGCGCCGACCCAAGCGGGCGCCCAGCACCCGGTGGCTCAGTCCGTTGACGGCCAGATCGCCCCCGAGAACCGTCACAGGGGGACACGCGGGCGGACCGGGGGCCAAGTCGCATTCGGCCGGTTTGTCCACAGGCGATTGCACGAGGGTGACCCGGTAGTCCCAGAACTTCCCGGTGATCAGCGTGACCGCGAGCAGGCAGGCGACGGGTGATGATCACTGCGTGATCGGTGCCCACATGCACTTCGAGTCCGTTTGGGCGGGGAGAACAGCGAGCCCGTCGACACGGTCGCCGGGCTGCGCTCCAGGAGAATCGGTCTCTGATAGCCAGCCGTCCTCCCGATTACTTTCGGCGACCGAAGACGCGACCGGTCCCTTCTGTGACGGGGTCCTGACGGGGGACTGTCGGAGCGACTTTCCGGTTGACGCGGCGGGGCCGCCAGTGCTCAGGCGTGGGAGGTGTATTCGTGTTGTGCGTGGCTGGGAGTTTCGAGCTGGAAGGTGGAGTGCTCGACGCTGACCTCGAAATGGGCGGCGACGCAGCCTTGGAGCTGGGTGAGCATGTCGGCGGCGTGGCCGTCGGTGAAACATTCGTCGTCGAGGACGATGTGGGCGGTCAGGACGGGCAGGCCGGTGGCGATGGTGGAGGCGTGCAGGTCGTGCACCTCGCGTACGTGCGGTACGTCGAGCAGGTGGGCGCGGACGTCGTTGAGGTTGAGTCCCTTGGGGGTGGTTTCGAGCAGGATGCTGCCGGCTTCGCGCAGCACTGTGATGGCGCGGGGGACGATGAGGGTGGCGATGAGCATGCCGGCGATGGCGTCGATGCGGGCCCATCCGGTGGTGGCGATGACGACGGCGCTGATGATGACGGCCACCGAACCGAGGGCGTCGTTGACGACCTCGAGGAACGCGGCGCGCATGTTGAGGTTGGCTGCGCGGCCGGAGCTGAGGACGAGCATGGCGACGATGTTGCCGACCAGGCCGACGATGCCGAAGATCAGGAGCCCTTGTGAGCTGACCTCATGGGGATTGACGAGGCGTTGGGCGCCCTCGACGAAGGCGTAGATCCCGACCCCGAGCAGGACGGTGGCCTGGGCGCCGGCGGCGAGGACCTCGGCGCGGCGGAAGCCCCAGGTGCGTGCCGGGGTGGCCGGGCGTAGCGCTAGGGAGGCGGCGACCAAGGCCATGAGGAGACCGGCCGCGTCGGTGAGCATGTGCCCGGCGTCGACGAGTAGGGCCAGGCTGCCGGTCCAGAACGCGCCGATGACTTCGGCGACGAGGATGGTCACGGTGATGCCGAACGCGATCGCCAGGCGGCCCCGGTGGGTCGTCACGGCCGCGTGGTCGTGCTCAGCGCTCATTGGATCTCTCCAGGGGGAGGGCAGTTCTTGGAGCCGCGTTCACGGATCTGCGTCGTGGCGGCGTCTTGCTCACGATGCTGTCAGCAGCAGCGTGCTGAGCCGATGGAGGTGCCGAGATAGTCGCGGGCGATCGAGAACATCTGGGACGACGGCGTGGTGGGCCTAGCGGCCTCGCTGTTCGCGGGTGATGAAACCGGCGTCGGAGAGCCTTTCGAGCTGGTGGCTGAGGGTGGGCTGGGTGATGCCGAGCCGGTCGGGGAGGTGGCAGGCCCAGACGGTCCCTTCGTGCACCGACGACCCCGTGGACACGACTTTCCATGTCATGGGCCGGATTCGTCGGTGGGGGTGCCGGGGGCAACGGTGGCAGCACCCGGGGCGCCCATCGGACGGAACCTTTCCAAGAAGTTCGATGCCGCCATCTGGTCACCTCATTGCTGAGAGAGTCCTGCGCTTTTTGAGTGTAGACCCGGGTTG
>JBHEPF010000100.1:0-4984 GCA_046260445.1 Dermatophilaceae bacterium | reverse complement strand
GCCCACCGCCGGTGGGGCCGCTCAGCGGCACCGCTTCCACGACCTCGTCGTCATCGACCGCGAGCAGCTGACCGACCGGGCGGTGGCGCTGACCTTCGCCGTGCCGGACGAGCTGGCGAGCCTGTTCCTGCGCTTCGAGGCGGGGCAGCACCTCACGCTGCGCGCCGAGATCGAGGGAGAGGACGTGCGGCAGTCGTACTCGCTGTGCCTCTCGCCGGACCGGGCGCGCCGGATGCAGGCGGTGCGCGTCGGCGTCGGGCAGGTCCCCGGTGGGCGGATGTCGTCGTTGTTGAATACGGCTGTGGAGGTGGGGGACACGGTCGCGGTCATGCCGCCGTTGGGGTCGTTCGTCGTGCCGAGTGAGCCTGGCGCGGCGCGGCACCACTGTCTCATCGCCGCCGGCTCGGGGATCACGCCGATCCTGTCCCACGTCGAGAACATCCTCACCCGCGAGCCTCTGTCCCGGGTGACCCTGTTCTTCGGCAACCGCTCGACGCGCGAGGTGATGTTTTTGGAGGAGCTCGAGGACCTCAAGAACTCACACCTCGAGCGTTTCCAGCTCGTGCATGTTCTCTCGCGTGAGCCCGGCGTCGAGCTGCTGACGGGGCGGTTGGATCCTGAGCGGTTGACGCGGTTGTTTGCGGCGTTCGCTCCCGTGGCGTCGGTCGACGAGTTCCATCTGTGCGGGCCGTTCGGCATGGTCGAGGGGGCTCAGGTCTTGTTGGCGTCTCTGGGGGTTGACGCCTCGCACGTGCACCACGAGGTGTTCCACGTGCCTTCCGCTGACGACGTGGCGCCGGTGGTGCCCGAGGGTGTCGTCGCCGACGCGGTGGTGACGGTGACGCTGGATGGGCGGACGTCTCGTGTCGAGATGAACGACCCGGTCGAGACGATCCTCGCCGCGACCCTGCGGGTGCGGCCCGATGCGCCCTATTCGTGCACCGGTGGGGTCTGCGGGACCTGCCGGGCGCGGCTCGTCTCGGGGGAGGTGCGGATGGACCACTCGTATGCCCTCGAGGCCGACGAGATCGCCGCCGGCATGGTGCTCGCGTGCCAGTCGCACCCCGTCACCGACGAGGTGACGTTGACCTACGACGAGTAGTCAGTTCGATACCCGTATCAGCTCGACCCGACATCGCGGCCCGGTCGCTCCTGCCAAGCGTCGATCTCCCGTGAGCAGAGTCGTATCCAACGCCTCCGCCAGGGCCACATAGGAGGCGTCGTACGGGGTGAGGTTGTCGCGGAGCTCCCAACAGCGTCTCAGCAGCAGGTTGTGGGGCGCTCTGTCCATCGGCAGACTCTCGAGATCCACAAGGGCGAGGTCCGCTCGCCGGGGAAGAACCTTGCCCGATCGGCTCAGGCCTCGAAGGGCGGAGAGCACCTCGAGATCGATGAGCTCGGGTGCGGCGAGCCGCTCGCCGCGAAGCCGCGTTCTCGCGACGTGACCAGGTTCTCCGTCCTCAGCCAGGGCTACTACGAGGACTCCCGCGTCAACGACGATCACGGTCGGCCCGAACGGCAGCTGTGGCTTCCTCGAGCGTGAAGGATCCCCCGGCTCGGGAGTCAGCGCGATCGAGGACCTCCTCCAGGGTGGGGCGCATCGCCTCCTCGACGAGTCGCGCGAGCAGATACTCCTGGAGGGACTGGTTCGCTTGGGCCGCCCGACGACGTAGGACTGCATGAGTCCCCTCGGGGACGTTCTTGATCTGCACGCTTGGCATGGCGCCAGTATGGCGCTACGAGCGCCAATGCGCAAGTATCCATCCTCCTTCTTCATCTTCTCATAGTGAAGGTATGATCTTCATATGAGTGTACTGAAGGTCGGGCACGCGGTCTCCGCCACGCTGGTCGGGGATGTGGTGGCCTCCCGCGATGTCGCCGACCGCGCGGCACTCCATGCCGCACTGCTCGGTGCGATCGAGGCCGTCAACGCCGACGCCGGCAGCGAGGTCGTCGACCCGGTGCGGATCACCGTGGGGGATGAGTTCCAGGGCCGCTTCGAGACCGTCGGTGCGGCGGTGCACGCCTCCCTCTTGATGCGCCTGAACCTGTTGCCAGAGGCTGACCTACGTTTCGGGGTCGGCTGGGGTCTCGTCACCATCCTCGACGCGGACGGGACCCAGGACGGGCCTGGCTGGTGGGCAGCGCGTGAGGCCATCCAGTGGGTGGCCAAGACGCAGGGTCAGGCGGCGCTGGGGCAGGTGCGCACCGCATACCGGCTGGCGGAAGGGGGCGATGGACCAGGTGAGGCGGCGATCAACGCGGCCATGCAGTGTCGGGACCATCTGATTGGATCGCTGGACGATCGATCACGACGGATTCTTGGAGGGCTGTTGAGCGGGACCACACAGGCGGAGATCGCGGAGGCTGAGGGCATCAGCGCTTCGGCGATCTCGCAGCGCGTGCGCCGCGACGGGCTCGGAGTGCTCGTGTCCGCCGCGCATGAGCTGCGGAGGGTGCGATGAGCGTTATTGCGATCACGCTCTTCGCGCTCGCGTGCGCCGACCTGGCTCGGTCCGGGGACCGGGCGCGGGGTCGCGTGGTGGCGGTGGTGGTCGCTGTCCTCGCGACCGTGCTCGGCGTGTTCCTCGTCGGGGCCGCGTCCGGGACCGAGCTCGGACTGCTCGTCGTGGGCCTGGCCACGGTCATCGGGTGGGTCGTGGCGACAGCACGGGAGCAGCGCACGCGGTTCGACTACGGGCTCCCGCTCGGGGTGTTGGCCGTCGGGCTGGTCGTTCAGCTCATCGCCCTGCGCTGGGTGTCGCCGGCTGCCAACGGTGGGCTGCTCGGGCGCTGGGTCGATGGTGTCGCGCTGTCGGTCGGGCCCGTCGACTCTGGGACCGTCCTGCTCGTCGTGGCCCTGATGCTCGCTCAGGTGAGCACCGCGAACATCGTCGTCCGGCTCGTGCTCGCCAGCGTGGGGGCGCTCAAGCCGGTCGGCCAGCCGCAGGCCTCGGACCGGCTGCGGGGTGGGCGGCTCCTCGGGCCGATGGAGCGGCTCTTGATCCTTGGGCTCGGACTGGCCGGCCAGCCGACGGCGGCCGGGCTGGTCATTGCTGCCAAGGGGCTGATCCGGTTCCCAGAGCTGCAGGCTCAGGCGCGGATCGGCCGGGGAACCGGGAAGGAGCCGGGGATCGACGAGCTCACCGAGTACTTCCTCATCGGCAGCTTCGTCAGTTGGCTCTTCGCGCTGGCGAGCCTGGCGTTCATCCGGGTGTTCGCGTGATCCGAGACGGGTGAGAGAGTGGGCAGGACGACGTAACAAGTGAGGCGGGTAGGCGTGACTGAGCAGAACCAGGCGAGCGGCGATCCTTCGGTCCGCCAGACGGGTGAGGGTCTGGCCGCCGGAGAGAAGGAGCAGCTGGTCTATGCCCTGGAGGCGCGCTTCACCACCCACCGCGAAGCAGCGGCGGCCGTGGTGCGCGAGGCGGAGCGAGACCTCGCCGAGGCCCAGGAGCAGCTCGAGCAGGCGGAACGCGCCGCAGCCGACACGCGGTATGTCTCCGACCCGCTCGTGTTCATGCGCGCGTCAGTGAACGAGGAGGTCGAGGGGCTGGAGCGCAAGACGACACCGAAGAAGCTCCGCGCCTCCTATCGCTTCCTCCTCGACCGCGCGGTGGAGCTGGCCGCCGGTGAGATCCAGCGGTTCCGCGACGACCAGGACGCTGCGCGCCGGGATCGTGAGCGCGGGGTGGAGGCGTCCCAGGCTGCTGTTCTGAGGGCCACTGAGACGCTGGAGGAGGCCCGGACGATGCAGGGCCGCGTCATCGCCGCCGAGCGGTCCGCCCGGCAGGGACTGGGGATGATGGTGGAGAAGCTCACTGACTCCTAGCGTGCCGACGCTTCCGGCTGAGCGCCTCTCTCTCATGGTAAGGAGCAGCGCATGTACATTTCAGCGCAAACGTCTATGATGTACGTATGAGCGACATGACTGTGACCGACGCGCGAGCCCGGCTGGCGGATGTGGTGGACGCCGCCCGTGTAGGGCACGACCCTGTTTACCTGACCCGGCGTGGACGCCGGGTAGCTGCGGTCATTGACGCGGACGACCTAGACAGGCTCATTGAGGCCGCTGAGGATCTGGCGGACATCGAGGCCGCCCGATCTGCTCGTGATGAGATGGCGGACACGCCTGCCCTGCCGTGGGATGAGGTCAAGGCCGACCTAGGACTGGCGTGACCTACCGGATTACCGTGGCCCCGAACGCGGCGCGCACCTTGCGCAAGCTCGATCAGCGATCCCGTCGCCGGGTGCAGGCTGTGATCGAGATCCTCGCTGAGGATCCGCGACCTCCTGGGGCGAAGAAGCTCGCGGGCGGGGACGGCGAGTGGCGGGTACGTTCGGGCGACTTTCGCGTCATCTACGAAATTGACGATGGGGTACTTTGCGTCCTCGTCGTGGCAGTCGGCCACCGCCGCGAAATCTACCGGCGCCGTTGACCGATGGACGGCCCAGATGACCCTAGTGCTGACGACGCTGGTACTCGACGAAGGCGAAGCCGTCCCTCTGGTCGCGGGAGACCTCGACCCACTCGAGGGCATCGATCCTGGGGAAGGTGACGTCGCCCTCGGGCTCCAGGTCGACCTCCGTGACGAGCAGGCGGTGAGCGAGCGGCATGGTCTGGCGATAGATCTGACCACCGCCCACGACCATGATGTCCTCGCCACCGTCACCTGACGTTGCGAGGTCGAGCGCCTCCTCGAGAGAGCCGACCACCTCCACGCCCTCGTGGGACCACGTCGTCGACCGGGTGATGACGATCGAGCGGCGCCCGGGGAGCGGCCGGCCGATCGAGTCGAACGTCGCGCGTCCCATGACCATCGGGTGGCCCATCGTCGTGCGTTTGAAGAACGCGAAGTCCTCGGGGATGCGCCACGGCATGCCACCCTCGGCGCCGATGACGCCGTTGCGGGCGACGGCGGCGATGAGGGTGATGCGCGGACCAGGCTCCGAGGGCACGGTCACACCGCGATGGGTGCGGGGA
>JBHEPF010000095.1:0-8990 GCA_046260445.1 Dermatophilaceae bacterium | reverse complement strand
CATGTGTGCCGGTGCGGCGACCACGACCGTCTATCCGTCGACGATGGCCGATGACGTCGGCTACATCCTCTCCGACTCCGAGTGCGAGGTGGTCTTCGCCGAGGACCAGGAACAGGTCGAGAAGCTCGTCGGAGAGCGGGGATCCATTCCCAGCGTGACCCGGGTCGTCGTCCTCGACAACTCGCGCACCGCCGACGATGCCGACGGCTGGATCATCACCCTCGACGACCTCGCGGTCCTCGGAGCGGCGCACCTGACGGACAACCCGCGTGCCGTGGACGAGGCGATCGAGGCGATCGAGCCGGACCACCTTGCGACCCTCATCTACACGTCGGGGACGACCGGCCGGCCCAAGGGGGTGCGGCTGCGGCACTCGTCGTGGACCTACGAGGGCGCGGCCATCGAGGCCCTGGACATCCTCAGCGAGGACGACCTGCAGTTCCTCTGGCTGCCGCTGGCGCACTCGTTCGGCAAGGTGCTGCTGTCGACCCAGATGGCGATCGGCTTCCCGACGGCCATAGACGGCCGCGTCGAGCGGATCATCGAGAACGCCGGGGTCATCCAGCCGACCTTCATGGGAGCGCCCCCGCGCATCTTCGAGAAGGCGCACGCCAAGATCGTCATGATGCAGGCGGCGGAGGGTGGCGCCAAGGAGAAGCTCTTCAACAAGGCGTTCGAGGTCGGCCGCAAGGTCGATGCGCTCAAGCGCGACGGCAAGAAGGTGCCGTTCGGCCTGCAGGTCCAGCACGGTCTCTTCGACGCTCTCGTCTTCAAGAAGGTCCGAGCCCGCTTCGGTGGGCGGGTGCGGTTCTTCATCTCGGGTGCCGCGGCCCTCAACCGGGACATCGGCGAGTGGTTCCACGCCGCCGGCATCGTCATCCTCGAGGGCTACGGCCTCACCGAGACCTCGGCGGGCTCCTTCGTCAACAGGCCGGACGACTACAGGTTCGGCAGCGTCGGCCCGGTGATGCTGGGCAGCGAGGTCATGCTCGGCGCGGACGACGAGATCCTCATCCGCGGCCCGGGCGTCATGGAGGGCTACCACAACCTGCCCGAGGAGACGGCCAAGAGCCTGGATGCGGACGGGTGGCTGCACAGCGGCGACAAGGGCTTCATCGGCGAGGACGGTCACCTCAAGATCACCGGCCGGATCAAGGACCTCTTCAAGACCTCGGGCGGCAAGTACATCGCCCCGGGGGCGCTCGAGGGCAAGTTCAAGGCGATCTGCCCGTATGCGAGCCAGTTCCAGGTCTTCGGCAACGAGCGCAACTACGTCGTCGCCCTCGTCACCCTCGACCCCGATGCCATGACCTTGTGGGCCGAGGAGAACGGCATGGCCGGCACATCCTACGAGGAGGTCGTCGCCAGCAAGCCGGTCCAGCAGATGGTCTCCGGGTACATCGACGAGATGAACCAGGGCATCAACCGCTGGGAGACGATCAAGAAGTGGCGCCTCCTCGACCACGACCTCACCATCGAGTCCGGTGAGCTCACCCCGTCGATGAAGGTCAAGCGCAACGTCGTCGAGAGCAACTACGCCAAGGTCATCGACGAGATGTACGCCGCGGAGCGCTGAGGCTGGGGCTCACGCAACGCCGAGGTCGGCGCGGGCGTAGTGCCGCTGGCGCTCGTCCTCGCCCATCCCGCCCCACACCCCGTAGGGCTCGCGGACGGTGAGCGCGTGCTCGCGGCAGGCCTCGAGGACCGGGCAGGTCTCGCAGATGGCCTTGGCGTGCTCGATCCGCTGCCGCCGGGAGCGGCCGCGCTCGCCCTCGGGGTGGAAGAACATCTCGGGTGGGAGGACCCGGCAGGACCCCTCGACCTGCCAGTCCCACAGGTGGGCAGCCGGAACGGGTGCCTGCGCCAGGAGTGTCATGGGTGCCACCGTAGGACGCGCTTGGTGAGCATGGGTTCTCCTGTCGGTATGCATTGCGTAAGTGCCAGAGGCGCCCCGCCCACGCGTCGGGCCGGACGGAAAGGGGTCCGGCGGGGCGCGCATACACTGGGTGGATGAGTCTCGGAGCGCCTGAGTCGCACCCGTCCGACGAGCATCCGTTCGCTCCGCTGGGCCTGACCTATGACGACGTGCTCCTCCAGCCCGGAGAGACCGACGTCATCCCCAGCGACGTCGACACCACCTCGCGGCTGACCCGGGAGATCTCGCTACAGGTGCCGCTCATCTCGGCGGCGATGGACACGGTGACCGAGTCCCGGATGGCCATCGCCATGGCCCGGATGGGCGGGATGGGGGTGCTGCACCGCAACCTCTCGGTCGAGGACCAGGCCTACCAGGTCGACCTCGTCAAGCGCACCCAGACCGGAATGATCTCCAACCCCGTGACGATCGGGCCGGACGCGACGCTCGAGGACCTCGACCAGCTGTGCGGCGAGTACCGGGTCTCCGGGCTCCCCGTACTCGACCCGGACAACCGCCTGCTCGGGATCATCACCAACCGCGACCTGCGCTTCACGCCCGTGGCCGAGTGGGCGACGACCAAGGTGCACGAGGTGATGACGCCGATGCCGCTCATCACCGCGCCGGTGGGGATCGCCCGCGCGGACGCGACCCTGCTGCTGCGCCAGCACAAGCGCGAGCGGCTGCCGATCGTCGACGAGGACGGCAGGCTGGCCGGGCTCATCACCGTCAAGGACTTCGTCAAGAGCGAGCAGTACCCGAACGCCTCGAAGGACACCGACGGCCGGCTCCTCGTCGGGGCTGCGGTGGGGTACTTCGGTGAGGCGTGGGACCGGGCCACGACCCTCATCGAGGCCGGTGTCGACGTCCTCGTCGTCGACACCGCCCACGGTCACGCCCGGCTCCTGCTCGACATGATCGCCCGGCTCAAGGGCGACCCCGGCACCCGCCACGTCCAGGTCATCGGTGGGAACATCGCGACCCGGTCCGGGGCGCAGGCGCTCATCGACGCCGGAGTCGACGCCGTCAAGGTCGGGGTGGGGCCGGGCTCGATCTGCACGACGCGGGTCGTCGCCGGGGTCGGCGTGCCCCAGGTGACCGCGATCCACAACGCGGCCAAGGCGTGCCGGGCGGCCCGGATCCCGCTCATCGGCGACGGCGGCCTGCAGTACTCCGGTGACATCGCCAAGGCGCTCGTCGCCGGCGCGGACACCGTCATGGTCGGCTCGCTGCTGGCCGGCTGCGAGGAGAGCCCCGGCGAGCTCGTCTTCATCAACGGCAAGCAGTTCAAGTCCTACCGGGGGATGGGCTCCCTCGGGGCGATGTCCTCCCGGGGCAAGAAGTCGTACTCCAAGGACCGCTACTTCCAGGCCGATGTGGCCAGCGACGACAAGATCGTGCCGGAGGGGATCGAGGGGCGCGTCGCATACCGCGGCACCGTCAACCAGGTGACCCACCAGCTCGTCGGCGGTCTGCAGCAGTCGATGTTCTATGTCGGCGCGCGCACGGTCACCGATCTGAAGGAGAAGGGCCGGTTCGTGCGGATCACCGCCGCCGGCCTCAAGGAGTCGCACCCGCACGACATCCAGGGGATCGTCGAGGCGCCGAACTACACGGTCAAAGGGTAGGTTCGTCGGTTTCTGCGCGGGCGTCGCGCACGTCCGTCTGCGTGAAGTCGTCTCCCTTGAACAGCAGCGGCTGGTCCTCGGCGACGGCCACTGCATACGACATGCAGTCGCCGAAGTCGAGGGCAGCGGGGTGCCCTGACCCGCGTCCGTACCGGCGGTACGCCTCGCGGGCGAGCGCAGCGTGATCAGGAGTGAAGGGAACCAGTGTCGTCTCCGACATGGAGATGATCTGGTCAAGGGCTCGGGGCAGGCCGCGGTTGCGCCTGTCCCACACGATGGAGCACTCGACATAGGTCGCCGCGCTCATCGATGAGGGACGCGACGCCAGGACGGTAGCGAAGTCACCGCCGTCGGTCTCCTTGTGCAGGATCGCGAGAACAGCGGAGGAGTCGACGATCATCTCGGCACCCCAGTGGCAGGGTCGTAGAGCTCATCCATGATCTCCTCGACGGACGGCGCGCCGGGATCGGGGTCGGGGAGGCTTTCGACCAGCTCGAGGATCCGGCGCAGTCGGGTGTCTCGCTCAGTCTCGCGACGCTGCCGGTCCTTCTCGTCGGCTTCGAGGAGCCGGCGCAGGTAGGCCTCGAGGGCGCTCTCGATCGCGCCCGTCTGGCTACCCTCCCAGTTCTGCAGCGTGCGCCGACTAGGCTCCTGTCCCGTGAACGAGATCGAGATCGGCCGCGGCAAACGCGGCCGCCGGGCCTACTCCTTCGAGGACATCGCCGTCGTGCCGTCGCGCCGCACCCGCGACCCGCAGGAGGTGTCCGTCTCCTGGCAGATCGACGCCTACCACTTCGACATCCCGGTCATCGCCGCGCCGATGGACTCGGTGATGTCCCCCGCGACCGCGATCTCGCTCGGGGGTCTGGGCGGGCTGCCGGTGCTCGACCTCGAGGGCCTCTGGACGCGCTACGACGACCCCGAGCCGCTGCTTGCCGAGATCGCCGGCCTGGACCCGGCGCTGGCCACGAGCCGGATGCAGGAGATGTACGCCGAGCCGATCCGGCCCGAGCTCATCACCGCCCGGCTCAGGGAGATCCGCGACGCAGGGGTCACCGTCGCCGGCGCGTTGAGCCCGCAGCGCACCCAGCAGTACTGGAAGGCGGTGGTCGACGCCGGAGTCGACCTCTTCGTCATCCGCGGCACGACCGTCTCGGCCGAGCACGTCTCCGGTCGGGCCGAGCCGCTCAACCTCAAGCGGTTCATCTACGAGCTCGACGTGCCGGTCATCGTCGGTGGGGCGGCGTCCTACACCGCGGCGCTGCACCTCATGCGCACCGGTGCGGCCGGCGTGCTCGTCGGCTTCGGCGGCGGAGCGGCGTCGACGACCCGGCGGTCGCTCGGCATCCATATCCCGATGGCGAGCGCCATCGCCGACGTGGCCGCCGCCCGGCGGGACTATCTCGACGAGTCCGGTGGCCGCTACGTCCACGTCATCGCCGACGGCGGGGTCGGCACGAGCGGCGACCTCGTCAAGGCGATCGCCGTCGGCGCCGACGCCGTCATGCTCGGCGCCGCACTGGCCCGCGCCACTGACGCGCCCGGGAGAGGGTTCCACTGGGGTCCCGAGGCGCACCACGGCCAGCTCCCGCGGGGAGCGCGCGTGGAGGTCGGCGCCGCCGCACCGCTGCAGGAGGTGCTCTTCGGTCCGAGCCGGATCGCGAACGGGACGACCAACCTCATCGGCGCCTTGCGCCGAGCGATGGCGACCACCGGATACAGCGATGTCAAGGAGTTCCAGCGGGTCGAGGTCGTCGTCGCGCCCTACCAGTCCCTGTAGTCCGGCCGGTTCGAGCGCAGGAACGAAGGAAGTATGCGTGTGTCCACTCGTCGAGCAGCCGCTCTCATGGCCGGGGTCGGCCTGGCGCTGACCGGGTGCTCGGCGTTCGAGGACCCGCCCCCGCCGACCCGGATCACGGCACCGCCCGAGAGCCTGGCGACGGCCGCACCGACGACGACCCCGGAGTTCACCACCGCCGACGGCAAGTTCTCCCAGCTGATGATCCCGCACCACGTCCAGGCCGTGGAGCTGGCCGAGCTCGTCCCGGAGCGCACCGACAGCCCGGAGGTTCTCGCCCTCGCCGAGGAGATCAAGGACGCTCAGCAGCCGGAGACCGACCGGATGACGGCGTGGCTGCAGGAGTGGGGCTTGGAGACCGAGACGGACGTCGAGGGCATGCTCACCGACGACGAGATCCAGGAGTTGCGCGACCTCGAGGGCCCGGAGTTCGACCGGCGCTGGCTGGAGAGCATGATCCTCCATCACGAGGGCGCGGTCCTCCAGGCCCAGACCGTCCTCGCCGCCGGGGTCCATCGCCCTACCCGCGCGCTCGCCGAGGAGATCATCAGCACTCGGGAGGCCGAGATCACCCGCATGCGAGCGATGCTCGGGCCCTGACCCGACCCCGTCCCTGACCAAGGGTTGAGAATCGTCACGTTCGCCCTTCCTGCGTCGGACCGCGCGGTTACCTTGGAGTAATGACCGATGTCCTGCTGGATCCCGAGACCGACCCCACCGCCACCTACGCGCTCGATCCGGCCCGGATCCGTCGCCTCACCGCTGTCGCCACCGCGTCCGGGGAGAGTCGTCGCCTCACGACGCCCATGACCGGTGGGCCGCTCGCGACGGTCATCCTCTCGACCGAGGCCGATGTCGAGGACGCGTATGCGTCGGCTCGCCGCGCACAGGAGGCCTGGGCGCAGTGGCCGGTCGCCGAGCGTGAGGCCATCGTTCTTCGCTACCACGACCTCGTCCTCGCCCGGCGCAATGATCTGATGAACCTCACCCAGCTCGAGTCGGGCAAGGCCCGCCGGCACGCGTTCGAAGAGGTCGCGGACGTCGCGATCTGCTCTCGGCACTACGGCCGCAACGCTGCTCGCTACCTTCGGTCGCAGCGCCGACGCCCCGGCGCCTACCCACTGCTCTCGCAGGCGGTCGAGTCCTACCTCCCCAAGGGCGTCGTCGGCATCGTCTCGCCGTGGAACTACCCCCTCACCCTCGCCATCACCGATGCGATCCCGGCGCTGCTCGCCGGCAACGCCGTCGTGCTGCGCCCCGACTCGCAGAGCATCCTCACCGCGCTGGCAGCGGTCGAGCTCTTCGTCGAGGCCGGCCTGCCGCGTGAGCTGATGCAGGTCGTCCTCGGACCCGGCTCGACCATCGGCCAGGCCGTCCTCGACCGGGCCGACTACGTCTGCTACACCGGGTCGACCCCCACGGGTCGCAAGATCGCCGAGCGGGTGGCGGCACGTCTCGTCGGCTACAGCCTCGAGCTGGGCGGCAAGAACTCGATGTACATCGCGGCCGACGCCAACCTGCCGCGAGCGGTCGAGACCGCGGTGCGCGGGGCCTTCTCGTCCGCGGGCCAGCTGTGCGTCTCCCACGAGCGGCTTCTCGTGCATACCGACATCTATGACGCGTTCGTCCCCGCCTTCGTCGCGGCGGTCAAGAAGATGCGGCTCGGGACCGAGCTGTCCTTCGGCTTCGACATGGGCTCGCTCGTGAGTGAGCAGCAGCTGCAGAACGTCACCGCGCACGTCGAGGACGCCCGTGCCCACGGTGCCGAGGTCCTCGCCGGCGGGCGCGCCCGCCCCGACATCGGCCCCTTCGTCTATGAGCCCACGGTGCTCACTGGCGTCACCGCGGCGATGCGCTGTCGCGACGAGGAGACCTTCGGCCCGGTCATCTCCATCTACCGGGTCGGCTCCGACGACGAGGCCGTCGAGCTCGCCAACGACACCGAGTACGGCCTCAACGCCGCCGTCATGACCGGGTCGGTCCGCCACGGCCGGCAGATCGCCGCCCGGATGCGCGCCGGCACCGTCAACATCAACGAGGCGTATGCGGCGGCCTGGGCCTCCATGGGCGCACCGATGGGCGGGATGAAGGCGTCCGGAGTCGGACGTCGCCACGGCCGGGAGGGCATCGTCAAGTACACCGAGCCGCAGAACGTCACGGCCCAGTACCTCATCGGCTTCGGTCCTCCGCCGGGAGTGAGCGACCAGGTCTTCGCCGACTCGCTCACCGCCATGATGCGCGTGCTCAAGAAGGTGGGCGTGCGATGACCGCCTCCGAGCAGCAGGCCGACTATGACGTCGTCATCATCGGCTCGGGCTTCGGCGGCTCGGTCTCCGCTCTGCGGCTCGCCGAGAAGGGCTACTCAGTGCTCGTCCTCGAGGCCGGCAAGCGGTTCGAGGACGAGGACTTCGCCAAGACCTCCTGGGACACCAGGAACTATCTCTGGGCGCCGCAGATCGGGTGCTACGGCATCCAGCGCATCCACAAGCTGCCTGACGTGATGCTCCTCGCCGGCGCCGGCGTCGGCGGCGGCTCCCTCAACTACGCGAACACCTTGTATGTGCCGCCCCGCCCGTTCTTCGAGGACAAGCAGTGGGGGCACATCACCGACTGGGAGGGCGAGCTCAAGCCGCACTACGACACCGCTTCGACCATGCTCGGTGTCGTCGTCAACAAGGTCGACGGTCCGGTCGAGGACGTCATGCGGCAGGCGGCGCAGGACATGGGGGTCGCGCATACCTTCCGCAAGACCCCGGTCGGCGTCTTCTTCGGCGAGCCGGGGCGCTCCGTGCCCGACCCCTACTTCGGTGGTGCCGGCCCGGCTCGCACGGGCTGCACCGAGTGCGGGAACTGCATGGTCGGGTGCCGGGTCGGCGCGAAGAACACGCTCATGAAGAACTACCTCGCCCTCGCGGAGGGTCTCGGCGTGCGGATCGAGCCGATGCGCACCGTGGTCCGGCTGGGTGAGGTGCCGGGTGCCACCGGTCTCCACCGCATTCTCCATGAGCGCACCGGGCCGGTGTCGGGCAAGGACCGTGGGGTGACCACGGCGCGGCACGTCATCGTCGCCGCGGGCACCTGGGGCACGCAGAACCTGCTCCACTCGATGAAGGCCGAGGGTGAGCTCCCCCGGATCAGCGAGCGACTGGGCGAGCTGACCCGGACCAACTCAGAGTCGCTCCTCGGGGCGATCACCGACAAGGTGCCCACCGGCATCGACCTCACCAAGGGCATCGCGATCACCTCGTCCTTCCACCCCGACGAGAACACCCACGTGGAGAACTGCCGCTACGGGCCGGGGTCGAACGCGATGGGCATGCTCTCGACCCTGCTCGTGGCGGGCGACACGGGGCGACCGCGTCCGCTGCAGTTCCTCCGCGACGTCATGACCGACCCCTCACCGCTGCTCAAGACCTTCCCCACCGCGCGACGCTGGTCGGAGCGGATCATCATCCTGCTCGTCATGCAGACCCTCGACAACTCGCTCACGACCTCGGTCAAGCGGCGGGCCGGCAAGTGGGTGCTCACCAGCCGGCAAGGCCACGGCGAGCCCAACCCGACCTACATCAAGATCGGTCACGACGCACTGCGGACGATCACCGCGCGTCTCGCCGCAGCGTCCGGCCAGTACACGGCCGCCGGCGGGTCC
>JBHEPF010000079.1:0-8865 GCA_046260445.1 Dermatophilaceae bacterium | reverse complement strand
GCGAGCCGAAGCGGGTCCAAAGCCTGGCTGGGGGGTGCCGGCGTCGGCGACCCCGCCGATGGTGTTACACCCGTGCGAGCGAACGGAGCGCGAGTCGAAGGCTGTCGGCTGGCACCCCTTGGGTGTCTATGGTCTGTGCCTCGGGCCACGGATCTGTGGCTGCGCCCATGCGATGTGCGATGCCGCTGTCCGCGTCGCTGAACGCTGCTGGCCGGACCGCCCGGGAGCGCAGTCGACCCTGCAGGGTCTCTTTGGGAGCGAAGCAGCGCAACTCGATGACGTCGGCAGCGTTCCGCTGCCCAGCGGAACGCAACAGGTCACGCTGCTTCCCGGTGGAGAAGGACGCGTCGACGACAACGGTCTCGCCCAGAGCCAGCAACCGCTCGGCCTGGTCTCCCAGTCGCTGGTAGGTCCTGCTGGTGGACTCCGGGGTGTAGATACCCTCGCCAAACCGTGCGGGCATGTGCTGAGTCGGCGGGATGCCCGACAGCTCTTTGCGTACACGGTCACTTGAGAGCACGGCTGCGGGAATCTCATCGCCCAGTCCCTCGGCAAGGGTGGACTTGCCTGTAGCAGGACCCCCACCGAGGAGTATCAGCCTGACCCGTCCGGCTCGCAGGTGGCTCAGCCCAAGAAGCGCCAGGGTGCGGGTCTGCTCGGCGGCTGCAGCGGAGTCGGCCTGGGCGGACCCGCGTTCGACGATAGCTGCGACTTTGGCCCGCATCACCGCCCGGTAGGCGATGTAGTGATGGCTCAACGACAGCGGCTGGGCGACCCCGGAGAACTCGGCGTAGTCGCTCAGCCACGACTGCGCCGCCTGGAGGGCCCCGAGCCGCTCGAGGTCCATCGCAAGAGTGGCAACATCATCGAGCACATCCATCCAGCGCAGACGCTCGTCAAAGTCCAGGCAGTCAAGAGCTCGGGGGCCATCAGCCAGGCAGAAGATATCTTCGGCCAACAGGTCCCCGTGCCCGTCCCGAACGAGTCCGGCCCGCATGCGCGAGGTGAGCAGCGGCTCCCGCCCGGCGATGTAGCGAAGGGCCAGCTCCTCGATCTCGTCCAGAGTGGCTTTGGTGACCAGCATCGGGCCCAGCTCCCGCAGACCCTCGATGTTCGACCTCCAGCGCGCGGCAAGCGCCTCCGCACTGCCGCAGGCCGTGATCGCCTGGTCCGTTGGGGCGGAGGCGTGGAAGGCAGCCACGACCCGGGCCAGTCGACGCAGATCGCTGCGCACCTCCACCCCGCTGCACACCAACCGGGCCAGTCGACTCTCATCAGGCATCCGCCGCATCACCAGCACGTGCTCACAGGGCGCACCGTCAGGACCAGCCACGTCAGCCACCCCGATATAGACGTCCGGGGTCATCCGCCGGTTCAGGGCCAACTCGCGGTGGCAGGCCTCGCGGCGCGACTCCACACTGCGGAAGTCCAGAAAACCAAGGTCGACGGGCTTCTTGATCTTGTACGCGCGGTCGCCCAAGAGAACAACCATCGCTGAATGAGTCTCTCGCACCGCAGCGCCGGGCCCCAGCGGAACATTCGCCCAATGGAAGAGTCCGTCTCGTACCGCATCCATGACCTCTCCCTCCGGCAGCATCGCGCAAAATGGTGGGCTTTGAAAGTTGATCCTCAGTCTTGTTCCGCGAGCTCGAGCGGTGATGTGTTCAGTATCTCGCGCCGAGCACAGCAGCGCCATGGAGCCTTCGCACGGGCAGTGGCGGCAGCCGTAACCTGAACATCTCGACAAGACGACAGCGGAACGGAGCGCGACGGCGGGCGATTCCCTGTCCCATCGGGGGCCCCACCGGTCGGGGATCTCCATACGCAGATCGTTGCCGGTCTCGAGCAGCTCGTCATCTTGACCCGCGTGACGTTCCGCTGGGCTCATCCATCCGCGCCGCCGAGTTGGTTCACCAGGGCTGAGCGGTGGGTGTGGTAGCTCGCGGCACGGCGTACGCCGCGGCGGCGACACTCACGCTCGCCGCGCCCACGGAGGATGACCTGGTGCCCGTGGTGGCGGCGCTGACCGGCGGCACCGCCGTCCCGATCCTGGTGGGTGAGGACTGGGTGGACCTCGCGTGAGCCCCGAGGGTCGGGGAGACCTCACGCCCCGGTGAGGAAGTCCACGCAGTCGGGCATCGTGGTGAGGCGCGGGTAGTCGGTCTCCTCGATCCGGATGCCGGTGCGTTCGCTGAGCCCCTCGACGAAGGACAGGAAGTCCAGTGAGTCGAGCTCGAACGCCTCCCGTAGGAGCTCGTCGTCCTCGAGGGTGTCGAGGTCGGCGTCGGGCACGATCGCCCGGATCGCGTCGGACACGGCCCTGCGGGCGTCAGTGGCGGTAAGAGTGCTCATAGCTCCTCCGGTGTCTGCAGCAGGGTGTCGATGGTGGTGAGCAGGCGGCTCCCGGAGAAACCGTCGGTGGCGCGGTGGTCGGCAGCGAGCGTGAGCACGGCCACCGGGTGCACGGTGAGCATACCGTCGACCGCGACCGGGCGCTCGATCACCCGGCCGACACCGACCAGGGCCACCTGTGGCGGGTAGATGACCCCGTGCACCGACTCGACGCCCTGGTCGCCGAGGTTGGTGACGGTGACCGTGCCGTCGGTCAGCTCGCTGACGCGAAGCCGCCCGGAGCGTGCGCGACCGACGAGGTCACGGATGGCGGTCATCAGCTCGTTGAGGGACAACGTGTCGGCGTCGTGGATGGCGGGGGCGATCAGGCCGCCACCGCGCAACGAGACCGCGACGCCGAGGTGGATGCCAGGGCCGGGGACGAACCCGTCGTCGACCCAGTAGCCGTTGAGCTCGGGGTGCCTGCGCAGGGAGAGTGCGGTCGCCTTCAGGATCAGGGCCGCGGGGACGAGCCGTCCGGAGACCGGGAGCTCGCGGTTGCGCGTGCTCATCCACTCGGTCGCGCAGGCGAGGTCGACGGTCGTGGTGAGGTAGTAGTGCGGGATCTCCCTCTTCGACCGCGCCATCAGCCGGGCGATGGTCTGCCGCATGTCGGTCGAGCCGGTCCGGGAGCGGGCAACGGTCGGGGTCACGGGGGCCGCGGGCTGCTCAGGCGCCGACTGCTTCGACGCGGCCTCCGAGACACCGGGCGGCGCGGTCGATGGAGCCACCTCGTTCGTGGCGCGGCGGACGTCGTCGGCGGAGATCACGCCGTCGGAGCGGCTCGACACAAGGGCGCTGCTGCGCACCAGCTCGGCCAGGCGTGCGAGGTCGACCCCGAGCTCGCCGGCCAGGCGGCGCGCACTGGGGGTGAGCCGCAGCCCGTCGTCCGGGTGCCGGCCCGCGGCGTGGACGACATCAGCGCGGGTGATGCGCCCGTGCGGGCCGGTCCCGGTGACGCCGGCGAGGTCGACACCGAGGTCGGCGGCCACCCGACGCACGAGTGGCCCGACGGCGGGCGACGGCGCGGAAGGCGCCGGTGCCTCCTCGACGGACACGGTTGCGGACACCTCCGAGACCTCCGGCTTCTCAGGGGGCGTCGCGACGGCGCTTCCGTCGCCGATCCGGGCCAGCGGGACGCCTACCGGCACCTTGGTGCCCACCGGCACCAGCAGCTCCTCCACCACCCCCTCGGTGAAGACCTCGACCTCCACGGCCGCCTTCGCGGTGTCGACGACCGCGACGATGTCGCCCTTGCGGACGGTGTCGCCGGGCTTGACCATCCACTCGAGCACGGTGCCCTCGGTCATGTCGGCGCCGAGCGACGGCATCACGAAGTCAGCCATGACTGTGTCCGAGCGTGCGGTGGGCGACCGCCACGATCTCCTCGACCGAGGGGAGTGCGGCGTCCTCGA
This sequence comes from Dermatophilaceae bacterium, assembly GCA_046260445.1. Classification (GTDB taxonomy): domain Bacteria; phylum Actinomycetota; class Actinomycetes; order Actinomycetales; family Dermatophilaceae; genus F2B08. Next base: position 5,059 of record JBHEPF010000079.1, on the reverse strand, counting down.
GGTGCTTGGGGTAGGGCAGCGGCACCTCGGCGGTGCAGACCCGCTCGACCGGTCCGTCGAGGTCGTACATCGCCTGCTCGACGACCCGGGTGATGATCTCGGCGGAGATGCTGCCCGACCGCCAGCCTTCGTCCACCACGACGAGGTGGTGGGTCCGCCGGACGGACCCGACGAAGGTCTCGTCGTCCAGCGGCCGCAGTGTGCGCAGGTCGACGACCTCGGCCGAGATGCCGTCCTCGGCCAGGGCGTCGGCGGCCGCCAGGGTGGTCGCCAGTGTGCCGCCGTAGGTGACCAGCGTGACGTCGTCGCCCGGACGTCGTACGGCGGCGTGGTCGATGTCGACCGGACCGGCGTCGACATCGAGCTCGCCGGTCATGTTGTAGAGGGAGCCGTGCTCGAAGATCAGCACCGGGTCCGGGTCCTCCAACGCGGTCCAGAGCATGCCGCGGGCGTCCTCCAGGGTGGCCGGGGTGAGGATACGGATGCCGGGGATGTGGGCGTACCAGCCCTCGAGGCTGTGCGAGTGCTGCGCTGCGAGCTGACGACCGCCACCGGTGGTCATCCGGATCACCAGCGGCACGTTGAACTGCCCGCCGGACATGTGCAGCAGCGAGGCGGCGTTGTTCATGATCTGGTCGAGCGCGAGCAGGCTGAAGTTGACCGTCATGATCTCGACGACGGGTCGCATCCCGTTGAGCGCGGCACCGATGCCCGCGCCGACGAATGCGGACTCCGACAGCGGGGTGTCGCGGATGCGCTCGGGCCCGAACTCCTCGAGCAGGCCGAGGCTGACCCCGAAGCAGCCGCCGTACGCGCCGACGTCCTCGCCCATCAGGAAGACGCGGTCGTCGCGTCGGAGCGCCTCTCGCAGGGCCTCCCGCATCGCCTCGCGGTAGGTCGTCTCGTGGGTCTGTGCCGTCGCGGTGGCGGTCATCGTGCTCGCTCTCCTTCGCCATCGGCCTCGGAGTGCACGAACCTGGTGAGCTCATCCACCGGCTCGAGCGCCCCCTGCTCCGCCTCGTCGATCGCCACGGAGATGACGGCGGACACCTCCTCCTCGAGCGCGGTCAGCGTCTCGTCGTCGAGCTGGCCGTCGGCGCGCAACGTCGCGACCAGGCGGTCGATCGGGTCGCGCTCCTTCCAGCGGGCGATCTCCGCCTTGTCACGGTAGCGGTCGGAGTCGTACATCGAGTGGGCACGGAAGCGGTAGGTCCGCAGCTCCAACAGGTGGGGGCCGGCCCCGCCACGGACCTCGCTCACCGCGCGGTGGGCGGCGTCCTGGACGGCGAGCACGTCCATGCCGTCCACGGGCCAGGCCGTCACGCCGTACGACGACGCGCGTTGCGCCAGCTCGACAGTGGCGTGCTCGGAGCGGATCGCGGTGCCCATCGCATAGAGGTTGTTCTCCACGCAGAACAGCACCGGCAGGTGCCACAGCGCCGCCAGGTTGAGCGACTCGTGGAACTCACCCTCGGCCATGGCGCCCTCGCCGAAGAAGCACACCGTGACCCGGTCGAGACCGCGGAGCCTGTCGGCGAGCGCCATCCCGACCGCCAGAGGCAGCCCTCCTCCGACGATGGCGTTGCCGCCGACGAAGCGGGTCCGCCTGTCGAAGAGGTGCATCGAGCCGCCGCGTCCCCGGCTGCAACCGGTGACCCGGCCGAACATCTCGGCCATGATCGCGGCGGGGGGGATGCCTCGGGCCAGGGCATGGCCGTGCTCGCGGTAGGTGGTAAGCACCGCGTCGTCGGGGGTGAGCACCGACATGACCCCGGTGGCCACCGCCTCCTCGCCGATGTAGAGGTGCAGGAAGCCGCGGATGCGGGTGGCGCTGTAGAGCTCGACGCAGGTCTCCTCGAACCGACGGATCAGGAGCATCGTGTGCAGCAGGTCGAGCCGACTCCGGGACTCGCTGTCGGTCGTCGCGGGCGTGGTGGCGGTCATGGCGTGCCCTCCAGGGTCGAGGTGTCGCCCGTGGGCAGGCCGAGCTCGCGGGCCTTCAGCAGCCGCCGCATCACCTTGCCGCTGCTGGTGTGCGGCAGGTGCTGGTCGAAGTCGATCTCCTTGGGCGCCAGCCCTCCGAGGCGTCGGCGGGCGAAGGCGATGAGGTCGGCGTGCAGCTCCTCGGTCGGCTCGAACCCGGGCCCGAGAGTGACGAAGGCCTTCACGGTCTCGCCTGCGATGGGGTCGGGCTTGCCGATCACCCCGGCCTCGACCACCGCCTCGTGCTCCATGAGCGCGCTCTCCACCTCGAACGGGCCGATCAGGTGCCCGGCGGACTTGATCACGTCGTCGCCCCGGCCGACGAACCAGAACCAGCCGTCCTCGTCGACGCGGGCGAGGTCGCCGCTGAGGTACCAGTCGCCGGCGAAGCACGACCGGTAGCGCTCCTCTGCGTCGAGGTAGCCGCGGAACATCGAGGGCCAGCCGCGTCGCAGTGCCAGCTCGCCGACCTCACCCGGTGGGGCGGGGGTCACCGTGTCGTCGACCACGGCCGCGCGGCCGTCCTCGCCTCGGACGAGCACTGCTGCCTCGACGCCAGGCATCGGTCGGCCCATCGAGCCCGGCCGCACCGGCATGAACGCGTAGTTGCTCACCATGATCGCGCCGGTCTCGGTCTGCCACCAGTTGTCGTGGATGGGCATCCGGTAGGCCTCCTGGCCCCACTCGACGACCTCGGGGTTGAGCGCCTCACCGACGCTGGCGATGTGCCGCAGAGCCGACAGGTCGTACGTCCGCGGCAGGTCGCTGCCGCTCTTCATCAGCATCCGCAACGCGGTCGGAGCCGTGTACCAGACGTTGACCCGGTGGTCGGCGAGGAGCCCGTACCAGGTGCGCGCGTCGAACTCACCGGCGTACGTCACGAGGGTGGCTCCCCAGGTGAGCGGCGCGATGATTCCGTAGGAAGTGCCGGTGACCCAGCCTGGGTCAGCGGTGCACCAGAAGACGTCGTCGGGACGCAGATCGAGGGCGTAGCCGGCCGTCACGTGGTGGGCGAGGACCGCCGCATGCACGTGGACGGCGCCCTTGGGCTTCCCGGTCGTGCCGCTGGTGAAGTGCAGCAGCGCCATGTCCTCCGGGTCCGTCGGGGGGATCTCGAACGACGCGTCGGCCTCATCGAGAAGTGCCCGCAGGTCACGGACGCCGTCGCCGGCGTCCCCGGTCGCCCCGGAAGGACCCGGGACGAGGAGGACGTGCTCGAGGTGGTCGAGGTCGCCGCGGATGCCTGCGACCTTGCGGCGGTAGAGCTGCGGGGTCGTCACCAGGACGCGCGCGCGGCTGAGCCGTAGCCGCTCGTGGATGGGCTCGGGCCCGAAGGAGGAGAACAGAGGTGAGAACACGCTGGCGTTCTTTAAGGTGCCGAGCGCGGCGACGTACTGGTCGGCGGTGCGGCCGAGCAAAGACATGACCCGGTCGCCCTTGCCGACCCCCAGGTTGCTCAGGACGTTGGCGAACCTGTTGCTGGCCTCGGCGAGCTCGGCGTAGGAGACGTCCGCGACGTCGCCCTTCGCCGAGACGCACCGCAGCGCCACGCGGTCCCCCCGCCCCTCGTCGACGTGGCGGTCGACGGCCTCGTGCGCGATGTTCAGCCCACGGCCGCCAGGTAGCCCGGCCAGTCGGTGACGGGCCGACTCCCAGGAGAAGTCCTTGCGCACCGTGTCGTAGCCGAGTGGCTGCTGGTCGGTCATCTGGGCCTCCTTGCTGTCACGATCCTCGTGCCGGCGTACGCATTCCAGGGTCCCACGTCCTCGCGGGCGCCCGGTCCGCCGGATGAGCGGGCTGCGGGTCGCGGTCGACGCCCGAGCGGTCGAGGTGGCCCGCCGAGAGGAACAGCAGCCCGGCGAGGAGGATCGGTGCCGAGGCGGCCACGGACGAGGTCGAGACCTGACCAGGGCCGGGGACCAGCACGAGCCACTGCACCACCATCGCCGGGCCGGAGCCTGAGCAGGGCCGCCGCGAGGGCGGCGACGGCCAGGACCGCGAGGAGCAGGTAGATGACGGGGCGCACGACACTCGCCTCCTTCACATCGAGCGTAGACCTCGCGCGCGGCCGGAGGACGTGATCTGCCCCACCCGTCAGCGGGAGAGCACCAGGGCGAGCTCGGCGAGGAGCAGGAGGGTCACCGACAACGCGACGAGCGCGCCGAGCCGGCCGCCCCGGTCCCGGACGTCGGCGCGGCGGGTCCTATCGCCGGGGTAGCGGTGCCGGCTCTCGGTGACGCTGAGCACGGCCAGCAACGCCGCCCCCACGATGACCGCGAGCAGCCACGGCGGCCCGTCGCCGTAGGTGAGCCGGAACGGCATCATCGCTCCGCCGATGATCGCGAGCGCGGTCCGATGCCAGGCCAGCACGGTGCGCTCCTCGTAGCGGCCGAGGTCGACGGAGTCGTCCTGCGGAGCCACCGCAGGGGTGACGTCGTCGTACCGTTCTCGTCGCCGGGTCACGGGTCCGCCATCGGGCTCACCAGAGCGTGGCCACGAGCAGCAGGGTGCCGGCGAGCACCACGCCGACGGCAAGCACGGTGGTGGCGCCGGGGGCGGGGAGCGGTTCGTGCGCGCGAGGCAGATCCCAGAGATCTGTGCGTCGCCTGATCGTCACTACCCGCCAGGGGTTAGCTAAGGACGGTGACGTTCGCATTGGCTGAAGTCAGCCGGGCAAGGGCATGGGTCTCGGCAGAGGAGTCGTGACCGGCTCAGCCGTAGGGCGCCAGCAGCGTGTCTAGGTAGGTCGGGTCTTCAAGTCCCGTCCCCTGGCTGTCCGGTGCCCGTGGGGTGGTCGTCTCCTCCGGTCCGGGTTCGCTGGTGCTGGCCAGGACCTCATGCACGCGCCGGGCGGTCTGGACTGACGCGACGTCGCGGGAGTCGTCGAGCACCTGGAGTGCGCGCTCCAGGGTGCGGAGGAGGTCCGGATCGCGCCCCGCCGCCCGCTCCAGGTCCGCCGAGGAGAACGCAGCACCCTCGACCTCAACGGTGGGGGCGGTTGGCGAGACCACAACGCCCCGCACGCCGGCCAGGAGCCGGTTGCCGACAGCCTCGTCTTCCATGCTGGCCTCCCGCC
>JBHEPF010000077.1:0-3872 GCA_046260445.1 Dermatophilaceae bacterium | reverse complement strand
GGTTGCCAAAGGCGGCCGCCCGCCCGGGTTCGACCGCGACATCTACAAGCAGCGCAACACCATCGAACGCTCATTCAGCCGGGTCAAGCAGTGGCGCGCACTGGCCACCCGCTACGACAAGTACGCCGTGACCTACCTCGGTGGCGTACTGCTCGGGATGGTGATCCTGACCCACCGCGCCAACCATTAGCAGACACGCTCTAGTAGCCTCAGCGACTCCTGTCAACCAGTCGCGCGCCGGAGTTAGGCGCTGAGTTACTCCGCCGGCTATCGCCCACCCTCCCGTGGCTGCCGGGGTGGTCCTCGATCTGGAGCACCGGGCGGCGGGGAGGCGTGGGGGGAGTGCCTCAACGCGCTCGCCCGGCTCCCACTCCGCTACGTCGGTCGAGGGGGATGGCCGACGTGTTCAGTGCGGAGGCGGTCTCGATGGTCGTAACAACTCGGGTGGTCGGGGGCGTCGGTGCCGGAATCGTTTGGGGTGGGCTGCTTGGACCCGCCCCCTCGTTCTTGATCTGGGGTTGGCGCGGGTGTGGTGGGGCCGGTGACCGTCGCGCCGGGGGGTCAGTGCTTGGGGGTTCCTCCCTTCTTGGCTGCGCGGGTTGAGCGGAGCCGGTAGGAGCTGGTGCCGGTGGTGATGATGGGGCACGTGATCTTCGGCGCGATCCTAGGCGCGGTCGTCGCCGCGCTGGGCCGTCGCTGAACGGTCGACCCCGTCCAGGGCTGGCCGCCATGCGTGCACCAGCGGCCAGCCGCCACCTCTGCACAGTCTGAACAGGAGGCGTCCCATGCGGGCGATCTGGAATGACACCCTCCTCGCGGTGAGCCACCACACCGTCGCCGCCGAGGGCATCACCGACCACGTCGCCTCCTGGCGTGGCGTCGCCGTCACCGAATGACCCAGCACACCGGGCCTCCGTCCCCCGGCCCCCGCGAACGTCTCCTCCTCGCGGCGGCCGCGACGGTGTGCCGATGCCGGCATAGAGGCCGACAGCCACTCAACCGCGGACTGCGGAGGTGGTGGGCCGGGGGACCTAGAGCCAGAGCGGGGCCAGCCACCCGGTGAGACAGGCCGAGACGAAGAGGGTGCCCACGACGAGGGCGACGATGCGCCAGCGGGCGATGACGAGCATTCCGCTGATGGCGCCGATGCTGGTGCCTGCGCCGGTGGTGAGGAAGGCGAGCGCTGGGCCGGCGCCCATGCCACCATCGATGAGGGAGGCGACGAGCGGGAGGGAGCCCTCGGTGTTGACGTACATGGGGATCCCGAGCAGCGCCGCGAGCGGGACCGCGGTCAGGGCGCTGCCGTCACCGAGGTGCGTCTCGAACACCGAGGACGGGATGAGCTCGATGAGCAGGTAGCCCAGTGAGGCGAACGCCAGGAAGTACCACGCGAGCCGGCGAGCGTTGACCACCAGGGCCCTCGCGAGTTCGCGATGTCTGAAGCGGGACGGACGCGTGATGTGCCCGTCCGCACCGGACGTCGACGTCTCGTCTCCAGCGCATCCAGAAGGGCCGGTTCCCGCCCCGCAGCACCCACCGCTACCGACCGCTGTGAGGACCGAGCCGCCTGAGACTGCGAGGCTGCTGGTCGCCTCGAGCGAGGCCGGACAGCACGGGACGACGACGTCGAGCGGCTCTTCCTGGGGAGCACTCACCCTGGACTGTCCGGCGAGCCAGCCCCGACGCTCCAGGTACCAGGCTCCCAACCCTCCGAGCAGCCCGACACCGGCGGCAGCCACGACGAACGTCGTCGCGAACCCCACCCCGAAGAGCCCGACCGAGAGCGCATACTCACCGGGACTGGTCAGCGGCGAGGAGGCCATGAACGCCACGATCGGCGCCCAGGGCACGGATGCTGCGAGCGACCCGAGCACGACGGCCATGGTCCCGCATGAGCAGAAGGGCGTCAGCGCACCCAGGGCGACCGCGCCCAGGACGGCGAGCGGGGTGCTGCGGCGCAGCCAGACGCCGAGGCGGTCGGTGCCGACATACACCTGGATCACCGCCGCCAGGACGATGCTCGCCACGAGGAAGGGCCAGGTTTGCTCGAGAGTGTCCAGGACGCGACTGAGGACGCGGCCGAGCAGCTCGAGAGACGAGGTGGACATACTCACTCCTTGCATAGATAGATATCTAATGGTTAGACTACTGTCTATGAACACAAGAGGGGTGTCAACTGATTCCCAGGACATGACGGCGAACCGACTGCGGGAGCTCTGTTGCTCTCCGCTGCTGGCCGGCGAACTCGCGGAAGCAGACGCAGCGTTCCTCGCCAGGGCGTTGAAGACCCTCGGCGATCCGGTGCGGCTGCGCATCCTCGGCCTGATCAGAACCAGCCCGGGCGACCACGCGACCACGACGGGTCTGGCCATCCACCTGGGACTCACCCAGCCGACCGTCTCGCACCATCTGGGTACGCTCTACGACACCGGATTCCTCACCCGTCGTCGCGACGGACGACAGACCTGGTATGCCGTCGAGGCCTCGGCCTTCGAGGCCCTCCAGCAGTTGCTGGAACCGCACCCTCACAAAGACACATAGCTCACTCGATGAGTCTCGGCTCAGATCGCCGAGTCAGAGCCGTCCTGCTCGGCGCGCACCGGTCGAGCTCTGCCGCGCTGCACTCGCAGAAGCCCGGGCGCACTCCCCGGCTCAGTCGTGCAATCCGGTCGCTGCCTCTTCGCTGATCGCGGCAGCGGTCGCCTTCGCGGAGGGTCCGACGCCGGCCAGCGTCTCAGAGGCCCAGTGTCACCGTAACCCACTAGGTGCAAGCGCGGCTCGTCGAGCACCTGAGTGCCGGAGCGGCCGCCCACAGCGACATGGCCGGCTGCGTTTCGGGGACGGAGGGAGCGCAGGTGCCGCAGTGCGGGGCGGAATCCGGTGCACCAGATCACCGAGTCGTCCCGCTGACTCCGACCGTCGGCCCACGCGACTCCGCCGGGGTCAGGCGGGCGAACATCGGCAGCGCGTTCAGCACCCCGCTCCCGTGCTTCGCGAACCGAGGCGACCATGACGACGTCCCCGAGTCGCGCGACGCCGGAATGCACCCGGCCCTCATGCAGTGCGTTGATGCGCTCCCTGGCGGTGGCGAACAGGACTCGGCCGTCGACGTCCTCGCGGAGGAACCGCGGCGGGCGAGTCGTGACCCACGTCGTCGTGGCAACCGTGGCGACCTCGGCGAGAATCTGTGCCGCGGAGTTGCCGCTACCGACGATGACGACATGCCGTCCGGCGAACTGCTCCTCAGCGTGGATGAGCAGCCGTCCTCGCGGGTCGGTGTCCTGCCGCGTGACGGCCCGCGCCCGGTGGGGGCGCATCACGTCAAGGTCGTAGCGGTCCTCGTAGCGGGTCAGGTAGTCGACCACGTATGTGCGAGGCGGGTAGCCGCAGTGCGCATCGTCCCAGTCGGGCATCCACCAGCCCGGCAGGGAGGAGAAGGACGCGGGCGAGAACAGTCGCAGACCTTCCCACATCCCCGACCACGCCCCACCGGCCCGTTCGGCTGCGTCGACGATGACGAAGTCCTCCCCGGTCTGGGGTGGTCACGGACAGTTCCAGCTCGTCAGGTCGCACCGGTGCGGTCCTGGCGGCTCACCGGGTCCAGTGGGGCGTCCTTCAGGCGTTGTGTGCGGTGAGGAGCTCTTTGATCTCGGCGGGTTTGGGGACCCGGCCGTAGACGAGGACCTTGTCGTCGACGACCAGGCCGGGGTTGGACATGATGCCGTAGCCGACGATGTCGGCGTAGTCCTCGACCTTCACTACGGTGGCGTCGATGTCGAGGTCGGCCAGGGCCTGGCGGGTGGCCTTCTCCAGGTTCTTGCAGTTGTTGCAGCCGGGGCCGAGGATCTTGATGATCATGGGTCGATGCTCTC
>JBHEPF010000070.1:0-15148 GCA_046260445.1 Dermatophilaceae bacterium | reverse complement strand
GCACCGCCGCGATCTTCGCGGCCAGCGCAGCAGGGCTCGGAGCGGTGGGCCGGGGCGGCGCCGGCGTGGCCCTCGCGGTTCCGCTGGGTGTCTCGGTGGGTGCCTCCGCCGGCGGGGTTGTCTCGCTCACGGTCTCGCTGGGTGTTTCGGTGGGTGTCTCCGCCGTCGCAGCTGTCTCCGCCGCCGCCGCTGTCTCCCTCGCGGTCTCGCTGGTCGCGGCGGGCGCGGCCTCGGCCGGTTCCGGGGCCGGTGTCGCAGGGTCGTGGGGGGTCTCGTTGCTCACGTCAGACCTTACTTTTCGGTGACAGCGATCCGGAGGATGCTGAGGGGCAGGGCAGGTGGACCATCGACTCCGCCATCCGCCACTCCGGCGGCGACGACCTGGTCGATGATGTCCATGCCAGACGTGACGTTACCGAAGATCGTGTAGCCACCGCCCTCGGGCGGCCAGACCGAGTCGCTCTGGACGACGAAGAACTGGCTCCCGGTGCCTTCCTCGAGGTCGGCGGTGCGCGCCATCGCCAGGGTGCCGCGCGGGTAGAGACCGTCCTCCGGAACGTCCTCGACGCCATAGCCGTAGCCGGGTCCGCCGGTCCCGGTGCCGGTCGGGTCACCGCACTGCAGGACGACGTTGCCGGAGGCGAGCAGCCGGTGGCAGGGGGAGTCGGCGTAGTAGCCGCGGTCGGCGAGGTCGACGAAGGACGCGACGGCCTGCGGCGCGCGAGTGCCGTCGAGCTCGACGGTGACGTCGCCGCAGTTGGTCGTGATGACGGCCTCGAACACCTTGCCGGCGACCTCGTCAGTGCCGGGGAGGTCGAGCTGAGCGGTCGTTCCGGGCGCGGCCGGTGCAGGATCGCAGTTGTCGGGAAGGGTCCCGGACGCAGTCGCGCCCTGGGAGGCGTCGGTGGCCGCAGCCGTCTGGCTGGTCGTGGGGTCAGCGCCGAGCGTCCTGCTCAGCGCGACGACGGCACCGACGAGAGCGAGCACCGCGATGACGACGACGACGGCCTGGAGCGTCCGCCTCCGCTCGGCGCGTGCGGTCGCGTCGGACTTCTCCCGCCGGACGGCTCGGCGCCGGGCTCGCTCACGTTCCTGCTCGCGGGTGGCCTTGTGCGGCCTGGCCGGCTTGCTCTTCCTCGTCGACACAAGTGCCCAGTCTAGGACGACTAGGCTGGCCCGGTGCTGACCATCGCCTTCCCCGCAGCCGCGTTCGCGACGAACTGCTACATTCTCGCGACCTCGGCGGGCGAGGAGTGCCTCATCGTCGACCCGGGCATCGGCGTGGAGGACCGCATCGCCGACGTCCTGGCCCAGCACCGGCTTCGCCCTGCGGCCGTCCTCCTCACCCACGGTCATCTCGACCACGTCTACTCCGTGACGCCGGTCTGCGGGAGCGAGACCGCCGCATACATCCACAGCGACGACCGGTACCGGCTCGCCGACCCGGTCGCCACCCTGGACCCCAGCCTGGTGATGATGCTCGAGCAGCAGTTCGGGCGGGCGGCGACCTGGACCGAGCCGTCCACCGTCGTCGAGGTGAGCGACCGCGAGAGCCTCGACCTCGCCGGGCTCACGGTTGAGGTTCTCCACGCGCCGGGGCATACCGAGGGGTCGGTGATGTTCCGGCTGCCCACGCTGCCGGACGGCATCGGCCCGGACCACGGGCTCACGAGCACCCTCGTCTCCGGCGACGTGCTCTTCGCCGGGTCGATCGGCCGCACGGACCTGCCCGGTGGGGACCACGCCGCCATGGAACGGTCCCTGCGCGACGTCGTCCTCCCGCTTCCGGACACCACGCTCGTCCTCACCGGCCATGGCCCGGCCACGACGATCGAGCAGGAGCGGGCCGGCAACCCGTACCTGCAGAACCTCTGACCCGACCACTCACCCCGCAAGGACCCGCGAGACCACCATGGCACCGAAGGTGACCCCCCTCTCTGGCTTCCCCGAGCTGCTGCCCGCCGAGCGCCTGCTCGAGCTGCACTTCCTCGACACGATCCGGGAGGTCTTCGAGCTGCACGGCTTCGCGCCGATCGAGACGCGGGCCGTCGAGCCGGTCGAGCGCCTGCTCGGCAGGGGCGGTGACGCCGACAAGGAGATCTACGGCGTGAGCCGGCTCGTCGGGCCGGGCGAGAGTGGCTCCGAGGTCGAGCTCGGCCTGCACTTCGACCTCACCGTGCCCTTCGCCCGATACGTGCTCGAGCACGCGGGCCGGCTCAGCTTCCCGTTCCGCCGCTACCAGATCCAGAGGGTCTGGCGCGGTGAGCGCCCCCAGGAGGGCCGCTTCCGCGAGTTCACCCAGGCCGACATCGACGTCGTCGACGTCGGCACGCTCGCGCCCCACTTCGAGGCCGAGATGCCGCTCGTCATCGCCGAGGCGTTCGCCCGGCTGCCGGTCGGTGAGTTCCGGATCCAGGTGAACAACCGCAAGATCCCCGAGGGCTTCTACCTCGGTCTGGGCCTCGCCGATGTCGCCGGCACCCTGCGGATCGTCGACAAGCTCGACAAGATCGGCCCGGACGGCGTTGCTCGTCTGCTCGTCGAGGCCGGGGCGAGCGAGGAGCAGGCGGCCCAGTGTCTTGCGCTCGCGCAGATCCGCAGCGTCGACACCTCGTTCGTCGACAAGGTTCGCGCTCTCGGTGTCGAGCACGAGAGCCTGGACGAGGGCCTGTCCGCGCTCGCCGCCGTCATCGAGACCGCCCACGCGATCGCGCCCGGGGTCCTCGTCGCCGACCTGCGCATCGCGCGCGGCCTCGACTACTACACCGGCACCGTCTACGAGACCCAGATCGTCGGCAGCGAGGAGTGGGGCTCGGTCTGCTCGGGGGGGCGCTACGACGCGCTCGCCTCCGATGGCCGTACGACCTATCCGGGTGTCGGCATCTCGATCGGCGTCTCGCGCCTCGTCCACCTCCTCATCGGCAAGCGGGGGCTCACCGCGAGCCGCAGCACGCCGGCCGCGGTGCTCGTCGCCGTCACCGATGAGAAGTCCCGGCCCGCGTCCACCGCGGTCGCCACCGCGCTTCGTATGCGCGGGATCCCGTGTGAGGTCGCGCCCAAGGCGGACCGGTTCGGCAAGCAGATCCGGTATGCGGACCGCCGGGGAATCCCGTACGTCTGGTTCCCGGGGACGGAGGAGAGCGGCGGCGGTGGACCGCGCGACCAGGTCAAGGACATCCGCTCCGGACAGCAGGTCGACGCCGACGCGTCGACGTGGCAGTGTCCCGCGGCCGACCTGCGCCCGGCCGTCGTCAGCCCGTAGCGGGCTCCGTCATCCGATGACGGCCTCAGCCGCCTGCGACGCTCGGCAGCCGCAGTCCGGTGTCGGCCAGCTCGAGCTCGGCCAGCGCCGTGATGACCGTGGCGTCCCCGCGACGCCAGGCGCCTGACGGGTCCTCGCTGATTCGCGCGAGCGCGGTCATCGGCTGGTGGGCCAGGGCCCGCAGGGCGAACAGGTCGAGGTCATCCGTCGAGTCGATGAACCGGGCTGTGGTTGTCGCGCGACGGATCCAGCGCAGCCGCAGGGCGAGCCAGACCGCGCCGACGATGGTGATCGGGATGAGCGCCGTCGTCAGGCCGGCGACCAAGGCGACCCGCTCGGCCGCGGTGACGAGGTCGGTGCCCGCCGAGGCGATATCGGTGCCGACCCCGGAGACGTCCCGGAACGGCTCGGCCAGTCGGTCCTGCAGCAGCGGCAGGTCGTCGACCCGGTCCCCGGCACCGAGCATCCGGTCCCGGAACGAGCCGCCGGCATCCTGCAGGGCACGCCCGGGCACGGCGAGCGTCATCGTCATCTCGTGGACGGCGCGGGCGACCACGACCCAGGTCACGACCCAGACGAGCATGAGTGCGTCGGCCAATATCTGGCGCGTGCGACGTGGCGGGAGATCGGCATAGAGCTTCATCACGCTGACTAGACTCGCACTGCGGGCGCCCTGCCGCACGCAGCCGTCGGCAATGTCGCCGTTCGGTCGGACCACACGAAGGACAGGTCGAGCTGATGAAGGTCGGAGTGCCGCGCGAGGTCAAGAACAACGAGTTCCGGGTGGGAATCACCCCCGTGGGCGTCGATGAGCTCGTCAAACACGGCCATGAGGTGCTCATCGAGAAGGACGCGGGAGTCGGCTCGGGTATCACCGATGACGACTTCACGGCCGTCGGCGCACGCATCGTCGGGGCGGCCGACGACGTCTGGGGCGACGCCGACATGGTCATGAAGGTCAAGGAGCCGGTCGCCGAGGAGTACCACCGGCTCCGCGAGGGACTCATCCTCTTCACCTTCCTCCATCTGGCCGCCGACGAGCCGCTCACCCGGCGGCTCGTCGAGTCCGGCACCACCGCCATCGCCTACGAGACGGTGAGGCTCCCGAGCGGCATGCTGCCCCTCCTCTACCCGATGTCCGAGGTGGCCGGATGCCTCGCCCCGCAGGTCGGTGCCTACGCGATGATGGCACCGCACGGTGGGCGTGGCGTCCTCATGGGCGGCGTCGGTGGTGTCGCCAACGCCAAGGTCGTCGTCCTCGGTGCCGGGGTCGCCGGCCAGAACGCGGCGAACATCGCCCTCGGCATGGGCGCCGAGGTGACCCTCCTCGACACCGACCTCGACAAGCTCCGGATGAGCTTCTGGCGCTACGACAACCGGGTCCGTCAGATCGCCTCCTCCTCGCTCACCGTGCGCGAGGAGGTTCTCGTCGCAGACATGGTCATCGGCACCGTCCTCATCCCCGGCGCCAAGGCCCCCAAGCTCGTCACCGACGACATGGTCGCCCAGATGAAGCCGGGCTCGGTGCTCGTCGACGTCGCGATCGACCAGGGGGGCTGTTTCGAGGGCTCGCGTCCGACGACCCACGCCGAACCCACCTTCCAGGTGCACGAGTCGACCTACTATTGCGTGGCCAACATGCCTGGAGCTGTCCCCTTCACCTCGACGTGGGGCCTGACCAACGCCACGATCCCGTACGCAACCACGTTGGCCGACGCGGGGTGGATCGAGGCGATGCGCGCGGATCCCGCACTCGCACAGGGACTGAACACGTACGACGGCCAGGTCACCTGCGCGCCCGTCGCTGAGGCGTTCGACATGGAGTCGGTCGGCATCGATCAGGTGCTCAGCTGAGTCGGCCGACCCCGCTCGAGCGCGCCGCCGCCGACTGGCTGACCCACCTCGACGTCGAGCGAGGCCTGGCAGCCCACACTCTCTCCGCCTACCGTCGAGACCTCGCGCGCTATCTCGAGCACGCCCGCACCCACGGGATCCAGCGCGCCGACGAGGTCACCGAGGAGACGGTCGCCGCGTTCCTGCGGAGTCTGCGCAGCGGTGACGGCGAGCATCCCCCGCTCGCCACGTCCTCCGCGGGTCGGGCCCTGGTCGCGGTGCGCGGGTTCCACCGGTTCCTGGCGGCAGAGGGGGAGACGACGAGCGACCCGGCCCAGGGGGTGACCCCACCCGCACCGCCGAGCCGCCTGCCCAAGGCGATCTCCCTCGACTCGGTCGAGCGGCTCCTCGACGCCGCATCGCTCGGCGATCCGCCGGTTCCCCTGCGCGACCGGGCGCTGCTCGAGGTGCTCTACGGCTCCGGTGCCCGCATCTCCGAGGCGGTCGGCCTCGATCTCGACGACGTGGATCTCGATGAGGGGGTCGTGCGGGTGTTCGGCAAGGGCAGCAAGCAGCGAGTCGTCCCGCTCGGGTCGTATGCGGTGGCCGCGCTGAGCGAGTACCTCGTCCGCGGGCGGCCCACCCTCGCCGCCAAGGGTCCCGGGACCCCGGCCATCTTCCTCGGCACGCGGGGCAGGAGGCTCTCCCGGCAGTCGGCGTGGGCGGTCATCCAGTCCGCCGCGGGGCGGGCCGGACTCGACCACGTCTCACCGCATACGCTCCGGCACTCCTTCGCCACGCATCTGCTCGACGGGGGCGCGGACGTGCGGGTCGTCCAGGAGCTCCTCGGGCACGCGTCGGTGACGACGACGCAGATCTACACACTCGTGACGGTCCAGCAGCTGCGCGAGGTGTATGCGCAGGCACACCCGCGGGCGCGCTGATAAGGTCGGGGTCGATCAGCGCGAGGCTGACCGTCGAGGTGGGAGAGGGACGAAGTGGCATTCGAGCAGACCGCTGAGCAGGCGCCTGGCGCACCCTTGGGTGGCCACGACACCTTGCCCGGGACCGGCGCCGCCGGCAGCGGCACGCTCGGTCCGACCGGTCGCCCCCTCCCGGACTTCCCTGTGCCCGTGCCGCTGAGCGCGCACGGCCCGGCCCGGATCATCGCGATGTGCAACCAGAAGGGCGGCGTCGGCAAGACGACGTCGACGATCAACCTCGGCGCCGCCCTCGCCGAGTACGGCCGCCGGGTCCTCCTCGTCGACTTCGACCCGCAGGGCGCCCTCTCCGTCGGGCTGGGCGTGCGCGCCAACGAGCTCGACGTGACGATCTACAACCTCCTCATGGAGCGTGGGCACGACGTCCGGGACGTCATCCAGACCACCGCCACCGAGGGCGTCGACGTCATCCCCGCCAACATCGACCTCTCGGCCGCGGAGGTCCAGCTCGTCGGGGAGGTCGCGCGCGAGCAGATCCTCGCCCGCGTGCTCCGGCCGGTCCTCGACGACTACGACGTCGTCCTCATCGACTGCCAGCCCTCCCTCGGGCTGCTCACGGTCAACGCACTCACCGCCGCCCACGGCGTCGTCATCCCCCTCGAGTGCGAGTTCTTCGCCATGCGCGGCGTCGCGCTCCTCGTCGAGACGATCGAGAAGATCACCGACCGGCTCAACCCGCGACTGCAGATGGACGGCATCCTCCCCACGATGTACGACGGGCGCACCCTGCACTCCAAGGAGGTCGTCCGATCGGTCGTCGACCACTTCGGCGAGCAGGTCTTCCACACCGTCATCAGCCGCACGGTCAAGTTCCCCGACGCCACGCTCGCCGCCGAGCCGATCACGACGTATGCGTCGACGCACAGCGGAGCGGACGCCTACCGTCAGCTCGCGCGAGAGCTCATCGCCCGTGGCGGAGCAGCCTGACCGGCTCACCCCGGGAGGGGTGATCACGCGACGATCACCGGAGCAGACCTTCGAGGTGCACCTCGATGTCTTCTCCGGGCCCTTCGACCTGCTCCTGGGGCTGATCGCCAAGCACAAGCTCGACATCACCGAGGTCGCCATCGCGACCGTGACCGACGAGTTCATCGCCCACATCCGCGCCCAGCAGGCGGGGGAGGGGGAGTGGGACCTCGGGCAGGCGACCGAGTTCCTCCTCGTCGCCTCGACTCTGCTCGACCTCAAGGCCGCACGGCTGCTGCCTCAGCGCGGCCCCGAGGACGATGACGACCTCGCGCTCATCGAGGCCCGGGACCTCCTCTTCGCCCGGCTCCTCCAGTACCGCGCCTTCAAGGACATCGCCCACACGTTCGCGGAGCGGATGGGGACGGTGGGCCGGATGTCTGCCCGCCAGGCGGGTCTCGAGCCCCAGCTCGCCTCGCTCCTGCCGGAGCTCATCATGACGATCACCCCCGAGCAGCTCGCCGTGATCGCGGCACGCGCCCTGACGCCGCGGCCGGTGGCGACGGTGGGCATGGACCACCTCCACGCACCGGCCGTGAGCGTGCGAGAGCAGGCGGGCATCCTTGGCTCGCGGCTGCGCGCCGAGCGGGTCTGCTCGTTCCGCAGCCTCGTCCGCGACGCGGACAACACGCTCGTCATCGTCGCCCGGTTCCTCGCCCTGCTCGAGCTGTTCCGGGACGCGCAGATCGCGTTCGACCAGGTCGAGGCGCTGGGTGAGCTGACGGTGCGGTGGACCGGCGCCGACGATGGGGAGATCGACGTCGGCGACGAGTTCGACGAGGAGCTGGCCGGCGAGAGCGCCGACGCGGGGACAGATGTGGGGACAGATGTGGGGACGGACGACGAGGACGAGAGCGATGACTGAGAACGACCTGAACGAGCCTCTCCACGAACCGGTCGAGGCCGACTCCGACAGCGTCGACGACGTCCAGGACGCCGAGCAGATCGCCTTCGACGTCAGCGCCTACCCCGGTGGGGCCAGGGGTGCGCTCGAGGCGGTCCTCATGGTCGTCGACGAGCCGGTGACCGAGGTCGCGCTTGCGACGGCTCTCGAGCTGCCCGTCGACGACATCAGCGCGACCCTCACCGAGCTCGAGGCGGAGTATGCGGCCGCCCACCGCGGCTTCACGCTGCGCAAGGTGGGCGGCGGCTGGCGGATGTACAGTCGCAGCGAGTATGCACCGGTCGTGGAGAAGTTCCTCCTTGAGGGCCAGCGGGCGAGGCTCACGCAGGCCTCGCTCGAGACCTTGGCGGTCATCGCCTACCGGCAGCCCATCGCGCGCTCGCGGGTGAGCGCCGTGCGTGGCGTCAACGTCGACGGCGTGGTGCGGACCCTGCTCGGCCGCGGCCTCATCGAGGAGGTCGGCTCCGAGCACGAGTCGGGTGCGATCCTGTACGGGACGACGACCTACTTCCTCGAGCGGCTCGGGCTCGGCTCGCTCGACGACCTGCCGGCGCTCGCCCCCTATCTTCCTGAAGTAGACGTGCTCGACGAGATCGCAGAGGCAGGACGAGGATGACACCCCCACGCAACCGTTCCGGATCAGGACGACCCCGCTCCGGCGCAGGCACGGGCGGCGGCGACAAGCCGCGCCGAGGCGGTAGCCAGTCTCGTTCGAACCGCTCGGCCTCCGGGTCGACGAAGAGGTCCCAGCCGACCCGCACCGTCGGCCCGGCGGAGCAGCCGCAGATCGACGTGCACGAGGCGGACGGAGTACGGCTGCAGAAGCTGCTGGCCGGCGCCGGCGTGGGGTCCCGGCGTCGTTGCGAGCAGCTCATCAGCGAGGGCCGGGTGCAGGTCGACGGCATCACGGTCACCGAGCTCGGTGTCCGGATCAACCCGGTGGGTCACGTCGTCCACGTCGATGGCGAGCGGGTCCAGCTCGACGAGTCGAGAGTGTATCTCGCGTTCAACAAGCCGGTCGGTGTCGTCACGTCGATGAACGACGACCTCGGCCGGGTGGACATCGGTGACTACCTCGCGGGGCGCAACGAGCGGCTCTTCCACGTCGGCCGCCTCGACGCGGACACCGAGGGGCTGCTCATCCTCACCAACGACGGGGACCTCGCCCACCGGTTGCAGCATCCGGCCTACGGGGTGCTCAAGACCTATCTGGCGCAGGTCCCCGGCCCGGTGGCCCGCGACGTGGGCAAGCGGCTGCGCGCCGGCGTCGAGCTCGAGGACGGTCCGGTGTCTGTCGACTCGTTCCGAATCGTCGACTCACAGCCCGGCAAGGCCCTCGTCGAGATCATCCTGCACGAGGGCCGCAAGCACATCGTCCGCCGGATGCTCGAGCACGTCGGCTACCCCGTCCTCTCCCTCGTGCGCACCCAGGTCGGACCGATCCGGCTCGCGGACACCAAGCCCGGCAAGTGGCGGGCCCTCTCCACGGCCGAGGTCGCCGCCCTGTATGCGGCGGCTGGGATGTGACATGACGTCACCTCGGGTGCACATCATCGGCTCGGGTCTTATCGGCGCGAGTATCGGCATGGCGCTGCGTGCGCGCGGCGCGACGGTCTCCCTCGAGGACCTTTCGCCCACCTCGGCGGCTCTGGCGCGTGACCTCGGTGCCGGCGAGCTGCACCCTCGGCAGGATCCCAGGGATGCGGTCGACATCGTGATCGTCGCAACCCCGCCGGACGTCACCGCCAACGTCGTCGTGGCCGCCCAGCAGAGGTATGCCTCGGCCGTCGTCACCGACGTCGCCTCGGTCAAGCAGATCATCGTCGACGAGGTCGCCAGCCGTGGCGGCGACCTCGCTCGCTTCGTCGGAGGGCACCCGATGGCGGGTCGCGAGCGCAGCGGCGCCATCTCCGCCCGCGCCGACCTGTTCGAGGGCCGCACCTGGGTGCTGACGCCGACCGAGGCGGCCGCGAGCGAGGCGCTCGCGGCCGTCCGCCGGATGGCCGAGTCGACGGGTGCCGCCGTCGTGATCCTCGCCGCGGATGAGCACGACGCCGCTGTGGCGGCCGTGAGCCATGTCCCGCAGATCGCCGCCTCGGTGGTCGCTGCTCGGTTGGAGGCGCTCTCCGAGACCTCGGTCGCGCTCGCCGGCCAGGGTGTCAGGGACGTTACCCGGATCGCCGCGAGCGACCCGGGACTGTGGACCCAGATCCTCGTCGGCAACGCCCCGGCGGTCCGCGACGTGCTCAAAGACGTCATCGTCGACCTGTGTGACCTTGAGACCGCACTCGGTGACATCGCCCGCGACGGGGCACACGACCTCGGTGCTCCCGGCTCACGTGCGGTCATCGCCGGCCGGCTCGCCGCCGGCAACGCCGGCCATGCGCGGATCCCGGGCAAGCACGGTGCGGCGCCGACCGCATACGCCTCGGTGGTCGTGCTCGTGCCGGACGAGCCGGGCCAGCTCGGGCGACTCTTCAACGATGTCGGTGACGCAGAGGTCAACCTCGAGGACCTGCGTCTCGACCACGCACAGGGTCAGCCGTTCGGGCTGGCCGAGATCTTCGTCGTGCCGAGTGCCCTCGGGCACCTGGTCGGCGCACTCACCGACCGAGGCTGGAGGCTGCACGCGTGAGCGATGAACGTCCCATCATGATCGCCATCGACGGGCCCTCGGGGTCTGGCAAGTCCAGCGTGTCCCTTGCGGTGGCGCGCTCGCTCGGTGTCGGATATCTCGACACGGGCGCCATGTACCGCGCGGTGACCTGGTGGTGCCTCGACCAGCGTGTCGAGCTGGACGACGCGGGTGCTGTGGCTCAGGCGGCCCGCGAGGTGCCCCTCGAGATGGGCACCGACCCGTCCGCTCCCACGGTGTCGGTGTCCGGTCGCGATATCGGCGCGGCGATCCGGACCACTGAGATCTCGTCCGTCGTCTCCGTGGTCGCCACCAACCTCGACGTCCGCGCCGAGCTGCGCCGGCGCCAGCGTGAGCTCATGGCGCAGATCGCCGAACGGACCGGGGGAGTGGTCGCCGAGGGTCGGGACATCACAACCGTCGTGGCGCCCGATGCGGACGTACGCATCCTCCTCACGGCCTCCGAGGAGGCGCGCCTGCGGCGCCGCTCAGCGGAGCTGCACGGAGAGGTGTCCGCAGAGACGATCGAGGCGACGCGGGACCAGGTCGTGCGGCGGGACCGCGACGACTCCACCGTCTCGACCTTCCACGAGGCCGCCGACGGCGTCATTCTCGTCGACACCTCCGACCTCGACTTCGAGCAGAGCGTCCAGGCCGTCCTCGACGTGGTCGCCACCGCGACCGCGGGTCGCGAGTGACGCCCGGGTCGGAGCCGCCGGCCGAGTGGCGGTCGCGGTGGTTCCAGCGCGGCGCCCGGCCGATTCTGCGTGGGTTGTACGAGACGCATGTCGAGCACCGTGAGCGGATGCCGCGCACCGGGGCGGTCATCGCCGTCCTCAACCACATCGGCTTCCTCGACGGGCCCTTCGCGTTCGGCTGCCTCCCGCGCCCCGGCCACTTCCTCGTGCTCGACAAGACCTTCACCGGGTGGATGGGCAGGGTCCTCACCTGGTCCGGGCAGATCCCGCTCAACCAGGGCCACGGTGACAGACGCGCACTCGGCCAGGGGCTCGAGGTGCTGCGCCGCGACGGGCTGCTCGGTGTCTTCCCCGAGGGCGGCCGCGGCCGCGGCGATCTCGCCGAGGCCGGCAAGGGCGCAGCCTGGCTCGCCCTGCAGTCCGGCGCGACCGTGGTCCCGGTCGCGCTCCTCGGCACCCGTCGCACCGGTGATCTCGCCGCGTCCTGGCCCCGGCTGCGCTCCCGCCTCGTCCTCGACCTCGGGGAGCCTTTCACGCTCGAACCGATCGCCGGGGTGCCCGGCCGCGTCCGGCTCGAGCGGGCTGCCGAGGAGGTGCGCACCCGGCACGCCGTGCACGTGAGCGTGTCGGCAGCCCGTCACGGCATCCCGCTGCCGACCGACATCCCGCCCGACCTCATGGAGTGACCGACCGACGTCCGCCGTGGGGGAGAATGGACGAATGACCACACACGACCAGACCGAGGACCTCACGCCGGCCGACGGTGCTGACGGTGTCGATGTCGAGCGGGCGCTGCGCGCCGGCCTGGAGGACTTCGACCTCACCGAGGAGGACCGCGCTCTTCTCGAGGGCCAGCTTGCGGAGGCGGGCGACGCATACAGGGGGCCGCTGCCGGTGGTCGCGGTCGTCGGGCGACCCAACGTCGGCAAGTCGACGCTGGTCAACCGCATCCTCGGCCGCCGCGAGGCGGTCGTCGAGGACGTGCCCGGAGTCACCCGGGACCGGGTCGCCTACTCGGCCGACTGGTCGGGACGGCGCTTC
The DNA here is from genome assembly GCA_046260445.1 of Dermatophilaceae bacterium. Classification (GTDB taxonomy): domain Bacteria; phylum Actinomycetota; class Actinomycetes; order Actinomycetales; family Dermatophilaceae; genus F2B08. The sequence goes on along the minus strand of JBHEPF010000070.1, from coordinate 2,808 downwards.
ACCCTCCTCGACACCGGCGGCTGGGCGCTCGATGCAACCGGGTTGCACCTTCGGGTGGCGGAACAGGCGGAGGTCGCCATCGAGATGGCCGACGTCGTCATGTTCGTCGTCGACGCGGTCGTCGGGGCCACCGATGACGATGCGGCCGTCGTGCGGCTGCTTCGCCGGTCGGGCAAGCCGGTCGTCCTCGTCGCGAACAAGGTCGACGACCAGCGCTTCGAGGCCGATGCCACGACACTGTGGAACCTCGGGCTCGGCCAGCCGTGGCCGGTCTCGGCGCTACACGGCCGGGGCAGCGGTGACCTCCTCGACGCGGTCCTCGACGTCCTGCCCGAGGTCGCGGCACACGGTGGCGTCGATCTCGAGGGCGGTCCGCGCCGGGTGGCGCTCATCGGGCGGCCCAACGTGGGCAAGTCGTCCCTGCTCAACAAGCTCGCCGGTGAGGACCGTGTCGTCGTCGACAACGTCGCGGGCACGACTCGTGACCCGGTCGACGAGCTCATCGACCTCGGCGGCAAGACCTGGCGCTTCGTCGACACGGCTGGGATCCGGCGGCGCGTCCACCAGACCCGAGGCGCCGACTTCTACAGCTCGCTGCGGACCCAGACGGCCCTTGAGAAGGCCGAGGTCGCAGTCGTCCTCGTCGACGCCGGCGAGCCGATCGCCGAGCAGGACATTCGCGTGATCCAGCAGGTCATCGACGCCGGTCGGGCCCTCGTCGTCGCCTACAACAAGTGGGACACGACCGACGAGGAGCGGCGCTATTACCTCGAGCGCGAGATCGAGCGCGAGCTCGTCCAGATCCCGTGGGCACCCCGGGTCAACATCTCCGCACAGACCGGCCGGCACGTCGAGAGGCTCGTCCCCGCGCTCGAGCTCGCCCTCGAGTCCTGGGACACCCGTATCTCGACCGGCCGACTCAATGCCTTCCTCGGTGAGGTCGTCGCCGGGCACCCGCACCCGGTGCGCGGTGGCAAGCAGCCGCGGATCCTCTTCGCGACGCAGGCCTCGACCCGTCCGCCGCGCTTCGTCCTCTTCGCTTCCGGGTTCATCGAGGCCGGCTACCGCCGCTTCGTCGAGCGCCGGCTGCGTGAGGAGTTCGGCTTCGCAGGCACTCCGATCGAGGTCTCGGTCCGGGTCCGCGAGAAGCGCGGCCGCTGACGCACCCGCCGGGTTCGGCGATTCGGTCCAGCGAACTCCGGTGCGGTATCGTGACGGTCGCTCTCCTCGGAGGGTAGCCACGGGCTGTGGCGCAGCTTGGTAGCGCACTTGACTGGGGGTCAAGGGGTCGCAGGTTCAAATCCTGTCAGCCCGACGCAGAAACCGGCTCTGAACTGCGGAAACGCTAGTTCAGAGTCGGTTCTGGTTTCGAGGTGGAAACAACTATTCCCCATTTATTCCCCATTTATTCGGGCGCGGCCTCGGGATCGGGACCGAGCAATTCGTCCAGGACGTGCGCTACATCGGCGGCGATGGCGGGCTTGGAGACATAGAACTCGCGTGTGATGGAGGGGGAGGAGTGCCCGAGTAGCTGGGAGGCCGTCTCGGTGTCGACCCGTTCGGAGATCAGCGTGGCTACGGTCTTGCGGAACGTGTGTGGCGTGACCCATTCGAGACCGGTTCCCGCACGGATTTGTCTCCAGCTTCGTTCGACGTTGTTCACCTGCTGCCACGTCCCGTTACGCGTCGGAAAGACCGCATCGATGGGATGGTCGCCAGCCAGCGACCGGCGACGCAGGAACATCGTGACTGCGAACTCCGGCAACGCCACCGTCCGGACACTGGAATCTGACTTCGGGCTGGCCTTCCGATAGGTCCCCTTGCCGGGCTCGGTCTTGATGGTTCCAGTGATGGTCACAGCCGGACGCGGGGCGTCCAGAGTGATGTCGGCCCACCGCAGGGCCAGAATCTCACCGATTCGGGCACCTGTCGCGAGCATCAGATCGATGATGTCGGCCATGTCGGTGGTGGCCTTGGGGCCGGAACGCTGCTGGATGGACCATTCGCGCACAGCCTTCCGGACCGTCACCAGATCCTGCGCTGTCAGGGACCGGGTCTCCGACTTCTCTCGATGCACGCGTGAGGTTTGTTGCACCGGGTTCAGGGCGAGTGCGTCGTGACGCACAGCGAGGCCGAGCATGGCGCTCAGCACCACCTTGGTCTTGCGTTGGCGGCTTGCGCTGACCGAGCGGAGGCGAACGAGAAAGAGATCGAGGCGACTAGTACTCACCTCCCGAAGGCGGAGCCCGCCCAACTCGGGAATCACCACCTTGGTGAGCACGCGCTCGTACTCGTTGATCGTGGTGGCCTCGATCCGGCCCTCGTCGCGCAGGAAGGCAAGCCATTGTGCCGCGAGCCTGGCGATGGTGGTATCGGCGGTGATCCCTTCCCGCGTCGGCGCTCGGCGGTCCACCAACTTCTGGCGCAGGGCTCGCTCGGCCGCGGCGCTGGTGGTGCCCGTTGCAGTGACCTCGCGGGTGACCCCGTCCTTGTCCCTGATCCGGGTACGCGAGCGATGCGCGCCATCTCGGACCTGGGTCGTGCGAATCGTGCCCCAGGTGCCGATCGGTGTTGGGGGGCGCCCTGATCCCACGCCCGTCACCCCAGTGGACGGGGATGGCTGGTCCGAGACAGCGATACTCCATAGCTCACTGGCTGCGCTGGGATGTCGTCCAGGCCCTCGACGTGCGCCGCTACCCAGGCGTCGAGGTCGGCGCGTCGGTAGCGCAGGCACCCCCCGAACTTGGCGGCACGCGGACCGAAGCCGGGCCTGCGCGTACGCCAGGTGTATAGGGTCGCCTTCGGGAT
>JBHEPF010000051.1:0-6788 GCA_046260445.1 Dermatophilaceae bacterium | reverse complement strand
TCGCTGCGGAAGGCTGTCGCGTCCTGGTATCGGTCCTCGCGTCGCTTGGCCAGCGAGTGCAGCACGACCGCGTCCATCTCCGCAGGCACGTCGTGGGGGGAGAAGTCGCTGGCCAGGGGAGGCCGCTCGCCCACGTGCTGGTAGGCGATGGCCACCGGCGAGTCGGCCATGAAGGGCGCTCGTCCGGTGAGCAGCTCGAAGAGCATGCATCCGGTCGAGTACAGGTCCGAGCGCGCATCGACGGTCTGCCCCTGGGCCTGCTCGGGGGAGAGGTACTGCGCCGTGCCCATGACCGCCTGGGTCTGGGTCATCGTCGCGCTCGTGTCGGCGATCGCCCGGGCGATGCCGAAGTCCATGACCTTGACCGACCCGTCCTCGGCGATCATGACGTTGGCCGGCTTGATGTCGCGGTGGACGATGCCCATCCGGTGCGAGTACGACAGCGCCTCGAGGACACCCTCTGTCACACGCGCCGCCTCGACCGGCGTGAACGGCCCCTCCTCGGTGAGGACGGTCCGCAGGGTCCGGCCCGGCACAAACTCCATGACGATGTAGGGGACGTCGTGCTGGGCGCCGCCGCTCTCGGTGACGACCTCGTCACCGGAGTCGTAGACCGCGACGATGCTCGCGTGGTTGAGGCCGGCGGCGGACTGCGCCTCCCGCTTGAACCGACTGAGGAACGTCGCGTCCCGCGCGAGCTCGCTGCGCAGCAGCTTGATGGCGACGGGTCGGCCGAGGCGGGTGTCGTGGCCCAGGTGGACCTCGGCCATCCCACCGCGGCCGATGAGCTCTCCGATCTCGTACCGTCCGCCGAGGATCTGTAGTGGCGCGCTCACGAGGAACCTCCAGTGCTGAGTTGATGCGGCGTGAGCTGGTGCGACCTCCGCGAGGGACGGAAAGCCGGTGGTGATCCGGCCTGAAGACCACCGGGTTCCCGTCCCCCGCGTGAGGGAGACATCCGGCCGGCCGCTCGGGCCATGCTTCCGACGATGGTTGCGACGATGGTTGCGACGATGGTTGCGACGATGCTTGCGACGATGCTCATGAGCGCAGCACCGCCTCGATGATCTGACGCGCGATCGGCCCGGCGACCCGGCCCCCGCTGACCTCGCTCGTTGTGTCGCCGCCGTTCTCGACGACGACGGCGACGGCGACTCGGGGGTCGTCCGCGGGGGCGAAGGCGGTGAACCATGCGTGGGCGCTGCGCCCGCCGCCGACCTCGGCGGTGCCGGACTTGCCGGCCACCGCGATCCCGGAGATCTGTGCGGACTGTCCGGAACCGGTCTCGACGACGCGTTGCATCATCAGGCTCAGCTGGCCGGCGACATCGGGGTCCACGGCCTCGGACAGCTGCTGCGGCGAGGCGACGTCGAGCTCGCTGAGGTCGTTGCCGAGCACCGACTTGATGAGGTAGGGCTGCATGACGACGCCCCGGTTGGCGACCGCGGCGCTCATCATGGCCACCTGGAGCGGGGTGACCCGGACGTCGCGCTGCCCGATCGCCGACTGCGCGAGGGACGGCGGGTCGAGGTCCTCGCTCGGGAAGGAGGAGCGGACCACCGGCATCGGCACCCGCAGGAGGTCGCCGATCCCGAACCGCGCGGCCTGCTCGCGGATGACGTCGTCGCCGAGCTCGAGCCCGAGCGACCCGAACGCCGTGTTGCACGAGATGGCGAGCGCTTCGATCATCGACTGCACGCCGGACGGGTCACAGATGGCCCCTCCATAGTTCGGCAGGTCGGCATCCGTCTGCGGCAGGTCGAGCACCTGGGGGGCGTCGAGCTCGGACTCCAGGGTGTAGCGGCCGGTCGAGAGCGCGGCCGCCGCGGTGATGACCTTGAAGGTCGACCCGGGCGGGTACGTCTCGGAGATCGTGCGGTTGAGCATGGGCTTGGTCTCGGCGCCGTTGAGCTCCTGCCACGCGTTGTTGACCGCGCCCATGTCGTGGCTGGCGAGCACGTTGGGGTCATAGCTCGGACTGCTCACCATCGCGAGGATCGCCCCGGTGCGAGGGTCGAGCGCGACGGCCGCGCCGCGCTGGTTGCCCAGGGCATCCGCAGCCGCCTGCTGCGCGACGGGGTCGATGGTGAGCTCGAGGTTGACCCCGCTCGGGCGCTGCCCGGCGAAGACGTCGGAGATCCGACGGTAGAACAGCCGGTCGGAGGACCCGTTGAGCAGCGAGTTCTCCGCCTGCTCGATCCCGCCACCGGCGCCGAAGAGGAAGGAGAAGTAGCCGGTGACGTGCGCATACCGCGGCCCCTGCGCATAGGTGCGTATGCGTTGGTACTGGTTGTCGGTCTCGCGGGACTGGGCCACGGGTGAGCTCGCGACGAGGATCTCGCCGCGGTCCGCGCTGTAGGTCGCCAGGAGGGTGCGCCGGTTGTCCGAGCGGGCGTTGATCGACTGGGCCTGGAAGCCCTGGATGATCGTCGTGCTCACGAGCAGGGTCGTGAAGAGGAAGGCGATGACGAGGCCTAGCTTGCGGATCGGTGCGTTCACGCCGGTCGCACCACTTCTGTTCGCTCCGCCTGCTCGGCGGGCTTCGACGGGCTCTCGTCGACCGGGCGCCGGGCCTGGTCGCTGATGCGCAGGAGGAGGGCGATGATCGTCCAGTTCGCTAGGAGCGAGGACCCGCCGGCGGACAGGAACGGCGTCGTGAGGCCGGTGAGCGGGATGACCCGGGTGACGCCGCCGATGACGACGAAGCACTGCAGGGCGATGGAGAACGCCAGGCCGGTCGCGAGCAGCTTGCCGAAGCCGTCCCGCACCCCGACCGCGGCGCGCAGACCGCGCTGGACGAGCAGCGCATACAGCAGGATCATCGCGAACAGGCCGATGAGGCCCAGCTCCTCACCGAAGCTCGGGATGATGAAGTCGCTCTCCGCGAAGTAGGTCTCGGTGGGTCGGCCGCGGCCGAGTCCGGTGCCGATGAGCCCGCCGGCCGCGAGTCCCATGAGCCCCCGGGCGATCTGGTCGGACTGGTCGGGGGCGAACGGGTCGAGCCAGAGTGTCACGCGCGCCTGCACGTGACCGAAGAGGCCATAGGCGAAGTAGGTCCCGGCGGCGAGGAGGGTCATCCCGATGGCGATCCACGACACCCGCTCGGTCGCGACATAGAGCATCGCGATGAAGAGACCGAAGAAGAGCAGCGAGGAGCCGAGGTCGCGCTGGAACACGAGGATGCCCAGGCTGAGCACCCAGGCGACGAGGATCGGGCCGAGGTCCTTGCCGCGGGGCAGGATGAGCCTGAGGACCTTCTTGCCCGCGACCGAGAGGGCGTCGCGTGCGGTGACGAGGTAGCCGGCGAAGAACACCGCGAGGGCGATCTTGGCGATCTCACCGGGCTGGAACGAGAACGGGCCGATGCCGATCCAGATCCGGGCGCCGTAGACCTCGCGGCCGATGAACGGCAGGAGCGGCATGAGGAGGAGCACGACCGCGGCGAGCCCGGCGATGTAGGTGTAACGGCGCAGCAGCCGGTGGTCGGGCAGGAGGAACAGGACCGCGGCCGCGATGGCGACGGCGAGAGCGCTCCAGGTGAGCTGGCGCAGGGCCAGCCCGTTGGCGAAGTCCTGTCCCCGGGCGACGTCGATGCGGTGCAGCATGACCAGGCCCAGGCCGTTGAGGAGGGTCGCGATGGGCAGCAGGAGCGGGTCGGCATACGAGGCACGCCAGCGCAGGACGAGGTGGAAGACGACCGCGATGACGAGCAGCCCGGCGCCCTGGGCGAGCAGGTTGGGCGGGATGGACTCGTTCGTCGCGATCTCGACGTTGACGTAGGCGAGCATGACGATGCCGACGGCGCCGATGAGGAGGAGCAGCTCGACGGTGCGCCCGCTGCGTGGACCCATGGAGGCGATGGAGATCATCGGGTGCTCGCCGGGGTGCTCGTGGGAGTGGCGGTGCTCGCCGGGGTGCTCGTGGTGGCGGTGCTCGTGGGAGTGGCCCGAGGCCTCGTCGGCGAGGGGGTCGCGTCCGGGCCGGTGCCGCACGGCGTGCCTTGCGTCCGCAGCCGGCGGCACTCGACGGCTCGCACTCGCAGGTCGTCGACGAGGGTGTCGGCGGCGCGCGGGTTGTCGAAGGAGACGTTCTCGGCCACCTTGCTCCGCTGGAACTCCGGCAGGTCGTCGGTCTTGACCTCGGTGATGTAGAGCGGGTGGGAGAGGGTGAGGCTGCCGAGCGACATGGGGACGCCTTGGAAGACCGTGACGTTGCCCTCGTAGGCACCCACGTAGTACTGCCGCTGGCTCCACTGGTAGCCGGCGATGACCCCTCCGGCTGCGGCGGTGAGGAGGAGGGCGAACACGGTGAGGATGATGAGCATCGAGCGCAGCGGGCTGCGGGGTCCCTGCTCGGCGAGTTGGATCGGCTCGCGCGCCTCGTCGTCGTCGTCCTCCGACCGGGAGGCGGCGGCTGCCAGTGCCGCGGCCTTCTGGGCCGGGGTGATCGGGATGGGGCGGGTGCCCTTGCGTCGGCGAGTCGCCGCAGCGCCGACGATCTGGGGCTGGGTCGGTGGCGAGCTGGAGGTGACGTCGACGACGTCGGCGATGACGACGGTGACGTTGTCCGGCGCTCCGGCCCGCAGGCTGAGCTGGACCAGGCGGTCGGCGGTGACCCCGGGCTTGTCGCGCTCGGTGAGGATGTCGCGGATGGTGTCGATCGCGACGAACCCGGTGAGTCCATCGGAGCAGAGCAGGTATCGGTCGCCGAGGCGGGTCTGGCGCACCACGACGTCCGGTTCGTCGCCCTCGTGGCCGGTGAGCACCCGGGTGACGAAGGACCGGTGCGGGTGCGTCGCAGCCTCCTCCTCGGTGATCCGACCCTCGTCGACCAGGGTCTGGACGAAGGAGTGGTCGTGGGTGATCTGGGTGAGCGCGTCCTCGCGGAACAGATACGCCCGCGAGTCGCCGATATGGGCCAGCGCGATCGTGTTGCGGCTGCGCAGCATGGCGGTGACGGTGGTGCCCATCCCCTCGAGCTTGGGGTCGTCGGTGATGAGCCGACCGAGCTCGGCGTTGGCGCGAGCGATCCGGTCGCTGAGGAGCGGCGCGGTGTCGGCGCCGGTGTAGGCGTCGTCATCGAGGTCGAAGAGCTCGGCGATGACGGTCGCGCTCGCGAGGTCACCCCCGGCGTGCCCGCCCATACCGTCGGCGACGACGAGGAGGTGCGGGCCCGCATACCCGCTGTCCTGGTTGTTCTTGCGCACCATCCCGACATCGGAGCGCGCTGCGTAGTTGAAGGCTGTGGACATCGGCTAGCTCCGCAGCTCGACGACCGTCTTGCCGAACCGCAGAGTGGTGCCGGGGCCCACCGGGGTTACGGCGGACAGGCGCTGTTGGGAGCCGTTCACGACCAGGAAGGTGCCGTTCGTGCTGCCGAGGTCCTCGACGAACCACTGCTCGCCCTCGCGGTAGATCTTGGCGTGCCGGCCGCTGGCGTAGTCGTCGTCGAGGACGAGGGCGCACTCGGGGTTGCGACCGACGAGGGTGCCCTGCTCGCGCAGCGGAAGGCTCGTCCCCGTGAGCGGGCCACCGGTCACGGTGAGGTTGGCGAGGCCGCGGCCGTCTCCTCGACGGGGCCTGCGGCCGGATGCCGTCGGGCCAGCCGCCTGGGCGCGGCCGCTCGCCGCCACCGGTCGGCCCTTGCGAGCGTCGCGCCGGGCCTCGCGCCGGGTGACGATGCGGGCGCCGTAGAGGTCGGAGCGCAGCACGGTGACGATGGAGAAGACGAAGAACCACAGCGCGGCGAGCAGGCCGAGCCGGAGCACGGTGACGGTGAGCTCAGACATCGGGGCTCCGGGTCATGACCGGCCGGCGTGGTAGACGACGGTCGTGCGTCCGATGGTGACCCGGTCGCCCTCCTCGAGGCGCCGGCTCGAGACCCGCTCGCCGTTGACGAAGGTGCCGTTCGTGCTGCCCAGGTCACGGACGGTGGCGACGAGGTGCGGGCCGTCGGTCGTCACCCGGATCTCGGAGTGACGCCGGGAGATGCCGGGGTCGTCGAAGATGATGTCGGACTCCTCGTCCCGGCCGATGACGTTGATCGCCCCCATGAGGAGGAACCGGTCGTCCCGGCTGGCGAGGTAAGGCCGGTCGCCCGGGCGGTTGCGTCGCGGCACGACCGGTCGGGGCTCCTCCCGGCTGGGGGAGCGGCGGCTGCCGCCTCCGGGAGCATGCCCCTCGGCAGCGGCAGCGGCACCCGCCCCCGGCCCGTCGTGGGGGTTGGCGCCGTAGGGGTTGAGGTCGCGCACCGACTCATCGGGGTGGTCCGGCTGCTCGGGGCGCCGGGTCTGACGCTGGTCCTGCCGCTCCTCCGGGCGAGCGGGTGCCTGGGCGGACCCTGCGCGGCTCGCCTGCTTGGCCTTGGAGGGCTTGACGCGGAAGACGCCCGTGTCGAGGTCGTCGGTCCGCTCGAGCGCCACCGAGACCGGACCGGCCGGGGTGTAGCGCTGCGAGTCGACGTGCTCCTCGGCGGAGACGACGAGCTCGTCGATGATGTCGTCCTCGAACTCCGAGAGCCGCTCGTAGTCACTGCTCGAGAGGACGACCGTGAAGACGTTGGGGACGAGGACGTGACCGCGGCTCGGCGTCACCGCGCGGTCGTCCATCGCCTTGCGGATGGCGCTGGCGATCTCGACCGGCTGGACGTCGGCCTTGAAGGCGCGCGCGAAGACCCCGTTGACGGTCCGCTCGAGCCGGCGCTCGACTCGTTCGAAGATTCCCATCGCGACACCTCCTTCTCACGTCGAACCTCGATGCTATCTGGCAGGGACGCTCGGTCGCGCTCGG
>JBHEPF010000175.1:0-27859 GCA_046260445.1 Dermatophilaceae bacterium | reverse complement strand
GTTCTCGCCGTCGCGCTTCCAGGCCTTGTTCACCCGCACCGTGCCGCGGGTCAGGTCGACGTCGCTGCACCACAACGCGGTGACCTCACCGAAGCGAAGACCGGTCCCGACCGCGAAGGTCAACAGGTCCCCGTTCTCGCCGGCGAGGCGGACGGCGGTGCTCAGCTCGTCCTCGGTCAGGAACCGCAGCTCGGCCTGAGACTGCCTGACTCTCGAGCGCTTGGGGGCGGTGCGCGCGCAGGGGTTTGTGCTCAGGTAGCCCTCCTCGACCGCGTAGGTGAACACGCCGAAGAGCAGGCCGTGGTAGTTCGCCTTGGTCTTCAGGGCGCGGTCCCAGTCGATCAGCCACGCCTTGATGTCACGTTCGGTGATGGCGTCGATCGCTCGCTGGAAGATCCGTACACCGCGCACCTCGACCTCGACGAGAGTGCAGATCTGGGACAGGTACCGCTTGCGCTGCCCCGGGGAGAGCTCGACGATCTGACGGACGTACTCCTCCCCGATGCCCGCGAAGCTCGGGGTCGCTTCATAGCGGTTGTCCTCTCGTGGACGAACGAAGCCCTCACCCTTGACCCACCCCTCGGGCCAGTACTGACCGGCAGCGTCGACCATCTGCTTGAAGCCCTCAGCACGGGCCCGGTTCTGGGCGTCCGTTCCGACGCTGAAGGTCTCTCTCTGCCGAGGGCTGCCGCGGTGTCCCTCCTCGCGCCAGACGACGCAGGCGGAGACTCCACCGTCTGCCCTGGTGCGCTCTTCGATCCATGCCATTGTGCTGCTCCTCTGACCCTAGTTAGGTGTCATCGGCGCATCCCCAGCTACTGCCTGTGCCCCCATGGTGCCCCCATGGCGATAAAAGCAATGTGGCCCCTGCCGCGTTTCCGCGGGTCAGGGGCCACATTCGGTTGGTGTCCGAGGGGGGACTTGAACCCCCACGTCCGTTAAAGGACACTAGCACCTCAAGCTAGCGCGTCTGCCATTCCGCCACCCGGACGGGGTGATCGAGAGACCGTCTCCGGCCACTCGACATGCGGCTCCCCGGGGGGTGCCGCGGTCAGTCACATTAGCACCGAGTGGCCGAGAGCACCGAATCCCCTAGGGCACCCGCAGGGCCCAGGCAGCCACCGCCGCGGCGGCCGCGACGTTGAGGGAGTCCACTCCCCCGGCCATCGGGATGCGCACCGTGATGTCGACGGTGGCCAGCGTGCGGGCGCTCAGGCCGTCGCCCTCCGCGCCGAAAACCAGGGCGACCCGCTCCGGGGCGGCTGCGGCGAACTCCGCCAAGGGGACGGACGCCTCGGTGAGGGCCAGGGCGGCGACCTCGAAGCCCAGCGACTGCAGCACCCCCACCGACTCGGGCCACGGGTGGATGCGGGTCCATGGCACCTGGAACACGGTTCCCATCGAGACCCTGATCGCGCGACGATAGAGCGGGTCCGCACACCGCGGGCTGACGAGGACCGCGTCGAAACCGAGGGCGGCGGCGCTGCGGAAGATCGCACCGACGTTGGTGTGGTCGACGACGTCCTCGAGGACGATGACCCGTCCTGCGTGACCGAGGACATCCGTGAGCGACGGAAGGGCCGACCGCTGCATCGAGGCGAGCGCTCCGCGGTGCAGGTGGAACCCGGTGAGCGACTCGATGACAGCGTGCTCCCCGGTGAACACCGGGATGTCCTCGGCCTCGGCGGACTCCACCAGATCGCGCAGGTCGTTGAGCCAGCGGGGAGCCATGAGATAGGACCGGGGCCGGTAGCCGGCCGCCAGCGCGCGTCGGATGACCTTCTCCGACTCGGCGATGAACAGGCCGTGCTCTGGCTCGAGCCGTCGCCGCAGCGCGACGTCGGTGAGCGCGACATAGTCCCGCACCCGCGGGTCGTCGGCACTCGTGATCGTGATCGGCATCGCCACCTCCAGGGCCTGCAGGCTAGCCGAGGACGGCGCGCGCGATGACGACGACGCTCGCGACGGTGCAGAACGTCAGTACGGCACGGCGCATGCGGTCCCTGGACACCACGTGTCGCAGCGGTCGGCCCAGCCAGACGCCGAGGGCGAGGAAGGGCACCCAGAGCAGCCCCGCCCCGACCTGGGTGCGGTCGAGCTCACCCACGATCGAGAGCGCGGCGAGCGAGGTGAACGAGCCGAGGACGAAGAACGCGGCGAGCGTCGAACGGATCCGCTCGGGCCTCTCGTGCTGGAGCACCATCGCGAGGAACGGACCCCCGATCGAGGCCGCCGTCCCCGCGATACCGGTGATGGCCCCGGCTCCCAGTGCGTTGGGCACCGTCGCGCGCACCGAGAGCGGGGTGAGTGAGACGGCGACGACAAGCAGGATCATCACGCCGACGATGAGCGCGATCTCGCGCGCACCGGCCCAGACGACGAGGGCGGCACCGATCGGGGTCAGTGCCAGCCGCATACCGTATGCGCTCGTCAGGAGCCGCGTGTCGACGTCCCGCTGATGACGGAGCAGCTCCCAGAGCGGCAGGAAGAACCCGCACACGAGGATGCTGCCGGGCATGAGAGAGGGCTCGACGAGGACGACGAACGGAGCAGCGACCACGGCGAGGCCGAAGCCGACGGCCGACTGGACCGCGGCGCCGAGTGCGATGGCCAGCCCGAGTGCGAGCAGCACGGCGAGAGGGACGCTCACGAGGACGCCGTCACCGCGTGACGAAGGCGACGATCGCCACGACGGAGATGACGAGGACGAGGACGCGCAGGGGCGTGGTGGGGATCCGCCTGCCGACGGCCGCTCCCACGAGCCCGCCGACGAGGGAGCCGACGGCGATGAGCCCGACAACGGACCAGACGATCTGGTCCCGGGCGATGAGCAGGAAGGTCAGGGCGCCGATGATGTTCGCCGCGGTCGCGAGGATGTTCTTGTAGCCGTTGATGCGCTGCAGCGAGTCACTCGTGAGGAGGCTGAGCAGGCCGATGAGGATGACCCCCTGGGCGGCGCCGAAGTAGCCGCCGTACATCCCGGCGAGCATGACGCCGATGAGGAGGGCCACCCCCGGCGGGCGCAGGTCGGGTCCCTCCGCGGCGGCGGGTCGGTTGCGGGCCAGGAACACCTGCAGGCGCGGACCGGTCACGACCAGGAGCGCCCCGATCCCGATGAGCGCCGGGACGGCCGCCTCGAAGACCCCGGGTGGCAGGACGATGACGAGCACCGCCCCGATGGCCGCCCCGATGCCCGACATGGGCAGCAGCCGCTTGAGCGTCGGGCCCGCACCCCCCAGCTCCTTGCGGTACCCCCAGGACCCGGCCGCTCCACCCGCGACCAGGCCGAGGGTGTTGGACACGTTGGCCGTCACCGGCGCATACCCGGCCCATAGGAGCGTGGGGAAGGTGAGCAGCGTGCCCGAGCCGACGACGGCGTTGATCATCCCGGCGCCGAACCCTGCGAGCAGGATCACAACGACCTCGAGCGCACTCACCCGTCACATGCTAGTGACGGGTGGGTGCGCTCGAGGACGGCGCAGAGCCTCAGCCCCGGTGATCACCTTCGGCCGGCGGCGAGGTCGGCTCCTCGTGTGCACCGCTGTCCAGCGGTGACTCCAGCGCGGGAGATGGCGGCTGCGGCGCGGGCGGGACGGCGTCGGCAGACCGACGGAAGGCGGGCTGGGTCGAGCTCACCGGAGAGGCGTGCTCGTTCGCCTCCTTGGTCGAGCGGGCGGCCTGACCACGGGCCTCCTCCAGCGCCGCCTTGGCGTCCTGGAGGGCGAAGGGCTCGAAGGAGCTCGCCTGCGGCTCGCCGAGCGCGATCAGCTCCTCGGCGCTCATCTCGTCACCGTCGGAGCTGTTGGAGGTGTCCTTGCCGAGCATCCCGCCGATGCCGCGCAGGGCGTCGGTGAGCTCGCTGGGGATGATCCACATCTTGTTGCTGTCGCCGCGGGCGATCTGCGGCAGCACCTGGAGGTACTGGTAGGCCAGGAGCTTCTGGGTCGGCCTGCCGCGGTGGATCGCGTCGAAGACCTGCTTGATGGCGCGGGCCTGGCCCTCGGCCTCGAGCACCCGTGCCTGGGCCGAGCCTTCGGCGCGCAGGATGGAACTCTGCTTCTCGCCCTCGGCCGTGAGGATCTGGGACTGCTTGACGCCCTCGGCGTTGAGGATCGCGGCACGACGGTCCCGCTCGGCCTTCATCTGCTTCTCCATGGACTCCTGTACCGAGTGCGGGGGGTCGATGGCCTTGAGCTCGACCCGGTTGACGCGGATGCCCCACCGGCCGGTGGCCTCGTCGAGGGCACCGCGCAGGGTGCCGTTGATCTGGTCCCGGCTGGTCAGCGTCTGCTCGAGGTCGAGCGAGCCGATGACGTTGCGCAGGGTCGTCACCGTGAGCTGCTCGATACCCTGGATGAAGTTCGCGATCTCGTAGACCGCAGCGCGGCTGTCGATGACCGTGTAGTAGATGACCGTGTCGATGTTGACGACGAGGTTGTCGCTCGTGATGACCGGCTGCGGTGGGAACGAGACGACCTGCTCACGCAGGTCGACGTTGGCCCGGACCTTGTCGACGAACGGGATGAGGAAGTGCAGTCCCCCCTCGAGCGTTCGTGAGAAGCGGCCGAGCCGCTCGACGATGAGCGAGGTCTGCTGCGGGACGATCTTGACCGTGCGCACGATGACGACGATCGCGAAGACGAGCAGGATGCCCAGGATGATGAGGGTCTCCATGAGGTGTTCTCTCCCCTTGTGTGGGTGGTCAGGTCAGTGGTCGGTATGCGGTGCGGGCCTCGGCGGGCGCCGCTAGGGCTGCGGTGGTCGGCCCAGCTGCTCGAGCGGAGCGACGTGAGCCGTCGCCCCCCGGATCTCGATGACGCGGACCTGCGTGCCGGGTTGCAGTGGCAGCAGGCCCTCGGGACCGCGAGCCGACCAGACCTCGCCGGCGAGCTTGACCCGCCCGTCCGTCTCGGTGATGGTCTCGAGCACCCAGGCGTCACGTCCGATGAGGCCCGAGGAGCCGATCCCGTGGTCGGTCTCGGTGTCCATGAAGCGACGCTGGACGACCGGGCGCACGACGAAGAGCAGCGCGAAGGCGGTGACGACGGCGACGACCACCTGGATCGGCAGCGGTGCGCCCAGCCCAGCGGCCGCGGACGCGGCCAGCGCGCCGCCGGCGAGCATGACGAACACGAAGTCCACCGTGGCGGCCTCGATCGCGGCCAGGATGAGGGCGAGGCCCAGCCACACGACCCACCAGTTGTCAGCGAACCATTCCATCGTTGTTCTCCCTTCTCACCGCTACAGCGGCCCGTTGTCACGAGCGTAGGTGCTGTCAAACCGCCCAGGCGGTCCAGCGCTCTCCACGCTGCTCAACGTGCAGCGGTAGCCCAAAGGTTTCGGTGAGGTTCTCGTCGGTCAGGGTCAGCTCGAGCGGCCCGGCGGCGACGACCCGTCCGGCCCGCAGGAGCAGCGCGTCCGTGAAGGAGGGGGGGATCTCCTCGACGTGGTGGGTGACAAGCACCATCGCCGGGGCGGTGAGGTCGGCGGCCAGCTCCCCGAGCCGGCCCACGAGGTCCTCGCGGCCGCCCAGGTCGAGGCCGGCTGCAGGTTCGTCGAGGAGCATCAGCTCGGGATCGGTCATGAGGGCCCGGGCGATCTGGACCCGCTTGCGCTCGCCCTCGGAGAGGGTCCCGAAGGTCCGGTCCGCGAGGTGTTCGACGCCCATGACCTCGAGCAGCTCCGCGGCCCGGGCGTGGTCGAGGCGGTGGTACTCCTCCCGCCAGCGGCCGACCACACCGTAGGACGCCGTCACGACGACGTTGTGCACGACCTCCCGCAGTGGGATGCGCTCGGCGAGCGACGCCGAGGCCAGCCCGATCCGGGGTCGCAGCTCGAAGACGTCGACGGTGCCGAGAACCTCACCCAGAATGCCCGCGACGCCGCTGCTCGGGTGCATCCGTCCGGAGGCCACCTGGAGCAGGGTCGTCTTGCCCGCCCCGTTGGCGCCGAGGACCACCCAACGCTCCCCTTCCTCGACCTCCCACGTCACGTCGTCCAGGAGTGTGGTCGAGCCGCGGACGACGCTCACGCCGGCGAGAGCGAGGACGTCGGTCATGCACTCAACCCTAGTCGACCCGAGCCGGCCCTCCCCGGACCTACGATGGGCGCGTGGCCCAGCTTCCCGCGAGCATCCGTGTCGCCCTGTGGGTGAGCCACGCATGGGCTCACGAGCGCGATCTCGACCCCGCCCTCGCGCAAGCCCTCCCGGACGTGGACATCGTTCTCGGTCTGCCCGAGCAGCTCGGTCTGTGGCGCGGTCTGGGCGAGAACGCGGTGTATGCGTCGCTCCCCCGTCCGGGCGCCTCCGGGCTCCTCCCGCAGTGCGATGAGGAGGCGTTCGACGCCGCGACCTTCGTCGGCGAGGCGGTCTTCGCCGCAGGTGTCGGGGCGGTCAGCATCCCTCGGCACGTGACCTTCGGCGCCCAGGATCCCGGGCTGGCGCTGCGGTGGGAGGCCTACGACGCCGCACCGGTCCCGGTCCACCGGCTCGCCGGGGTGGACGTGACCGCCGCCGACCGCGACCTGCGTGCCGCCGTCCACACCGCGACCGACGCGCTCGGTGACGGCGGCTGGGCCGACGCGTGGCAGCGGGAGCGACCCGGCCGTGTCGAGCGCGAGTGGGGGCTGCCCCCCGACCTGCCGGACCGGGTGCGCGCCCTCGTGGTGCGCGCCGGTGTCATCCTCGAGATCGCCGAGGCCGGCCTGGCCCACGCCGACGGGTCGACGTCCGCGGAGCTCGCCGAGCATCGACGCGCACCACTGCTCGTCCTGCGTGCGGTGGCGGAAACCGCCCTGGAGGCGGCGGCGTGCGGCGGGGTCGCCTACCTCGCGGCCCAGTCCCGCACGATGCGCTCGTAGACCTGCGCGGTGTTCTCCGCGATCGAGCCCCAGCTGAAGTGCTCGACGGCCCGTCGTCGACCGGCCCGTCCGAACTCGCGAGCCCGCTCGATGTCGGAGACGGCCTCGACGAGAGCGTTACCGAGATCCTCGACGAAGCGGTCCGGGTCCACCGGTGTGCCCGTGCCGTCCTGGACCTGCTCGATCGGCACGAGCCAGCCGGTCTCGCCGTCGACGACGACCTCGGGGATGCCGCCGGTCGCCGTCGCGAGCACTGCCACCTCGCACGCCATCGCCTCGAGGTTGACGATGCCGAGGGGCTCGTACACCGACGGGCACACGAACACGGTCGAGCCGGAGAGCAGCGCGACGACCTCATGGCGGGGAAGCATCTCGCCGATCCAGACCACCCCGTCGCGCTCGGTCCGCAGCTCGGCGATGAGGGCCTCCACCTCGGCCAGGATCTCAGGGGTGTCCGGCGCTCCGGCGCAGAGCACGAGCTGCACCTCCGCAGGGAGGGCGCGGGCGGCGCGCAGGAAGTACGGCAGACCCTTCTGGCGGGTGATCCGCCCGACGAAGATGACGGCGGGCCGGCCGGGGTCGACCCCGTGCTTGCGAAGCACGTCCTGGTCGTCGACGCGCGACCACTGCTCGCTGTCGATGCCGTTGTGCACGACGTGGACCTTGGCCTCGTCGATGTCGGGGTAGGACCGGAGGATGTCCTTGCGCATCCCCTCGCTCACGGCGATCACGCCGGCGGCCGCCTCATAGGCCGTCTTCTCCACCCACGACGAGACGCGGTACCCACCCCCGAGCTGCTCGGCCTTCCACGGCCGCAGCGGCTCGAGGCTGTGCGCGGTGATGACGTGGGGCATGCCCCCGAGCAGGCTCGCGACATGCCCCGCGAAGTTCGCGTACCAGGTGTGCGAGTGGACCAGGTCGGCCCCCGCGCAGTCGTCGGCGATGGTGAGGTCGACCCCCATCGTCTTGAGCGCGCCGTTGGCGTCGGCCAGCTCCGCCAGATCCGGGTATGCGGTCGTCTGCTCCTCGTCGCGCTCGGCTCCGAAGCAGCGCACCTGCACCTCGAGCCCGTCGCGCTCACGCAGGGCCCTGACCAGCTCGGAGGCATGCACCCCCGCTCCTCCGTAGATGGCGGGCGGGTACTCCTTGGTCAGCACGTCGATGCGCATGAACGTCAGGCTAACGCGTCCGGACGGACCTGCCCGTGTCCGGGCGTGGCCCGGTAGGTTGTGTCCTATGAGTCGAGCAAAGCAGCCCAAGGTCCTCGTCATCGTCCTGGCGGGAGGGGAGGGCAAGCGACTCATGCCGCTCACGGCCGACCGCGCCAAGCCTGCGGTGCCCTTCGGCGGCATCTACCGCCTCATCGACTACGCCCTCTCGAACGTCGCCAACAGCGGCTATCTCAAGATCGTCGTCCTCACCCAGTACAAGTCCCACTCGCTCGACCGGCACGTGACGAAGACGTGGCGCATGTCGACGCTCCTCGGCAACTTCGTGGCCCCCATCCCGGCCCAGCAGCGCATCGACAAGAACTGGTACCTCGGGAGCGCGGACGCGATCTTCCAGAGTCTCAACGTCATCCACGAGGAGCAGCCGGACATCGTCGTCGTCGTCGGCGCCGACCACGTGTACCGGATGGACTTCTCCGACATGGTGCGCCAGCACATGGAGACCGGTGCGGGGGTGACCGTGGCCGCCATCCGCCAGCCGATCGCGCTGGCCGACCAGTTCGGCGTCATCGAGGTCGACGACGCCAACCCACTCAAGGTCGGGGCGTGGCGGGAGAAGCCGACCGACGCCAAGGGCCTGCCCGACTCCCCCGACGAGGTGCTCGCCTCGATGGGCAACTACGTCTTCGACTCCGACGTGCTCATGGACGCGGTGACCAAGGACCACGACCTCGAGAGCAGCAAGCACGACATGGGCGGCGACATCGTCCCCGCCTTCGTCAGCGAGGGTGGCGCCTACGTCTACGACTTCAAGAGCAACGACGTGCCGGGCTCAGCCGACCGGGACCGCGACTACTGGCGCGACGTGGGAACGATCGACTCCTACTACGACGCGCATATGGACCTCATCTCCATCCACCCCGTGTTCAACATGTACAACTACGAGTGGCCGATCTACACGAGCTACGGCCCCTTCCCTCCGGCGAAGTTCGTCCACGGCGTCCAGGGTCGCGTCGGCGAGGCCCTCAACTCCGCGATCTCCCCCGGTGTCGTCATCTCGGGGGCCCGGGTCCAGGGCTCGGTCGTCTCGCCGAACGTCCGGGTCCACAGCTATGCCGTGGTCGACGACTCGGTCATCCTCGACGGGGTCGAGATCGGACGCAACTGTCAGGTGCGCCGCGCGATCATCGACAAGAACGTCCGGGTGCCTCCCAACACTCGCATCGGCTACGACCAGGCCGAGGACGAGGAGCGCGGCTTCCTCGTCACGGAGAGCGGCGTGACGGTCATCGGCAAGGGATACCAGTTCCCGCACTGATCTCGGTACTCGTTACGCTCGCGTGGTGACCGCCGAGCCCGACGCACCCCAGACTCTCCTGGCGACGCTGAGCGGAGCCGACCGTCCGGGGGTCACGAGCCATCTGTTCGCCTCGCTCGAGGACCTCGACGTGGCCGTGCTCGACGTCGAGCAGGTCGTCGTGCGGGGTCACCTCACCCTCGCCGTTCTCCTCGCTGCCGGACCTGCATCCGAGGCCGTCGCGGCTCGTGTTGCGAAGGTGGCCTACGACCTCGACATGACGGTGACGACCGCCCTCGGGACCGGCGACCCGGGCCGCAACCGCACCGGCCGGGCCGCGGTGGTGGCCCTCGGTCAGCCGTTGACCGCCTCCGCCGTCGGCGCGGTGACAGCGACCGTCGCCGCCACAGGGGCCAACATCGACCGGATCCGCCGGCTCTCCCGCTACCCGGTGACGACGATCGAGTTCGACATCTCCGGTGCCGACGTGACGCGGCTGCGGCACGATCTCGCCCAGGTCTCCGCGACCGAGGGCGTCGACATCGCCGTCTCCCCCTCCGGACTGGCGCGCCGGGGGCGCCGCCTCGTCGTTCTCGACGTCGACTCCACGCTCATCCAGGACGAGGTCATCGAGCTGCTCGCCTCGCACGCCGGGCGCGCCGACGAGGTGCACGCCGTCACCGAGTCGGCGATGCGCGGTGAGATCGACTTCACCGAGAGCCTCCGCCAGCGCGTGGCCGTGCTCGCCGGGCTGCCCGAGTCGGTCATCCACGAGGTCACCGCCCAGGTCCGTCTCACGCCGGGCGCCCGCACCCTGGTCCGCACCCTCCACCGGCTCGGGTTCACCGTGGCCCTCGTGAGCGGCGGCTTCACCCCCATCGTCGAGTCCATCGCCCACGACCTCGGCATCCGGCACGTCCGCGCGAACGACCTCGAGGTCGTCGACGGTCGGCTCACGGGACGGGTCCTCGGTGCCGTCGTCGACCGCGCCGGGAAGGCCGCCGCCCTGCGCGAGTTCGCCGAGGCCGAGTCGTTGCCGCTCTCCCGGACGGTGGCCATCGGCGACGGAGCGAACGACCTGGACATGCTGCAGTCGGCCGGGCTCGGCGTCGCCTTCAACGCCAAGCCCGTGGTGCGCTCCCAGGCCGACACCTCGGTCAACGTCCCCTACCTCGACACGGTCCTCTTCCTCCTCGGCATCTCCCGGGAGGAGATCGAGGAGGCGGACCTGCTGCCCCTGCCCGAGCCACCCACGCGAGCCGAACCGGCCGACGCTGACGCTGACGAAGGACACTCGCCGACATGACCCGCAGCCCTCAGCCCACCCTCCTCATCATCGGCGGCGCCGAGGACCGGGTCGGGACGGCGACGCTGTTGCGCCGGTTCGTCCGCCTCTCGGGCGGGCGCCGCTCCCGCATCGTCGTCATCCCGACCGCCTCGTCGTTCCAGGCCGAGGTGGCCGCCGCATACGAGGAGGCACTCGGGCGGCTCGGCGTCACGCAGCTGAGCATCGTCAACCCGGGCTCGCGAGCCGATGCGCACGACCCCGAGGCGGTCCGCGAGATCGAGGAGGCGACCGGCGTCTTCCTCAGCGGCGGCAGCCAGCTGCGGCTCAGCCAGTTCTTCCCCGGCACGCCGCTCGGGGCCGCCCTGCATCGGGCCCACGCGAACGGCACGGTCATCGCGGGCACGTCCGCCGGCGCCTCGATCATGAGCCAGTTCATGATCTCGATGGGCGCCGAGGGCATCACCCCCCGGCAGCGGACCAGCCAGCTCACCGCCGGCCTCGGCCTCGTCGACGGCGTGATCATCGACCAGCACTTCGCCCAGCGGAACCGCTACGGCCGGCTCATGTCGGTCGTCGCGAGCTCTCCGCACCTGCTCGGGATCGGCATCGACGAGAACACCGCCATCGAGGTGACCGGTGACTGCTTCACGGTCCTCGGGGCCGGGGTGGTCCACGTCCTCGACTGCCGCAACGCGGTCACCGACTTCCCCGACGCACGCCACGGCGCTCCGATGCTCGTCTCCGGTGCGGTCATCCACTCCCTGCCAGCCGGCTCGACCTTCGACCTCTCGACCGTCTCCCTCGCCCACTTCGTCGAGAAGCACCCCGACGTCGTCGTCAGCGCCGGCTCACGCGGCTGACCGCGTCGCTCGCCTTCCGCGGGCCCGCGTGTGGCGCCGGAGGCGGCGCGGGCCCTAGGTTGTGACGGTGACCGACCACGCCGCACCCACCGGCCCACCTCGCCCCGATCTCACGATCATCGAGAGCCGTGTCTACCGTGGCGGCAACATCTGGTCCTATGACCCCGCGATCCACCTCGTCGTCGACCTCGGCTCGCTCGAGGATCACCCGACCGACTCGCTCCCCGGGTTCACCGACCGGCTCCTGGAGCTGCTCCCCCGACTGCACAACCACACCTGCTCACGTGGAGTCAGGGGCGGGTTCGTCGAGCGGCTCCACGAGGGCACCTGGCTCGGGCACGTCGCCGAGCACATCGCGCTGCAGCTGCAGCAGGAGGCCGGTCACGACCTGCGCCGCGGCAAGACCCGGCAGGTCAAGGGACACCGCGGTCGCTACAACGTCATCTACGGGTTCAGCGACGAGCGGGTCGCGCTCGCCGCCGGGCGGCTCGCCGTCCGGGTCGTCAACGACCTCGTCGAGTCCGATGGCCTGGACTTCGCGGCGGAGCTGGACAACTTCCTCCGGATGAGCGAGCGGGCGGCCTTCGGCCCCTCGACGAGCGCCATCCTCGAGGAGGCGGTGGCCCGCGACATCCCCTTCATCCGGCTCAACACCGGCTCCCTCGTCCAGCTCGGACAGGGCGTCCATGCCCAGCGAATCCGAGCGACGATGACGTCACGGACCGGCGCTCTCGCGGTCGACATCGCCGGCGACAAGGACCTCACCGGCAAGCTGCTCGGGTCGGCGGGCCTGCCCGTCCCCAAGCAGGAGGTCGTGCGCACCGCGGACGGCGCGGTCCACGCTGCCCGCAGCATCGGGTTCCCTGTCGTCGTCAAGCCTCTCGACGGCAACCACGGACGCGGCGTCGTCCTCGACCTGCAGACCGACGACGACGTGCGCGACGGCTTCACCCGGGCTCAGGAGGAGTCCCGGCGCGGTGATGTCGTCGTCGAGTCGTTCATCGTCGGCAAGGACTACCGATGTCTCATCGTCGGCGGCAGGATGGTCGCGATCGCCGAGCGGGTGCCGGCCCACGTCACCGGCGACGGGACGCACACGATCTCCGAGCTCGTCGAGATCACCAACGCCGACCCTCGCCGAGGCGTCGGCCACGAGAAGGTCCTCACCAAGATCCGGGTCGACGCCGCCGCGGTCGAGCTCGTCACCGAGCAGGGCCTCACCATGGACGCCGTCGTCCCGGAGGGGACGATGGTCAAGCTCGCCCTCACCGGCAACATGTCGACCGGGGGCATCTCGATCGACCGGACCTTCGACGCCCACCCCGACAACGTCGAGATCGCCGAGGAGGCGGCCCGGATGATCGGGCTGGACGTCGCGGGCATCGACTTCATCTGTCCGGACATCACCCTTCCGGTCCGCGAGGTCGGCGGCGCGATCTGCGAGGTCAACGCGGCGCCGGGCTTCCGGATGCACACTCACCCGACGGTCGGGGAGGCGCAGTTCGTCGCCAAGCCGGTCGTCGACCTGCTCTTCCCGCCTGGGTCTCCGAGCCGGGTGCCGATCGTCGCCGTGACCGGGACCAACGGCAAGACGACGACGTCGCGGATGATCGCCCACATCTTCAAGGGCATCGGGGTCAAGGTGGGCATGACCTCGACCGACGGGATCGTCATCGACGAGCGGCTCGTCGTCAAGGCCGACGCATCCGGTCCGCGCTCGGCCCGGATGGTGCTGCAGAACCCGCGGGTCGAGATGGCCGTCATGGAGGTCGCCCGGGGCGGGATCCTGCGCGAGGGGTTGGGCTACGACCGCAACGACGTCGCCGTCGTCACCAACGTCGCTCCGGACCATCTCGGGATGCGCGGGATCGACACGGTCGAGCAGCTCGCCGACGTCAAGGCTGTCGTCGTCGAGGCGGTGCCCCGGGACGGCTTCGCGGTGCTCAACGCCGACGACCCGCTCGTGCGCCGGATGCGCCGACGGTGCTCGGGATCGATCGTGTGGTTCTCGCTCCAGGCACCGGGCACCGAGGTCCGGGACTTCATCGAGGAGCACTGCCGGCGCGGCGGCCGCGCCGTCGTCCTCGACCCCACCGACAAGGGCGACATGATCGTCATCCGGCACGGGAAGCGCTCCATGCAGCTCGCCTGGACCCACCTGCTGCCGGCGACCTTCGACGGGGCCGCACTGTTCAACGTCGCGAACGCGATGGCGGCCGCCGGTGCCGCCTTCGCGGCCGGAGCCGGACTGCACGAGATCCGGCAGGGGCTGCGGACCTTCACGACGTCCTACTACCTCTCCCCCGGCCGGATGAACCAGATCAACGTCAACAACGTCGACGTCATCGTCGACTACTGCCACAACGCAGCGGGCATGCAGGTGCTCGGCGAGTTCGTCGACCGCTATGCCGACGCGAAGGACGGCCAGACCGACCTGGGCCGGCTCTCCCGGATCGGGATGATCTCGACCGCCGGCGACCGACGCGACGAGGACCTGCGCGAGCTCGGAGCCGTGGCCGCGAAGTTCTTCGACGTCCTGGTGGTCCGCGAGGACCGCAAGCTCCGCGGCCGTCAGCGCGGTGACGTCGCCGAGCTCGTCAGCGGGGGTGCTCGAGAGGCCATGGCCTGTGGGCCGGTGCGATGTCGAAGCGTCGAGATCGTCATCGACGAGGTCACCGCGGTCCGGCACTGTCTCGCCCGGGCCAACGCGGGTGACATCGTCGTCCTCTGCGTCGACCAGTCCGGCGAGGTCATGGCCGAGCTCGAGACGGCGACACACAGCGCCCAGGCGGGAGCGCATACGACCGGCGACTCCGTCGGCGACCCCGACCTCGATCCTGCGGCCATGCCGGAGCCGGAGCCGGACGGAACGGCCGGCTAGTCCGCACCGTCCCGCTCGCGCAGCTGCGCTGCAGCCTGCGCGATGGCTTGGCGATATCGCTCGACGTCCGGATCGGCGGACGTCGCGGCGATCGTCGCGAGCAGGTCGGCCAGGGCCGACGTCGCGTCCCCGGCGTCGTGCCGGACGAGCGCCCGGAACGCCGCGATCCCCAGGCTGTCGGGGTATGCGGTGGCCGCCTCCTCGACGACCGGCGCCGCGCGGGCGGCCAGGTCGAGGGAACGAAGGGACGACGCGAGCTGGACCTGACACCGGTGCCGGAACGGCTCCCGCAGTCCCTCCTCGAGGGCTGCCTCGTAGAGCGGCACGGCCTCGGCCTCGCGTCCGGCCGCATCGAGGGTGCCTCCGTGCTCGAAGAGGACCCGCGGGTCGTCCGGGTAGCGCCGGCTCAGGGCCAACCCGGCCTCGACGCGGGCGGCCGCGTCCTCGAGCTGCCACAGCGCCGTGATCTCCTCCTCTGCCTCGTGCTCGCCGCGCGTCGCGAGCACCTTGACGCGGATCCTGTCGGCATCGTCCGGGCTGCCCCCGGCCGAGGCGATCCACGCATACAGCTCGGAGCGCTGGGCGTGGCACATGACGGCGATGACGTCGCCGTCTGCCGCCCTATCGGCGAGCGCTTGCACCGACTCCACCTCGGTGGGGAACGAGTCGATCGGGACCACTCCGACGTTGCCGAGCCCGGTGCGCAGGAGCGCGTCGATCTCGGGCGTCGTCCGGCCGCGCAGGTACTTGTCCTTGTGTCCGATCGCGACGAGGTCGGCCCGTCGGCCGGCGATCTCGCCGATCGTCCCGATCTGTCCGTCGGTGCGGTCGCCGACCATCCCGATGGCGAACAGGAGCCGGGCCCCGGGTGCTCGCAGCCCATCGGCGACCTCGACGAGGGCGCGGACGCCGTCCTCGTTGTGGGCCATGTCGAGGATGAGGGTGGCGCTACCCCCAGCGGTGACCGGCACGGTGAAGGTGTTGAGTCGGCCGGGGTTGAGCACGGCATCGGTCCGGAACCCCCGGATACCCTCGATGACGGACTCCTCGGGCAGGCCGAGGGCCAGTGCGCCGGCGACGGCGGCCAGGGCGTTGGCGACATTGTGGGCGGCCAGGCCGGCCATCGTCGCGGGGATGTCGGTGAGCCGGATGAGGCGATGCGGGCCGTGGCCCCGAACCAGGCTGCTCACCCACCCGTCGACGATCGTCATCGCCCGGCCGCCCTCCACGAGCGCCTCCCGCACAGCCGGGGCTTCGGGGTCCCGGGTGAAGACCCAGGGCTGCGCCGGAGAACCGTGCCGCATGGCCCATACCCTCGGGTCCTCGCCGTTGAGGACGGCCCAGCCTCGTGGGGAGGTGACCTTGGTGACGATCGCCTTGACCTCGGCGAGCTGGTCGATCGTGTGGATGCCGTGCAGCCCGAGGTGGTCCTCGGCGACGTTCGTGACGATGGAGACGTCGTTGCTGCTCACCCCCATGCCCTTGAGGAGCATGCCGCCACGCGCCGTCTCCAGGATGCCGATCTGCACGCCCGGTGCGTCGAGCACCCCCCGCGCGCCCGCCGGCCCCGAGTAGTCGCCGGGCTCGACGAGCTCACCCTGGACGACGACGCCGTCGGTCGAGCTCCATGCTGTCCGCAGTCCGGCGGTCATCGCGATGTGGGCCAGCATCCGGGTGGTCGTGGTCTTGCCGTTGGTGCCGGTGACCGACGCCACCGGGATGCGCGGTGTGCGCATGAGGGGCGGCTCACCGTCGGGGGCACTCAGGACCGTGGACGCAGCCGCGTCGAGGGCACCCTCCAACGCGCCGCCGAGGAGGGCCGTGAGCAGATGCGGCAGCTGCTCCCCCGCGGCCTCTGCCCGGCCTCGACGACGCCAGACGAACGCCACGACGACCTCGTCGAGGCCCTCTCCGGGGCGGCTGCGAACGCCGAGCCGGGTGGTCCCGGTGCGGGCGGCGAGGAGGCGCAGCACGCGCTCGGCGAGACGGGCGGCGTACCGCTGCCGGGACTGGGTCCCGGACTGACCGGGCCGAGCGACCCACCCGAGCGCGGCAGTGTGCTCGGCCAGCTCCTTCGTCGGCATGCCGAGGATGGGTGCGACGCCGAGGACGACCTTGACGGCCGGCCGACGGAAGTACAGGTTGGGCCCTTCGAGCACCCGCACCTCGCGGGCCGTCACCGCCGCTGAGCCGGTGGACACGCTCGGACCTACGCACCCATCGCGTGGACACCGCCGTCGACGTGGACGATCTCGGCCGTCGTCGCGGGGAACAGGTCCGAGAGCAGCGCGATGCAGGCCAGCGCGGCGGGCTCGGGGTCGTCGACGTCCCAGCCGATCGGGGCGCGCTCGTCCCAGGTGGTCTCGAAGACCTCGAAGCCGGGGATCGACTTCGCGGCCGTCGTGCGGATCGGCCCGGCGGCGACGAGGTTGCAGCGGATCCGGTGGCTGCGGCCGAGGTCGCGTGCGAGATAGCGGTTCGTCGCCTCGAAGGCCGCCTTCGCCACGCCCATCCAGTCATAGACCGGCCAGGCGAACTGGGCGTCGAAGGTGAGCCCGACGACGCTGCTGCCCTCGGTGAGCAGCGGCAGGGCGGCCTGCGCGAGCGCCTTGAGGGAGTAGGCCGAGGTGTGCATCGCCGTGGCGACGTCCTCCCAGGTGCCGTCCATGAACGTGAAGGCACCCTGTGGCGCGAACCCGATCGAGTGGAGCACCCCGTCCAGGTGCGGCACGTGCTCGCGCACCCGCTCGGCCAGAGTCTCGAGGTGCTCCTCGTTCGTCACGTCGAGCTCGACGATCTGCGGGGTCGTCGGCAGCCGCTTGGCGACCGCCTGGGTGATCCGCATCGTCCGCCCGAACGAGGTCAGGACGATCTCGGCGCCTTGCTCCTGCGCGATCCGGGCCACGTGGAAGGCGATCGAGGAGTCCATGAGAACACCGGTGATGAGGAGCTTCTTGCCCTCGAGGAGGTTGCTGGTCATCGCGTCGGTCCCTTTCGCTGGGCGTGCGTCGTCTCCACCGGTGCCTCAGTGCCCCATCCCGAGTCCGCCGTCGACCGGGATGACGGCGCCGGTGATGTAGCCGGCCGCAGGAGAGGCGAGGAAGCAGACCGTGGCGGCCACATCCTCCGCGGAGCCGAAGCGGCCCGCGGGAATGGCCTCCTGATAGGCGTCGCGACGGTCCGGCGGCAGCTCGGCCGTCATGTCGGTGTCGATGAACCCCGGGGCGACGACGTTCGCCGTGATGCCGCGGGCGCCGAGCTCCCGGCTGATCGAGCGGGCCAGCCCGACGAGCCCGGCCTTGCTCGCCGCGTAGTTGGCCTGGCCCGGAGACCCGTAGAGTCCGACCACGCTGGAGATGAAGATGATCCGACCCTTGCGCGCGCGGATCATGCCTTTGGTGGCGCGGCGGGCGACCCGGAAGGCGCCGGCGAGGTTGGTGTCGATGACGGTGTCGAACTCCTCGTCGGTCATCCGCATGAGGAGGGTGTCCTTGGTGATGCCGGCGTTGGCGACGACGACGTCGATGGAGCGGCCGAGTCGCTCTTCGGCCGCGGCGAAGGCGGCATCCACGGAGGCGGAGTCAGTGACGTCGCACACGACCGCCGTGAGCCCCTCAGGAGCGGTCCCCGAACGGGAGGCCACCACGACATCCTGGCCCTCCTCACGCATCCGCCGGGCGATGGCCAGGCCGATTCCGCGGTTGCCTCCCGTGACGAGGGCGGCGTACGTCTGCTCCGTTGCGTCGGTACTCATGAGAGGCAACGCTAGTGGACTACCGGGGGGTAACTTCACCCGCGTCGCCCCTGGCCGAGCCAGGCTCTCGACCCAGGCTCGACCAACGTGGACAAAGCCTCCACAGGCGTACCCTGACGGAGTGAGTCACCCGTCCCCGGCCCCGGCCCCGCAGAGCGTCACCACCGCTCGCCCTCCCCTCAGGGTGGAGCAGTCGGCCCGGATGCGCGCCTATCTCATCACCATGGGGGTTCGGACGGTGTGCTTCTTCGGAGCGGTCGTCGCGACCGGCTGGCTGCGCTGGACGATGGTGGCCTTCGCGGTGTTCCTGCCCTACTTCGCGGTCCTCATCGCCAACGCGGTCAGGCCGCGGGCGCTCAACGTCTCCACGAACCGCCCACCTGTCTCACCCAACCGCCACCTCGGTGGGTGACGGACTGCCTCGTCGACTCGCGGCTGGTTGGGGCGATGGGCGCGGCCCTGGCCGGCAGGCTAGCCGCCGATGGCGGACATCGGCCGGTCCGGCTGGGTGAAGCCCGCCATCCCGATCCCGTGACCCGGCGCCTTGACCCACATCTCCCCGTTGATGAGGGCTGCCAGCTCCTCGTCACTCGCGCCTGCTCGCATCGGTCCGCGCAGGTCGGTCTCCCGGCGGGAGAACAGGCAGTTGCGCACCTGGCCGTCGGCGGTGAGGCGGGTCCGGTCACAGGCCCGGCAGAACGGTCGCGTCACGCTGGCGATGATGCCGACCGTGGCCGGCCCGCCGTCGACGAGGAACCGCTCTGCGGGGGCGCTGCCCCGGTCCGCCTCGGGCAGTGCCGTGAGCGTGAAGCGTTGTGCGAGGAGGGCGTGCACCTCATCGGCCGTCACCATCGACTCCGAGTCCCAGGCGTGCTGAGCGTCGAGCGGCATCTGCTCGATGAAGCGCAGCTCGTAGCCGCGGTCCAGACACCACTGCAGGACGTCGGCGACGGAGTGGTCGTTGACGCCGCGCATCGCGACGGCGTTGACCTTGACCGGCGCGAGTCCGGCCTCGGCGGCGGCCGCCAAGCCCTTCTCGACGTCGTGCAGCCGGTCGCGGCGGGTCAGCGACTGGAACTCGCTCCGGTCGACGGTGTCGAGGCTGATGTTGACCCGGTCCAGGCCGGCCTCGGCGAGCGGAACCGCGAGCCGGTCGAGCCCGACGCCGTTGCTCGTCAGGGCGATCTTCGGCCGGGGGCTCAGGGCGGCCATCTGCGCGACGAGGTCGACGAGGCTGCGGCGCAGCAGCGGCTCCCCGCCGGTCAGCCGGATCTGGGTGACGCCGAGCCCGACGAAGACGCGGACGACCCGGATGAGCTCGTCGTCGGTGAGCATGTCCGGCTTCGGGAGCCACGGCAGACCCTCGGCAGGCATGCAGTACGTGCACCGCAAATTGCAGCGGTCGGTCACCGAGACGCGCAGGTCTCGCGCCACTCGACCGTGCTGGTCGGCGAGCGGCAGAGCATCAGCCGGGCGAGACATGCCCACCAGCCTACGTCGTCGCACGGCGACGTAGCCTGGCCGGTGATGAGGGACGCCCAGTGCTGAAGAAGCTCGTACACCCGAAGTGGCTCGGCGGACTCGCCCTGGCCACCGTGTTCGCCGTCGCCTGCTACTTCCTCGGCCAGTGGCAGTGGAGCCGCTACGAGGCCAAGGCGGAGCGCAACGCCACGTTGGATCGCAACTACGCGGCCGAGCCGGTGGCGTTCCCCGACGTCGTCGACTCCGCCGGGGTGCGGCCCGGAGGGGACTGGATGAGGGTCGAGCTGCGCGGCGACTACGCGGCCGATCAGATCTTCGTGCGCAACCGCCCGAACGACGGGGTGTACGGCTACGAGGTCCTCGGGATCCTGCGCACCCCCGACGCAGGTCCGGTCGTGGTCAACCGCGGGTGGGTGCAGAACTCCAGGGAGGGGGCCGCCGTCCTCCCCGAGGTGCTGCCACCACCGACCGGGGCCGTGACCGTCATCGGCTGGGTGCGCCCCTTCGAACGCAGCCTCAATCGCAACCTGCCTTCAGGGCAGGTGGCCTCCATCGCCGAACCGGACCTCTCGGACACCACCGGGGTCGACCTGGCGGCCGCCTATGTCCGCGCGCAGACCGAGATGACGGGGGCGGCGCCCGTCGAGTCGGGTCTGATGGCGATGGAGCCGCCGGACCGCAGTCTCGGCCCGCACCAGGCGTACGCGATCCAGTGGTGGCTGACCATGGCGCTCGGGTATGCGTTCGTCGGGCTCGGCATCCGGCGTGAGCTCCGCGAGGAGCTGGCTGAGCAGGACCCGGAGGCGGCCGCCGCCGCGGCGCAGGCGCGCCAGGCCAGGAAGAAGGTCAGCCGCTGGGAGGAAGAGGACTCCTGAGGCCGCGCGCGGCAGACCGGTGCGAACCGCTCTACTACGGCCTGTAAGACTAGGTGCTGAACGCCCGTCCCGCCCGAGGAGCCTCCGTGACCACCGCGCCCACGATTGCTGTCGTCGGCGCAGGGTTCACCGGTCTCCTCACCGCACGACGGCTACGAGCCGCGGGGGTGGCCACGGTCGTCCTGGAGGCCTCGGCCCGGCCGGGCGGTCAGCTTCGCACGGTGGAGATGGCAAGGGTGCCGGTCGACGTGGGTGCCGAGGCGATGCACCTGGGCGCACCAGGTGCGGCCGAGCTGCTCGAGGACCTGGGTCTGCTCGGCGACTCGGTGACAGCGCGCACCGGCACCAGCTGGCTGCTCACCTCGGGGGGCCTGCGCCCCCTCCCTGCGGGAGTCGGGCCGGCCGGTCCGACCCGGCTGCGTCCTGTCGTGCGCAGCGGGGTGATGAGCCTGCGCGGGCTGGCCAGGGCGGGGATGGAGCCGCTCCTGACCCGCACGGGCCGTGTCGCGCCGCTGGGCGAGGAAGAGGATGTGGCGGTCGGAGACTTCGTCGCCGCTCGCTTCGGCGACCAGGTCGCCGACCGGTTCGTCGACCCACTGCTGGGGAGCCTGCACGCCGGTGACGTGCGCACCCTCAGCCTGCGTGCCTGCGCCCCGGCTCTGGTCCCGACGGCCACCGCCGGGACGTCTCTGGTGGCACGCCGCCGTGGGCGCCCAACACCCAGGATGTCGTTCGTCACGTGGCCCGAGGGTCTGGTCCGTGTGGTCGACCGGCTGGCGGGCGAGCTCGGCGCCGACGTGCGGACAGGGACGGCGGTCCGGTCGCTCGAGCGCCGTGGCGGGCGCTGGCGGCTACACCTCGCGCGGACCCAGGGCTCCGCTGTTCACGGATCCGTCGCTCACGGGACCCGCCAGAGCGTTGACGGCAGCACGATCGACGTGGACGGCGTGGTCCTGGCTGTCAGCAGCGCCGTGGCCGCCCCACTCCTGCGGGACCTGGTCCCCGCCGCCACCGAGCTGCTCGCACAGACTGCCCGAGCCGACGTGGCGACCGTCCTCCTCGCCCTACCCCGGGACCGGGTCGCCGACGTCCGGGCGCTGACCGGGACCGGGGTGCTCGTGCCCTCCTCGGTCGGCTCGCTGCTCAAGGCGGCCACCTTCCTCTCGACCAAGTGGGCACACCTCGACCTGGCCGACACCGTCCTGGTGCGGCTGTCCGCGGGTCGTGCTGGAGATGACCGTCTCGCGGAGCTCGACGACGACGAGCTGGTATCCCGGCTACGGGAGGACCTGGCGATCTTCACCGGTGTCGACGCCACTCCGGACGAGGTGCTCGTCGAGCGATGGCCGGCGGCGATGCCGCAGCTGACGGTCGGTCACACCGTGCGGCTCGCGTCCGCACGGACGGCTCTGACCGTCCACGCCCCCGGGGTCGTCCTGGCCGGATCCTCCTACGACGGCATCGGCCTGGCCTCGTGTGCCGCTTCTGCCCGCCAGGCGGCCGACGCTCTTCTCACCCATCTCCAGCCAAGCAAGGACCTCGCATGACCGCGCCGACCCGCACCCGACCCGCTCAGGCCGTCCGTCGCCTGCGCCACGACATCGACGACCGGCCGATGATCGTGATCTGGGAGGTCACCCGGGCCTGTGCCCTGGTCTGCCGGCACTGCCGGGCCGACTCCCAGCCGCTGGCGCATCCGGATCAGCTCACCACTGAGCAGGGGAAGGCCCTGCTCGACGACTTCGCGGCCTTCGGCACGCCGCAGCCGATCGTCATCCTCACCGGCGGGGATGCTTTCGAGCGTCCCGACCTGCATGAGCTCATCACCCACGGGGCGCGCCTGGGCCTTCATATGGCTCTCTCCCCATCGGTCACCCCGAAGCTGACTCGCGAGGCAGTGCGCGCGATGCACATGGCGGGTGCCAACTCCATGTCGTTGTCACTCGATGGAGCAGTCCCGTCGACCCATGACGGATTCCGTGGTGTCCCAGGCGTGTTCGAGGCCACCCTGGAGGCAGCGCGGTGGATGCGCGAGGACAAGATCCGGCTTCAGGTCAACACCACTGTGACCCGCGACACCGTCGTCGAGCTGCCCCAGATGCTGCCGATCATGCTCGATCTCGATGTGTCCCTGTGGAGCCTCTTCTTCCTCGTTCCTACCGGCCGCGGCCAGCAGTTGCAGACTCTCGCTCCTCCTCAGATCGAGGACGTGCTGCACTGGATGGCCGACATCTCCGGGATGCTCGCTGTGAAGACCACCGAGGCGCCCCAGTATCGCCGGGTCCTCGTCCAGCGTGCCCGACGGCAGGCGGACGGGAACGACCCGCGTGAGCTCGTCACCCGCGGTGCGACCTACCACGACCTCACCGCACGCACCGATGAGGTGCTCGAACGCTGGACGTCAGAGGGCAACACGCTGCCGCACCGACCACCCCGGCCGCCGATCGACATCAACTCAGGTCGGGGGTTCGCTTTCGTCGACCACCTGGGCCACGTGTACCCCAGCGGCTTCTTCCCTGAGGACTGCGGCAACGTCAAGGAGTCCGGGTTCCGCGAGATCTACCGAACGAGCGAGCTGCTGCGCTCGCTGCGCCGTCCGGACCGGTTCCACGGCAAGTGCGGAGTGTGTGAGTTCAACGAGGTCTGTGGCGGCTCGCGCAGCCACGCCTACGCCGTCACGGGAGACATCCTCGGCAGCGACCCGACCTGTGACTACCTGCCCGCGTCACTCCGCCCGCCCCGGGACCGGCCCGCTCACGCCGCCCAGGCACCTGCCTGAGGCCCAAGGATCGGGCGAGGCCGGGCCGGCGGATAGCGACTACTGGACGAACTGGGTCCGGTACAGGTCGGCGTACAGACCGCTCCGGCCGAGGAGCTCGGCGTGGGTGCCCTGCTCGACGATGCGGCCATCGTCGACCACGAGGATGAGGTCGGCGGAGCGCACCGTGGAGAGCCGGTGTGCGATGACCAGCGCCGTCCGCTGGGCGAGGGCGTCGTCGAGAGCGCGCTGGACGGCAGCCTCCGACTCGCTGTCGAGGTGGGCGGTGGCCTCGTCGAGGATGAGCAGCCCGGGGGCCTTGAGCAGCAGCCGCGCCAGGGCGATGCGCTGCTTCTCCCCACCGCTGAGTCGATGTCCACGGTCACCGACGACGGTGTCGAGTCCCTCGGGAAGGGACGTCACGAGGCCCTTGATCTGGGCCTGCTCGAGGACCGCCCAGATCTCGGCCTCGGTGGCATCGGGGCGCGCGTAGAGCAGGTTGCCGCGAATGGTGTCGTGGAAGAGATGCGCCTCCTGCGTCACCATGCCGACGACCGAGCGCAGCGACTCGTCGGTGGCCTTCGCCAAGGGCACACCGTTGAGCCGGACCGTGCCCGACGTCGGGTCGTAGAGGCGCGCGACGAGGCTGGTGATCGTCGTCTTACCCGCCCCCGACGGCCCGACGAGCGCGACCGTCTGGCCCGGCTCGACCGAGAAGGTGATGTCGGACAGGACCGGGCCGCTGCCCTTGCGGTCGCCGTGCGCGGCCGACTCGAGCGAGGCCAGAGAGACCTCATCGGCGCTCGGGTAGCGGAACGAGACGCCCTCGACCGCCAGCCGTACCGGCCCGGCCGGGATGTCGACGGCGTCGGACGCCTCGGCCACGAGGGGCTCGAGATCGAGCACCTCGAAGACCCGCTCGAACGAGACCAGGGCGGTCATGATGTCGATCCGGACGTTGGAGAGGGCGGTGAGGGGCCCGTAGAGCCGGGCGAGCAGGGCGGCGAGCGCCACGAGGGTGCCGACCTGCAGGTCCCCGTCGATGGCCATGACACCGCCGAAGCCGTAGACCATCGCGGTCGCGAGCGAGGCGACCAGCGTGAGAGCGACGAAGAAGAACGACCGGTTGAGCGCGATCCGCACCCCGACGTTCCGGACCGCTGCGGCGCGTGCGGAGTACTCGTCCTCCTCGCGCTCCGGGCGCCCGAAGAGCTTGACGAGGAGCGCACCGGCGACGTTGAAGCGCTCGGTCATCGTCGAGCCCATGTCGGCGTTGAGCCGCATCTGCTCGTGCGAGAGCCCTGCGAGGCGCCGCCCCATGATCCTTGCCGGGACGAGGAAGAACGGCACGAGGAGCAGCGCGCCGAGGGTGAGCTGCCAGGAGAGGGTGAGCATCGCCGCGATGATGAGGACGAGGGAGACCGCGTTGCTCACCACGCTCGACAGGACCGTCGTGAACGCCTGCTGGGCGCCGATGACGTCGGAGTTGAGCCGGCTGACGAGCGCGCCGGTCTGGGCCCGCGTGAAGAAGGCGATCGGCTGTCGGAGGACATGGCCGAAGACCTCGGTCCGCAGCGCATAGATCAGCCCCTCCCCGATCTGTGACGAGAACCAGCGCTGCGCCATCGTGAGGATGGCCTCGAGCACCGCGATGCCGGCGACGATGAGCGCGATCCGGACGACGAGGTCGCTGTCGCCGGGGATGACACCGTCGTCGATGAGCCTCTTCAGCAGCAGCGGGATCGTGACGACGAGCATGGCGTCGAGGACGACGATGACGAGGAAGACGCCGATCGTTCGCGTGTGCGGCTTCGCGTAGGAGAACACCCGACGGGTGGTTCCCTCGGCGAGCCGGATGTCGCGCACCGAGCCGTCGCGACTCATCGCCCGCATCATCTGCCAGCCACCGTGCATGCTCATGAGCGACTCCGTCAGGCGAGGGCGACGAGGTCGCGGTAGTCGGCTGCCCAGTGGTCCTCGACCCCGTCGGGCAGGAGAAGCACCCGCTCCGGCTCGAGCGCCTCGACGGCACCCTCGTCGTGGGAGACGAGGACGACGGCACCCTCATAGGTTCGCAAGGCCCCGAGGATCTCCTCGCGGGAGGCCGGGTCGAGGTTGTTGGTGGGCTCGTCGAGGAGCAGGACGTTGGCCGAGGACACCACGAGCATGGCGAGCGAGAGGCGGGTCTTCTCCCCGCCGGAGAGGACCCCGGTGGGCTTGTCGACGTCGTCACCGGAGAAGAGGAAGGAGCCGAGCACCTTGCGGACGTCGGTCTCGCCGAGTTCGGGCGCCGCGGTCTTCATGTTGGCCAGGACGGTCCGGGAGGTGTCGAGGTTCTCGTGCTCCTGCGCGTAGTACCCGAGCTTGAGACCGTGACCCGGCTGGACCTCTCCGGTGTCGGGGTCGTCAACGCCGGCGAGGATGCGCAGGAGCGTGGTCTTGCCCGCCCCGTTGAGACCGAGGATGACGACCCGGGAGCCGCGGTCGATGGCCAGGTCGACGTCGGTGAACACCTCGAGCGAGCCGTAGGAGCGCGACAGGCCCTCGGCCCGCAGCGGGGTCTTGCCGCACGAGGCCGGTTTCGGGAAGCGCAGTCGGGCCACCTTGTCGGAGACCCGCTGGCCCTCGACGCCGGCGAGCAGCCGCTCGGCCCGTCGGGCCATGTTCTGGGCGGCGACGGCCTTGGTGGCCTTGGCCCGCATCTTGTCCGCCTGCGCCATGAGGGCCGACGCCTTCTTCTGCGCGTTGGCGAGCTCACGCTTGCGCCGGCGCTCGTCGGTCTCGCGCTGGGTGAGGTAGGCCGACCAGCCGACGTTGAAGATGTCGAGCTCCTCGCGGTTCGCGTCGAGGTGGAAGACCCGGTTGACGACCTTACCGAGCAGGTCGACGTCGTGGGAGATGATGACGAGCCCGCCCTTGTAGGCGAAGAGGTAGTCGCGCAGCCAGACGACCGAGTCCGCGTCGAGGTGGTTCGTCGGCTCGTCGAGGAGCAGGGTCTCGGCGCCGCTGAAGAGGATCCGGGAGAGCTCCACCCGTCGGCGCTGGCCGCCGGAGAGGGTCCGCAACGGCTGGCCGAGCACGCGTGCGTCCAGCCCGAGGGCGGAGGAGATGGCGGCGGCCTCGGACTCGGCCGCATACCCGCCGGCCGCCTCGAACTCGGTCTCGAGCCGCGTGTACCGGCGCATGGCCCGCTCCATCGTGTCGGCGTCGGCACTGGCCATCCGCTGCTCCGCCCTGACCCGGTCCGCGACGATCCGGTCCAGCCCGCGGGCGCTGAGGATCCGGTCGCGGGCGAGCACGTCGAGGTCGCCGGTGCGGGCGTCCTGCGGGAGGTATCCGACGGTGCCGCTCGAGGTCACGGTGCCCGAGGCGGCCTGCCCGACGCCGGCGAGGACCTTGGTCAGGGTCGTCTTGCCGGCTCCGTTGCGGCCGACGAGGCCGACCCGGTCACCGGGTGCGATGCGGAAGCTCGTGTGGCGCAGGAGCAGCTGCGAGCCGGCGCGCAGCTCGATATCGGAGGCAGTGATCACGGTGCAGGAGTCGTCGCAGTTCGAAGAGAGGTCGGATGGAGGCCAATGGCCTAGTCTATGGTGCGCTGAAGTGGCTGCCTGACCAGTCAGTCGGCTCCACGGTCGGAAGGGACGAGATGAGCTTCAACGAGAACGTCAAGCTGGACACCAGCCGGATCCGCACCGGGGGCGGCGGTGGCGGTGGACGGGGCCCGGGTGGCCTGGCCATCGGCGGGGGCATCGGCGGCCTCA
Source organism: Dermatophilaceae bacterium (assembly GCA_046260445.1). Lineage (GTDB taxonomy): Bacteria > Actinomycetota > Actinomycetes > Actinomycetales > Dermatophilaceae > F2B08. The sequence continues at coordinate 873 of JBHEPF010000175.1, read as the reverse complement.
TCCTCACTCTCATCCTCATGTTCCTCGGAATCAACCCCTCCGACGTACCGATCGACACCGGCTCGTCCGCTCAGGGTCAGGTCGACACCGCCGGCAACGCGAACTCGGCCCTCATCGAGAACTGCGAGCGAGGCGCCGATGCCAACACCGACATCTGGTGTCGCATGGTGGGTGCCGAGAACTCCGTCCAGGCGTTCTGGGCGGCCGAGCTGCCCCGCTACGGCCGCGAGTGGCGCGAGCCGACCCTCACGCTCTACCAGGGCCAGACCCAGTCGGCGTGCGGCACCGCCTCGAACCAGGTCGGTCCGTTCTACTGTCCGCTGGACCAGGGGATCTACATCGATGCCGACTTCTTCCAGATCCTCGAGGAGCGGTTCGGGGCCGAGGGTGGCCCTCTCGCGCAGATGTACGTCGTCGCCCATGAGTTCGGGCATGCCCTCCAGGACCAGCTCGGTCTCCTCGGCCGGGCCCAGCAGGACCCCCAGGGTGCCGAGTCCGGCGCTGTCCGCCTCGAGCTCATGGCGGACTGTCTGGCCGGGGTCTGGGCCCAGGACGCCGCGGTGACCCCTGCGCCCGGTGGCGATCGCCCGTTCCTCCAACCGCTCACCGACGCGCAGATCCGCGACGCCCTCTCGGCGGCGGCAGCCGTCGGCGACGACAACATCCAGGAGCGCACCCAGGGCCGGGTCACGCCGGAGAACTGGACACACGGCTCGTCCGAGGCGCGTCAGCGGTGGTTCCTCCAGGGGTACCAGACCGGTGACCTCAACCAGTGCGACACCTTCGCAGTGGAGTCGGTGAACTGACTCTCGCCGGCAGCGGCTACATCGGCCCGTGGTCTGCCGGTCCGTCGTTAATCGTGATCTCGTATGC
>JBHEPF010000148.1:0-4762 GCA_046260445.1 Dermatophilaceae bacterium | reverse complement strand
GTTCGTCACACCAATCCCACGGAGCACACGCGCAACAGGCCGGATGCGCCCCGACCTGCGCGAGCCTGACGGACCAAACCTGGCAATAGGGCGGTTTGTGCCAACCCCGGCGCGGGCTTGCCCCGTCAAGAACCTGACAATAGGGCGGTTTGTGCCGACCCCGCGGCGAGCGCCCCTCAGGCCTCGATGACCGTGGGCAGGATCATCGGCCGACGCCGGAGCCGTCGGCCGACCCAGGGGCCGACCGTGCGCCGGATGACCTGCTGCAGGGCGTGCGTGTCGGTCACCCCGGAGGCGACCGCATCCTCGAGCGCCGCGAGGACCTGGGGCTGGATGTCCTCGAAGACCTCGTCGTCCAGGGCGAACCCGCGAGCGAAGATCTCCGGCCCGGCCACGACCTTGCCGGTGGTGGAGTCGAAAACGGCGATGACGGAGATGAAGCCCTCGTCGCGAAGGATCTTGCGGTCCTTGAGCAGCGCTTCATCGGCCTCACCCACAGAGGCGCCGTCGACATACACATAGCCGGCCGGCACGACCCCGGCGATCGAGATCTTCCCGTCCTCGAGATCGACGACGACCCCGTCCTCCACGACCGCGACGTGCGCATGCCCGACCCCGGTCTGCATGGCGAGGTCGGCGTTGGCGCGCAGGTGCCGCCACTCGCCGTGGACCGGCACGACGTTGCGGGGCTTGACGATGTTGTAGGCGTAGAGCAGCTCTCCCGCGCTCGCGTGCCCGGAGACGTGGACCCGCGCCGAGCCGCTGTGCACGACGGTCGCACCGAGTCGCATGAGGCCGTTGATGACCCGCCACACCGAGCTCTCGTTGCCCGGTATCGCGGACGAGAGCAGCATGACGGTGTCGTCGAAGCCGATCTCGATCTTGTGGTCGCGGCCCGCCATCCGTGCCAGGGCGGCCATCGGCTCGCCCTGGGAACCGGTGGAGATGAGGACGACCTTGTCGTCGGCCAGCTTGTCGATCTCGCGCAGGTCGACGAGGACCCCCGGTGGCACATGGAGATAGCCGAGGTCAGCGGCGATGCCCATGTTCTTGACCATGGAGCGCCCGACATAGGCGGCCTTTCGGCCGGACTTGGCCGCCGCGTCGAGCACCTGCTGGACGCGGTGGACGTGCGAGGAGAAGCAGGCGACGACGATCCGTCGCTTGGCGTGCCGGAAGACCTTGTCGATCGCGGGAGCGATCTCGATCTCGGGCGTGGTGAACCCCGGCACGGTGGCGTTCGTGGAGTCGACGAGGAAGACGTCCACGCCCTCCTCGCCCATCCGGCCGAAGGCGCGCAGATCGGTGATGCGCCGGTCGAGCGGGAGCTGGTCGAGCTTGAAGTCGCCGGTGTGCAGCAGGTTCCCACCCGAGGTGCGCACCATGACGGCCAGCGCGTCGGGGATGGAGTGGTTGACGGCGATGAACTCGCACTCGAACTGCCCGAGCCGCTCGGTGCCACCCTCCTTGACCGCGTGCGTGTAGGGCGTGATCTTGTGCTCCTTGAGCTTGGCCTCGATGAGCGCAAGCGTCAGCTGGGAGCCGATCAACGGGATGTCGGGCTTGAGCCGCAGCAGGAACGGCACGCCGCCGATGTGGTCCTCGTGACCGTGGGTGAGGACGATGGCCTGGATGTCGTCGAGCCGGTCCTGCAGGAAGCTGAAGTCCGGGAGGATGAGGTCGATCCCCGGGTGGTCGTCGTCGGGGAAGAGCACCCCGCAGTCGATGACGAGCAGCTGGCCGCGGTGCTCGAGCACCATCATGTTGCGGCCGATCTCCCCGAGGCCGCCGAGGGGGATGATGCGGACGGCGCCGTCCCTCAGTGGCGCGGGCGCCGCGAGGTCGAGGTGGGGGTGGCTCATGCGGGGGCTTCTCCTGTGGGTGGGGCGCCCAGGGTGTCGAGTGCGGCGGCGACGACGGCATACTCGCCGTCGGTCGCGGGGATGAGGGGCAGGCGGACGTGCCCGCCGGGGATCCGGCCCAGATGGACCAGGCCGGCCTTGGCGGCGATCGCCCCCTGGGTCTGGGTCATGACGGCTGCGACAACCGGGGCGAGCCGGCGGTGGATCGTGCGGGCCCGGTCGTAGTCACCGGCAACGACAGAGGCGACCAGCTGGCCGAACCACTGCGGTGCCACCTGCGAGGTGACACCGACGATGCCGTATGCGCCGTTCACGAAGTGCAGCAGGTTGGCTGCGTCGTCGCCCGAGTACCAGAGCAAATCGGTCCGGTCCATGATCGCGGACGCCTGCGTGTAGTCGGCCTTGGCGTCCTTGACGGCCCGGATCCCGGGGTGCTCGGCGAGGGTGAGGAGGGTGTCCTTGGACAGCGGCGTCCCGGTGCGGCCGGGGATGTCATAGACCATGATCGGCAGCTGGGTCGCGTCGGCGACCGCCCGGAAGTGCGCCACGACGCCCGCCTGCGGCGGCTTGTTGTAGTACGGCGTGACGACGAGGACGGCGTCCGCGCCGGTCAGCTCGGCCTGGCGGGCCAGCTCGATCGTATGCGCGGTCACGTTGGTCCCGACGCCCGCCGTGACCTTGACCCGGTCTCCCACGGCATCGAGCACGGCGCGCACGAGATCGGCCTTCTCGCGGTCGGTCGTCGTGGGCGACTCACCGGTCGTCCCGTTGATGACGAGACCGTCGTGGCCCTGGTCGGCGAGCCACGTCGCGAGGTGCTGCGCGGCGTCCAGATCGACCGAGCCGTTCTCCCTCATCGGAGTGACCATGGCACTGATGACACGACCGAACGGTGAGGTGGAGGGCATACCGGCAAGGGTACCGTCGGCCTCCGACGAGCCTCGGCAACGCCGCCGCCCCGCCCCTCCGCTATCGCAGACCCGTCGGGGCTAGGTCACATCGTGCGTATACGGCGTGATGATCTCGACGGCATCGTGCATCCCGTACCGGTCGCGAAGAAGGGCAAGGAGATCATCTATGGAACGTGCGGGGTTGGCGGATCTGGCGGCGATCTGCCGGAGCGCGGCAACGGCGCGCAGCGGGTCGACGTCGGCTGTATCGGCCGCGAACTGCGCAGGGTCGATGACCCGGATATGCGAGGGCACCTTGGCTGGCTCGAAGTCACGATCGCTGGTGACGATGACGCCGGCTCCTCCGACGACTGCGGCCGCGACCACGTGCTCGTCGTCAGGGTCTCGAAGCCCGTAGGCGCCTTCCAGCGGCTCCCAACCGGCGACCAGGGCGTCATCGAAGTGGATGATCATCTGAGCGATGAGGTGGTCGGCCCTCTCATCCGCCTGATGAGGAGCGACGCCTCGATGCCACTTCGCCGCGGATCCGGCGCAGCCGCTCAGCGACCACCTCCACAGGCTCCTCGAGGTCGTAGTGCTCCGATGTCGCGAAGATCGCCTGGTACTGCTCCTCGCGTCGAATCGTGCGATAACGCAACACCTCGTCGAGGCGGATCAGTCGCCGTCGCTTGCCCGGTGTCTCGGCGGCCAGTTTGCCGTCCTCGATCAGCTTGATGACGGTGGGACGACTCACCCCCAGCAGATCTGCCGCCTGTTGGGTGGTCAGCATCTTTGTCTGTGGAGCCACCGTGACAGCGCGTCCAGCCTGCATGGCCTCCACGACTTGGCGAAGAACCCGGTACACCCCGGCCGGAATCTCCACACTGTCGTGCGGATCTGCACCAACCAGCAGGTACCGAGGCGCGGGGAGGGCTCCCCTCATCGCCTCGTGAGCCTGCAGGAAGTTGAAGACCTCTGCTACCTGCTCGGGCTGTTCCGGCAGGTACGTCTGCTGCTCAAGAGCGTGTGTAACCATGATCGACCTCTCTTTCGCAACAAACGTAGCATGTTTCGTTTATTGCGATAAGACCCCTTCCATCATCGCCGCCCTCATTGAAGACTCCGCTGCCGGCGGGTGGGCTTCGCTGACCCAGCCCTGACCGTGGGCCTTGTACTGTCGACCCATGCGTCAGTACCTCGACCTGCTCGACCACGTCATCACCCACGGGGTCGACAAGTCGGACCGCACGGGGACGGGGACGCGGTCGGTGTTCGGCTACCAGATGCGCTACGACCTCTCCGAGGGCTTCCCGGTCCTCACGACGAAGAAGCTTCACCTGCGCTCGATCATCGGCGAGCTGCTGTGGTTCCTGCGCGGCGACACCAACGTGCACTGGCTGCAGGAGCGCGGCATCCGGATCTGGAACGAGTGGGCCGACGAGAACGGCGACCTCGGCCCGGTCTACGGCTACCAGTGGCGCTCCTGGCCGACCCCCGACGGCCGCAGTGTCGACCAGATCGCCAAGGTCATCGAGGCGATCCGCACCAACCCGGACAGCCGCCGCCACATCGTCTCGGCGTGGAACGTCGCGGACGTCGACGACATGGCACTCCCCCCGTGCCACACGATGTTCCAGTTCTACGTCGCCCCCGCCACCGAGCCCGGCGGCCGCGGCCGCCTCTCCTGCCAGCTCTACCAGCGGTCGGCGGACATCTTCCTGGGCGTCCCGTTCAACATCGCCTCGTATGCGCTGCTCACCTTGATGGTGGCGCAGGTCTGTGATCTGGAGCCAGGCGACTTCGTGCACACCCTGGGGGACGCGCACCTATACTCCAACCATGTCGAGCAGGCCCGCCTGCAGCTGACGCGTGAGCCGATGGCGCTGCCGACGATGCGGATCAGTCCGCGAGCAGCCATCGACGAGTACGAGATCGAGGACTTCGAGCTCGTCGGGTACGAGGCGCACCCGAACATCCCCGCACCCATCGCGGTGTGACCGTGCCCTCGGA
>JBHEPF010000102.1:0-11249 GCA_046260445.1 Dermatophilaceae bacterium | reverse complement strand
GCCATCGCAGCCGCCCTCGGCATGCCCGTGGGCAGCATCGGCCCGACGCGCGGTCGTTGTCTGGCGGCCCTGCGGGCCGCCCTCGTGCTCGACCCCGCCTATGAGACCGGAGACCTCTCATGACACACGCAGACGACCTGGACCGGCTTGCGGCCGCCGCGCTGGACGAGACCGACGAACGGGTGCTCTCCGAGCTGCGCGCGCTGTGGAGCGCCGGCGACCCCCCACCCGGCGGCCTGACCGAGCGGATCCGCTTCGCGATGACGGTCGCCTCCCTCGAGGCCGAGGTCGCCCGCATCTCGGAGGAGAGCCTGGCCGGGTCCGGGGTGCGTTCCTACGAGCGCGCGAGCACGGTGACCTTCACGAGCGGCTCACTCAGCGCGATGATCGACATCGAGACCGGCGACGAGGACCGGGTCCGGGTCAGCGGCTGGGTCTCCGAGGCCTCCGTCGAGGTCGAGCTGCGGGAGCGGCACCGCTCCCGCACCACCCACGTCGACGCCTCCGGAAGGTTCGGCTTCGCCGCGGTCGAACGCGGTCTCGTGCACTTCGTCCTCCGCCGCACCGACGACCCGAGCGCACGACCGGTCATCACCCCGACCATCGAGCTCTGAGGGCGGGACCTCATCGACGACCTGGAACGGGCTGAGCGGCTCTGGACCGAGGGCAGGCGACACAACGACCTCGGCGACTTCCGCGCGGCCGCGCAGGCCCTCGCCGCCGCGCGGGACCTGCTCGATGCCGCCTCCACCGAGGACGACGGTCCGGCGACCCGGCTGCTCATCCGTGTCGATGTCACCAGAGCCCTCACGGCCCTGGAGCTGGAGGGGTATGCGGCGGCCGCGTCCCTCCTCGCCGACGCCCGGTCCCGGGCCCGCAGCGCCGACACGCGCGACCTCGTCGCCCTCACCCACATCCAGCAGGGCGTCCTCGATGCCCGCTCCGGCAGCTGGGCAGCCGCCCGCGAGGAGCTGTTGGAGGCCGTCGCCCTCTTCGAGCACCTCGGCCCGCTCGAGCAGTGCTCGACCCTCATCACCCTCGGCTACGCCGACCTCTCGCTTCGAGACCTCGACGACGCCGTCACCCACCTGGACCGGGCGCGCACCATCGCGGCACAGCATCACCTCGAGGCACACCTGTTCAAGGCCACCCACAACCTCGGGTGCGTTCACTACGTCGCGGGGGATGTCCCGCGTGCGCTGGCCCTCATGACCGAGGCCGACGCGATGCCGGTCGAGGTGACCCGGGACCGGGCCCAGCTCGACCATGCCGAGGCGCTCATGGATGCCGGGCTCGTCGACGAGGCGGGCGAGCTGTTGCGCACGGCGCTGGACGACGCCCGCGCCGCCGAGCATCGCCTCGACGAGGGGGACATCCTCCTCGACCTCGCCCGCTGTGCGCTGCTGCGCGAGGATCGTGCCGGGGCCCGCCGCCGAGCACGACAGGCGGTCGCCGCCTTCCGGACCCGTCAGGCGGAGTCTCGGCAGGCTCTGGCCGAGCTGTTCCTCGCGGGTCTCGACCTCGGCGAGGGACGCCCACTCGAGCGGGCCTTCGCGGCCGCCACCCGGTATCGCGCCGTCACGCCGCGCACCGCCGAAGAGGTGGAGGCCACGCTGCTCGTCGCCGAGGCGGAGTCCATCGGTGGCCGTCCCGAGCGCGCCCGCGCCGAGCTCGACCGGCTCGCGCCCAGTCCGATGCTGCGGCTGCCGGTCCAGCTGCACAAGCACTACCTTCGAGCCCGTGTCGCGCACGAGACCGGCGACGACCGCGGGTTCGCCGCCGCTGCGCGTGCGGCGAGCGAGATCCTGGTGACCGCTCAGAGCGCGGTGCAGAGCCTGGAGCTGCGGGCCGCCCTGGCACAGCACGCCGTCCGGCTCGCCCAGCTCGACCTCGCCCGGTCGGTCGAGTCCGGATCGGTCGGGGCCTGCATCGACACCATCGAGCGGTGGCGAGCCGCCTCGGCGCGGGCCCACGAGCTGCGCCTCACCCGCGACCCGGAGACCACGGCACTGCTGCAGGAGCTGCGGTGGTTGTCCTCTGCGGTGAGCCCTGCCGCCGAGACCGACCCTGCCCTGCGGGAGGCTCGCATCGCAGAGCTGCAGCGCGACATCGCTGCACGGGCTTGGCGCCACGACCGGCCACAGGCTTCCGGCGTCCCCACCGAGACCATGACCCACGTCCGGCTCTTGACGACGGTGGAGCGGGGCACCGCATACCTCACCTTCGCCGAGACCGGCGGATACGTGTATGCGGCCCTCGCCGACTCCTCCGGCGACGGCGTCCTGCGCCGGGTCGGCACCCGCGACGAGGTCGCGGCACAGGTCGAGACGACCCGCCGCGACCTGCGGGGTGGAGCCTTCGCCGCGCGGGAGCCGGCCCTGCACGCGATGCTGCGCCAGGCGCTGCGTGAGTCGAGTGAGCGGCTCGGGGAGCTGCTCATCGGACCCCTCGCGACCGAGATCGATGCGTGCGAGCGGCTCGTCATCGCGCCGAACGCGACCCTGCACGCCGTGCCGTGGGCCGCGCTGACCCGGCTGGAGCACCGACCCGTCACCGTCACGCCGTCGGCGACCCGGTGGGCCCGGTACCGCGGCAGCGACCTTCTCCGGGTCGGGCGGGTGAGCGTCCACACGGGGCCCGGCCTGGTTGACGCGGGGGCGGAGGCCGTGCGCATCGACCGGCTCTGGTCCCGCCATGGTGCCCGCGTCGAGCTCCCGGAGCACGGCTCGACCAGCCAGGAGGTCGCAGCGGGCCTCGCCCGCGATGACATCGTCCACGTGGCCGCCCATGGCCACCACGCGGGAGACAACCCGCTCTTCTCGTCGCTGCGCCTGCATGACGGGCCGCTCTTCGCCCACGAGCTCGCCCACGAGGTGCGGGCCCAACACGTCATCCTCTCTGCGTGCGACGTCGGCCAGTCGAGGGTGCGGGTCGGCGGCGAGACGCTCGGGATGACGGCCGCCCTGCTGTCCTTCGGGGTGCGCTGTGTCGTGGCCGCGGTGGCTCCCATCTCGGACGAGGCCTCTGCGGCGGCATCGGCCCGATACCACGAGCGGTTGACGGCCGGTGTCGACGCGGCCGCGGCCCTGGCCCACGCGATCAGGGAGACGCCCGGTGCCGAGCCCCTCGTCGCCGTCGGCAGCGACCTCGCGGTCTACTCCCCCCGGGTGCCTTCCGCGGGAACTCCACGCAGCAGCGCCAGCGCGAGCGACTCCTGAAGCCACGTGAGGAAGTCGTAGACGAGGACGAAGTGCAGCCGCGGGTCGTCCTCGTCGAGGTCGCGCGCCACGAGGTCGAGCTCCGCGGCATCGTCGTCCGTGCGCAGCCCCATCCGCTCGCCGAGCACGACGCGCACGTCGGTGAGTGCGACGAGCAGGGCGTTGGCGTCCCCGGCCGTCAGCTCGAGGGAGTCCGCACCCTCGAGAAGCGCGGCGCTGCGCAGCAGGTTGTCGCGCTTGCGCTGGCGCAGGCCGGTCTCGCTGAGGCGGGCGAACTCGGCCGCCGCGTCGGCGTCGCTGCGGTTGGCGATGGGGAAGAGGCGCCGGATGGCGGGGTCCTCGACGTCCGAGACGTGGCCCGGTCGCTCGGCCCTGGTCCCGGCCTCCCCGGCAGAGTCGGCGTCGTCGGGTCCGATGCTCATCCCGAGCCGGGCGACGATGTCCTCGAAGTCACGATCCCCAGGGCGCTCGCTCCGGATCGGCGCCGGCGCGGCGGTGGGGACCTCGATGAGCTCGGCGACCTGCCCCATCAGCCCCGCGACCAGGGCGCGCTCGCTCGCATCGAGGCGCGCGGCATACCGCGGCTGCTTGCGGCCACCGACACTGACCTGCCGGACCTTGAAGGCGCGGGCCATCAGTCGTCCTTCTGGAAGGTCGCCCAGAGTCCGTAGCCCTGGAGCGCCTCGGCGTCGCGCTCCATCTCCTCACGCGACCCGTGCGCGACGACCGCCCGGCCCTCGACGTGGACGTCCATCATGAGCTTCTCCGCCTTGTCCCGCGAGTAGCCGAAGTAGGTCTGGAAGACGTAGGTCACGTAGGTCATGAGGTTGACCGGGTCGTTCCAGACCAGGGTGATCCAGGGGGTGTCGGGGAGCACCGTTGCGTCGGCGTCGACGATCTCCTCGAGATCCGGGGTGGCGGTGACGGTCACCGGTTCAGCGTACGGTCAGTCGGCGACTCAGTCCTCAATGCCCCAGCCGCGGGACCACGAGCTCGCGTAGACGCCGTCGTCGACGGCCCGGCCGGCCTCGCCGAGCTCGAGCGGCCGGAAGGTGTCGACCATGACGGCGAGCTCGTCGAAGCGCTCGACGCCGAGAGAGGCCTCCATGGCGCCCGGCTGCGGCCCGTGGGGATGGCCGCCGGGATGGAGCGAGATCGAGCCCTTGCCGATGCCCGAGCCCTTGCGCGCCTCGTAGTCGCCGTCGACGTAGAACATCACCTCGTCGCTGTCGACGTTGGAGTGGTAGTAGGGCACGGGGATGGCGAGCGGGTGGTAGTCGACCTTGCGGGGCACGAAGTTGCAGATGACGAAGTTCCAGCCCTCGAACACCTGGTGCGCCGGCGGTGGCTGGTGCACCCGTCCCGTGATCGGCTCGTAGTCGGAGATGTTGAAGACGTAGGGGTAGAGGCACCCGTCCCAGCCGACGACGTCGAGCGGGTGGAAGGGCAGCGTATGGATCGTCCCGGCGACCCCGCCCGGGCCGGAGCCGCGGTGTTTGATGTAGACGTTGGTCGGCTCCTCGGGTTCGGCGCCGATGTCCTCGGCGAGGAGCGGGCCGACCGGCAGTCGCAGGTCCCGCTCGCAGTACGGGCTGTGCTCGAGGAGCTGGCCGTACTTGGACAGATAGCGTTTCGGCGGCGCGATGTGGCTGTTGGCCTCGACGACATAGAGGCGCAACGGGTTCTTGCGCGAGCGCTTCGGCAGCCAGCGGTGCGTCGTCGCACGCGGGATGACGACGTAGTCGCCCTCCCCCACCTCGAGCGAGCCGAACACGGTCTCCACCCGGCCCGAGCCGCGCTCGACGTAGACGCACTCATCACCGATCGCGTTGCGGTACCACGGCGAGTCGGACCCCGGGACGACATAGAGGATCCGCACGTCCCCGTTGCCCATGACGAGCCGCCGACCGGTGACGGCGTCGGTGCTGCGGATGTCCTTGGGCTGCCCGAGGTCGTGCAGGCGCAGGTGGCGCGGCAGGAGCGGCTGGTTGGGCGTGGTCGTCATGTCGCCCACGGTCCACTCGCGTGCCCCGCTGATCGTGGAGGGGATGTAGCGGTGGTAGAGCAGCGAGGAGTCCGAGGAGAACCCCTCCTCCCCCATGAGCTCCTCGTAGAAGAGGCCGCCCTGGCGGGGCGTGCGGCCCTTGGAGGGCACCTGATGCTGGGTGTGTCGCTTGGGCGGGATGCTGCCCATCGCCTGGTAGTGCGCCACGGTCCACGTCCTTGTGGGAGTCGGTGTGCAGGAGTCCTCCCCACTCTATCGACGCTGGTCGGGACCGGTCCCTTCGTCGGTGCCGGTCCATAGACTGAGGTCCATGACCTGGCTCGACCTGCCCGACGACCATCCCTTCGGCATCGCCAACCTGCCCTACGGAGTGTTCTCCACCGCCGGGTCCGCAGCCCGGGTCGGGGTCCGGATCGGGGAGCACGTCCTCGACCTCGCCCCCACCGCCGAGGGCGCCGGGATGGAGTCGGCGATGGTCTGGCGGGCGAGCTCGCTCAACCCCTTCCTCGCGCAAGGCGCGGCGGCCTGGCGGGCGGCCCGGGAGTGGATCACCGAGATCCTCACCGACGACCGCTACCGCGACGCCGTCCGGCCGCACCTCGTTGCACTCGAGGACGTGACGATGCACCTGCCGATCGAGGTCGCGGACTACGTCGACTTCTATGCCAGCGAGCACCACGCGACCAACCTCGGCCGCATCTTCCGCCCCGACTCGGAGCCGCTCACGCCCAACTGGAAGCACCTGCCGATCGGCTACCACGGCCGGGCCGGCACCGTCGTCGTCTCCGGCACCGACATCGTCCGTCCGAGTGGCCAGCGCAAGCCTCCGTCCGTCGACACACCGACCTTCGGTCCCTCACAGCGGCTCGACATCGAGGCCGAGCTCGGGTTCGTCGTCGGTGGCGCGAGCGAGCTCGGTGAGCCGGTCCCGCTCACCGACGCCGACGAGCACCTCTTCGGCGTCGTGATCCTCAACGACTGGTCGGCCCGCGACATCCAGGCCTGGGAGTACGTCCCCCTCGGCCCCTTCCTCGGCAAGTCCTTCGCGACGTCCATCTCGGCCTGGGTCGTGCCGATGGAGGCGCTGCGGGCGGCCCGCGTCCCGCTCCCCGGTCAGGACCCGCAGCCGCTGCCCTATCTGCGCGGTGATCCGACCGAGGACGGGGCGAGCACCGCATACGGTCTCGACATCGACTACGAGGTCGAGTGGAACGGCACGGTCGTCTCGCGGCCCGCATACCGGGACATGTACTGGTCACCGGCGCAGATGCTCGCGCACCTGACCGTCAACGGTGCGACCATCCGCCCCGGTGACCTCTTCGGGTCGGGCACGGTGTCCGGGCCGGCGACGGACACGCGCGGCTCCTTCCTCGAGCTGTCGTGGAACGGCCATGAGCCGGTCACGCTCGGCGACGGCAGCGAGCGGACCTTCCTCGAGGACGGCGACACGGTGGTCATGCGGGCCACCGCACGCGGCGCCGGCGGCACCCGCATCGGTCTCGGGGAGTGCATCGGGACGGTCCGCCCGGCCCGCTAGCGGCTGCGCCGCTCCTGCGGGCCGCGCACGACGACGGTGCGCCCGATCTTGTCGTGCAGGGTCTGCCGCTTCGGGTCCCACAGGGCCGAGACGGCGTCGAAGACGCTGAGCGGCATCGCGAACAGGCTGATGACCGGCGTGTAGGTGAAGAGCCAGAGCGCGGGCCGCAGGGCCGAACGACGCAGCGCATCCGCACCGGAGAGCACGCCCGGGCGTTCGGCCAGGCGCACGCTGATGCCGGCGACCCTCTTGCCCGGGGTCGCGCCCGTCCGGCTGAGGAAGAGGGTGTGGTAGCCGACCCCGATGATGAGCTGGACCACCGCGAAGGCGCCGATCCAGACCATGTCGAACTGGATCCGCTCGGCGAGCGCCGCGGCGTCGGTCGAGCCCGCGCGCAGTGCCTCGGCGACGACCTGGGGATAGTTGCCGAGACCGAGCCAGAACAGCGGGCCACCGATCACGAGACCGACGGTCCACGTGATCATCGAGTCGAGCAGCCACGCGGCGAGACGGGCGGGGATGCTCGCCAGGGGCGCGCCATCGGCGGTGTGCGGACCGGCCGCGTGCCCCGGCTGGTAGGCGGAGGCTCCGTAGGCGTTCGGCTGAGCAGACTGCGGCGGCGGCCACTGCTGCTGCGGATCCTGCTGGGCGGTGGGCTGTCCGACCGGGGCCTGGGGGTAGCCGTAGGGCCCGGTCGGCTGCGAGGTCGCGGTCGGGGCCGGCTCGGTCCCCACCGACGGCGCGACCGGGGCCGAGGTCGCGCCCGGAGTCTCCGTCCTGGTCCAGATCGTGCGCCGCGGAGTCGTGTTCTTCGTCCAGAGGATCCCGTCGAAGTAGCGCAGCTGCTCGGGGTCGTCGGGGTCCTCGAACCAGCCTGCCCGCTCCGGGCGCGCCGGGGTCACGGGACGGTCATCGGTCATACCGCAAGGGTCTCACGCGGCGGAGCATGCCCCGGACCGTCCCGATCCGGGGTGCACCGCCCGCAGGTCAGAGGTTGCCGCGCTTGGCCTGCTCCCGCTCGATCGACTCGAAGAGCGCCTTGAAGTTGCCCTTGCCGAACCCGAGCGAACCGTGCCGCTCGATGATCTCGAAGAAGACGGTCGGACGGTCCCCGAGCGGCTTGGTGAAGATCTGCAGCAGGTAGCCGTCCTCGTCCCGGTCGACGAGGATGCGCCGCTTCTTCAGCTCCTCGATCGGGACGCGCACCTTCCCGATGCGCTCGCGCATCTCGGGGTCGTCGTAGTACGAGTCCGGGGTGTCGAGGAACTCCACACCCTCCTTGAGCAGCTCGTCGACGGTCCGCAGGATGTCGTTCGTCGCGAGCGCGAGGTGCTGGGCGCCGGGACCGCCGTAGAACTCGAGGTACTCGTCGATCTGGCTCTTGCGCTTGGCGATCGCCGGCTCGTTGAGCGGGAACTTGACCCGGTGGTTGCCGTTGGCGACGACCTTGCTCATGAGTGCGGAGTAGTCGGTCGCGATGTCGTCACCGATGAACTCGGCCATGTTGACGAACCCCATGACCCGGTTGTAGAACGAGACCCACTCGTCCATCATGCCGAGCTCGACGTTGCCGACGACGTGGTCGAGCGCCTGGAACAGCCGCTTCGGCGCCCCCTCGCGCTTGACGAAGCTCGAGCTCGCCTCGACGTAGCCGGGCAGGTAGGGGCCGGCGTAGCGGACCCCGTCCACCTCACGCTGGACGAGGCTGTGCCGCGTGTCCCCGTATGCGGCGATCGCCGCGACCTTGACCGTCCCGTGCTCATCGGTGAGGGCCTGCGTCTCCTGCACGATCGTGGCTCCGGCGCGGCGGGCCTGCTCGATGCAGGCGTCGACGTCCGGGACCTCGAGGGCGATGTCGACGACCCCGTCACCGTGCGCGGCGTGGTGGCCGACGAGGGGGCTGTCCGGGGTCACGGCGCCCTTGACGACGAAGAGGATCGACCCGGACTTCAGGACGTAGGCCTTGTGGTCGCGCATGCCGTGCTCGGGGCCGGTGTAGGCGACGAGCTCCATCCCCCACACGCTCTGGTAGTAGTGCGCGGCCTGGGTGGCGTTGCCGACGATGAACACGACGGCGTCCCAGCCGGTGACGGGGAAGAGGTCCTTGCTCTCGTCGTGCTCGACGAGGCCCACGAGCTGCGCCAGCTCCGCGGCGGTGAGGCCGGCCTGGTGCTCGCTCGCGGTGAGGTGGCGGGCCACCTCGGCGGCGTCATGGGTGGCGGTTCGGGACACGGGCGTCGTCGCAGTCATAACCGACCACTGTGCCGCCGGTCACCCCCATGGGCAAGGGAGCGCCAACACGCTGGTCACATTGCTCATTGTGTATGCGCGACTCTCGCCTACTCTGGGCAACATGACCATTACTCGGCGGATCGACGCTCTCGACCGCCGTCTCCTCGCCCTCCTCGCCGACGACCCTCACATCGGCGTCCTGGGCGCTTCCCGCGAGCTCGGGGTGGCGCGTGGCACGGTGCAGGCCCGAATCGACCGGCTCACCCGCAGCGGCGTCATCCGCTCCTTCGCTCCTACGATCGACCCCGGTGCGCTCGGCTACCCGGTCACGGCGTTCTGCACCGTCGAGATCCGCCAGGGCAAGGGTCACGCAGCCGTCGTCGAGCACCTGTCCGCGATCCCGGAGGTGCTCGAGGCGCACACCATCACCGGCTCCGGCGACCTCGTCCTGCGCGTCGTCGCCCGCGACAACGCCGACCTCCAACGGGTCCTGGACGCCATCCTCGACGACCGGCACGTCACCCGCGCGAACACCCTCATCGCCCTCGCCGAGCGGATCGGCTACCGCACCGGCCCGCTCGTCGCCGCGACGGCCGAGACCGACGCAGTGACGCATCCCGAGTGATGTGGATAACCTGCTGAGCCTGTCGGCGGGGACTGCCAGAGTGGTCCCCACGCAGATCCGACCATCAGGAGGGGACGATGCCGACCGCGGCGATGAAGACGACGGCTCAGGAGCGCGCCCGCAGGCTGGACGAGCTGCTCAGTGAGGCGTGGGACGCCGGCTGGCAGCCGGGTGACCTGCACTCCTATGTCACCCGGCACTGGGACCCGCTCACCGTCAAGGTGCTCGGTGATGCCATGGCCGCCGACCTGGCCCGCTACGCCCCGGGCACGGTCGACGACCGCTGGCAGGCGCAGCTGGCCGAGGTGTCGGCGACCGTATGGTGGCCCTCGGAGACGAGCCATCTCGTGGCCCGCGCCGAGAGCACCGCCGGGGGCTGGCCTGCCGTGAGCGCGTCCTACGGCATCCTCGCGCTCGCGCTCGACCGGTTGCCGCCGCTGGAACGGCTGGGTCCGCGACCGGGTCAGGTCGCTTCGTCGCGCACACCCGTCGATGTCGACGAGCGCCTGCTCACCAAGGTGCGGATGATGCTGGCCAAGGCCGAGTCCACGCCCTTCGAGGCGGAGGCGGAGGCGTTCACGGCGGCGGCCCACTCGCTCATGACCCGGCACAGCATCGACCGCGCCGTCCTCGAGGCCACGACCGAGACCCCCTCAGCGTCCGGACCGGGTGCGGTCCGGGTGCCCATCCCGGCGCCGTATGCGCGGGACAAGTTCTCCCTGCTCTCGGCGGTCGGCCGGGCTAACCGATGCAAGGCCGTCTGGCACGACCACTTCGGCTTCGCCACGGTCGTCGGCTTCGACGTCGACCGGAGAACCGTCGAGATGCTCTTCGCCTCTCTCCTGGTCCAGGCGATGGTGTCGATGCAGGGTCATCGGGCGAGCCATCCGGGCGTCAACGCCCGCACGTTCCGTCGCAGCTTCCTCACCGGCTTCACGCACCGCGTTGCGGAGCGGCTGGCCCAGGTGAGCGAGGCGGAGACCCGCGCGGCGAGCGAGGAGCACGTCCCGGCGCACCTCCATCCAGGCGGCCCGGGCGACCTCTCGCCAGGGTCGAGCACCGGACCAGGCACGGGACCGAGCACCGACATCGTCCGCCTCCTCGCCGACCGGGAGGAGGCAGTCGAGACCTCCGTCCGGGAGCGGTTCCCGGGCACACGGACCATCCGCTCCCGCGCCCGCCTCGAGGCCGAGGGCTGGTACTCGGGCCGGGCCGCCGGTGACCGCGCCAGCCTGAGCAACACCTCCGAGATCAGAGGCGCATGATGGTTGCATCCGGTCTAGAGGGAGGATGCTTGTCCTCGGTCACCGCCTCTCGGCCTACGATGCCGCCTACGTCTCGGTCGCCGAAGCCCTGGATGCACCGCTGTTCGCCCGGGACACTCGTCTCGCGAGGACCGCGAACGAGTACGTCGAGTGCCACCTCGTCTAGCCGGCGACGGACCCACCGAGGGTCAGCGCCGCCCGACGAACCAGCGCCGGATCGTCTCGATCCGGTCGGTCACCTGCTCCGACGTCGCCGACGGCACCTCCGGGCCGCCGGAGGCACGGCGCAGGTCGAGGTGGATCGAGGCGTGCGGGTCGCCCGTCTTGCGGGCATAGGCGGCGACCAGGCTGTTGAGCTCCTTACGCT
>JBHEPF010000088.1:0-4508 GCA_046260445.1 Dermatophilaceae bacterium | reverse complement strand
CTCCCTTCCGGAAGGGTCCCGGGGCCGAGGAATCCGCTCGTCACCAGGCGATCGGAGTGTTGCGCGGGACGACCCTGACCTGTCGACCGGTGCCGTCTTCCGTGTAGGCCCAGACCTGCCCCTCGGGAATCACCCGCTGGGATCCCTGACGCGACCACCTCCGTGTCGGGTCCGGCCTCCCCACGTCAGTCCGCGGTCAGCGACATGTTCCTGAACAGTCCCATCCACAGCTCGGTCTCGGTGTCATGGTTCGCTTCGAGCCACGCCCGGAACTCCGCTGCATCGGCGAAGAAGATCGCGGGCCGCTCGGGAGTGCCGGGCATGTCTAGCCGTTGAGCTCGCCCCGCCACCGCAGCCACGGCTCGACGACGGAGAGGTCGTAGTCCGGGCCGCCGATGCCGATAGTGAACAGGCTTGCGCCGAGATCGCGGAGCGGCTGCCCCTCGTCCTGCGGCGCCGCCGGCTGCCGGCCCTCCCGCCCGCGACCACCAACCCCGACGGACACCTCGATCTCGCTCACGTCGCGACCCACGTCGGCGCAGTGCCGACCCAACACCCCCAGCTTGTGCCGCAGCTCGTCCCCCTGCGCGAAGGTGTGCCAGATGTGCGCGTGCTCGGCGACGATACGCAGCGTCTTGCGCTCTCCTCCTCCGCCGATGAGAACCGGGATGTCGCGCGCCGGGGCCGGGTTGAGCCGGGCGAAGCGCTCCTTCATCCGCGGCAGGGCGTCGCGGAGGTCGTTGAGCCGCCCACCGGCCGTGCCGAACTCGTAGCCGTACTCGTCGAAGTCACGCTCGAACCACCCCGAGCCGAGTCCGAGGATGAGCCGACCCCCGCTGATGTGGTCGACCGTGCGCGCCATGTCGGCGAGGAGGTCCGGGTTGCGATACGCGTTGCAGGTGACCAGCGCGCCGATCTCGATCCGGCTCGTCTGCTCCGCCCAGGCCCCGAGCATCGTCCAGCACTCGAAGTGCTCGCCGTCCGGCTCGCCGTACAACGGGAAGAAGTGGTCCCAGTTGAACGCGATGTCGACGCCCATGTCCTCGACCTCGCTCAGCCGCTCCCGGATCCGGGCGTAGTCCGCATGCTGCGGGTGCAGCTGCACCCCGATCCGGACGGGTCGTTGAGCAGGCCGCTCGCCAGGTCGTTCAGTCATACGAGCGACCCTAGACCCGCTGCACAGGTTGGCACTGTGTCAGGGTGGAGCTCATGCTCACTGCGGACATCACCGCAGATCACAGGAGGTTCCTATGCTTTTTCGACTGATCCGACTCGCTCCCCTGGCCGCCGCCGGCTGGCGGATGTACCAGAACCGCAAGCGTCGGGACGACGGCCGGTCCGGTCAGGGAAGCAGCACCCCGCCGCCGCAGACCTACCGCTGAGCCCACCCTCGCGGCCGGGTCCCGTGCCAGACTGCGACGCGTGAGCTTCTCCTCGATCTACGACCAGGGCTTCGCGCGGGTCGCGGCCTGCACAGTGCCCGTCGCGCTCGCCGATCCGGCGACCAACGCGGAGCGCATCCTCGAGCAGGTCCGGCTCTGCCACGACGAGGGTGTCGTGGTCGCGCTCTTCCCCGAGCTGTCGCTGAGTGGGTATGCGGTGGACGACTTGTTCATGCAGGACGTCCTCCTCGACGCGGTCGACGATGCGATCGTCTCGCTCGCCGAGGCGAGCGCAGACCTTCTCCCGGTCATCGTCGTCGGCGCGCCGCTGCGGCACGGGGCCCGGCTCTACAACTGCGGAGTCGTCATCCACGGCGGCGTAGTCATCGGGGTCGCGCCCAAGTCGTTCATCCCGAACTACCGCGAGTTCTATGAGAAGCGCTGGTTCGCCGCCGGCGACGACACCGCCGGACAGTTCCTCCACCGCCCGCACTGGCCGGGGGCGGACGAGGACGGCGACCTCTGCTTCGGGCCGGACCTGCTCATCGAGGCCGTCGACGTCCCCGGATTGACGATGCACGTCGAGGTCTGCGAGGACATGTGGGTCGCCATCCCGCCGAGCCACCGCGCCGCGCTGGCCGGGGCGAGCGTGCTGCTCAACCTCTCCGCCTCGCCCGTGACGATCGGCCGCGACGAGGACCGACACGTGCACGCGCGCTCGACGAGCGCACGCTGCAACGCCGCCTTCCTCTATGCGGCGGCCATGTCGGGCGAGTCGACCACCGACCTGTCCTGGGACGGGATGACGATGGTCTACGAGATGGGCGACCTGCTCGGTGAGAGCGAACGCTTCCCCGAGTCCGCCCAGCGGACCGTCATCGACATCGACCTCGACCGGCTCCGGCAGGAGCGGATCCGCCAGGGTTCCTTCGACGACAACCGCAAGAGTGAGAACCGGAGGACTGCGTCCATCGGGTATGCGGACGGCACCGCATACCGGATCCTCGAGGTGACCCTCGACCCCCCGCGAGAGGATCTCGGGCTGCGGCGCCACGTCGACCGCTTCCCGTTCGTGCCGGACGACCCGGAGCGCCTGGCGCAGGACTGCTACGAGGGCTACAACATCCAGGTCCACGGGCTCGAGCAGCGGCTGCGCGCGATCGGCGGCTCACCCGCCGGCGGCCAGGTCGACCGGGAGCGCACCCCGAAGATCGTCATCGGCGTCTCCGGCGGCCTGGACTCCACGCACGCGCTCATCGTCGCGGCCAAGGCCTGCGACCGGCTCGGGCTGCCCCGCACGCACATCCTCGCCTTCACGCTGCCGGGCTTCGCGACGACCGAGCACACGAAGTCCAACGCGCAGGTCCTCTCCGAGGCGCTCGGCTGCACCTTCGAGGAGATCGCGATCACCCCGCTCGCGACGCAGATGCTGCGCGACCTCGACCACCCGGCGGGAGAGGGCGAGCCCGTCTACGACGTGACCTATGAGAACGTCCAGGCCGGACTGCGCACCGACCTCCTCTTCCGCGCCGCCAACCAGCGCGGCGGCATCGTCCTGGGCACCGGCGACCTCTCCGAGCTGGCGCTCGGTTGGTGCACCTACGGAGTCGGCGACCAGATGAGCCACTACGGCGTCAACGCCGGCGTCCCCAAGACGCTCATCCAGCACCTCATCCGCTGGGTCATCTCGTCCGAGCAGTTCCCCGAGGACCGCGTCAACGAGACGCTCCAGTCGGTCCTCGACACCGAGATCAGCCCCGAGCTCATCCCGACCGCCGACGGGGAGAAGCCGCAGTCGACGGAGGACTCCATCGGTCCGTATGCGCTGCACGACTTCTCGCTCTTCTACGTCCTCCGGCGCGGGTACCGCCCGAGCAAGATCGCGTTCCTGGCGTGGCACGGGTGGCGGGATGTGTCGGTCGGCGCGTGGCCGCCCGGGTACCCCGAGGCCGACCACATCGCCTACGACCTCGCCACGATCCGCTCCTGGCTGCAGGTGTTCGTGCGACGGTTCTTCGCCAACCAGTTCAAGCGCTCGGCACTGCCGAACGGCCCCAAGGTCGTCGCCGGCGGCTCGCTCTCCCCGCGCGGCGACTGGAGGATGCCGTCCGACGTCTCGGGCCGGGCCTGGCTCGCCGAGATCGAGGCGCACGTCCCGGAGGCCTGAGCGCGGCCTCGCGCATCTAGCCGACGGCCGGCCCGAGGTCCTGGATCCTCGGGAACGGCGCAGCCTCCTCGATCTCGTAGCCGACCTCGAGCAGACGTCGCTCATCGCCCTTGCGCGCGGAGAACATCACCCCGATGGGCAGTCCGTCATGGGTCAGCCCGGCCGGAACCGACATCGACGGCGCACCGGTCGCGTTGTGCCAGGGCGTGAAGCCGGCGTAGGCGGTGAGCCGCTCGAAGTGCTGGGTGAAGCCGAGATCGGCACTGAGGTGACCGATGCGTGGGGTCGTGTGACAGAGCACCGGCGAGAGGACGACGTCGACGTCGGAGAACGACTTCTCGTAGACCCGGCCGGAGGCGGCGAGCCGGGCGATGACGAGCGGCATCTTCGCGATCCGGTGCCTGGCCCGCCGCGCGAGTCCGATGGTCAAGGGGTCGAGGGCCGCGGTGTCGAAATCCGACCCGAACAGCCGGCGGCCGCTCGTGACCACACCGAGCGCGAGCAGCGACCAGTAGTCCTCGAAGTCACGTCGGAACGTCCTCGGCATCTGCGGGTCGTGCTCGACGACCTCATGCCCGAGACCGCTGAGCAGCTCCGCCGTCCGCTCAACCGCCTCCCGGGTCGCTACGTCGGAGACGGACGCTGCCGAGCTGTCGAGAGTCACCCCGATCCGCAGCCGCCGCACGGGCCCGCCCTGGACCGAGCCGATCGCAGGTAGCGCTGGATTGCGGTAGGTCAGCTCGGCGGCCTCGAAGAATCTCGCCACATCCCGCACCGAGCGAGCGAGCACGCCATCGGCGACGATCTTCACCGGCATCGCCTCGTTCGACTGGTCCGGCCGCAACCGCCCTCGGGTCGGCTTGAGCCCGACGAGCCCACAGATCGCGGCCGGGATCCGGATCGACCCTCCGCCGTCGTTGCCGTGAGCGATGGGGACTGCACCGGACGCGACCAGGGCC
>JBHEPF010000078.1:0-40053 GCA_046260445.1 Dermatophilaceae bacterium | reverse complement strand
GCCGATCCCCCGCGCCCGCATCGCCAGAGCCGCCCCGTCACCCGCGACGACGATGAGCCCACCGTCCCGCTCGGCGAGGTCGGCGATCTGGGCCAGCACGGGGACGAGCGGTGACTCGACGTACCGGTCGACATCGTCGGCGAGCACGACGAGGTCGGCATGTGCGCGTCGCAGGTCGACCAGGTCGTCGTGCGCGTCCCAGCTCAGCCGCTCCACGCCTACCCGTCCCTCGTGGAGGCGTTCGACGAGCGGGGAGTGCGGGTCTCCGATGACGCAGACCCGCCGGCCGCCCAGGACGGACTGGGCTGCGATCGTGGCCAGGGTCCCGGTACGCCCGGCGCCGGCGCTGCCGATCACGAGGACGCGGCGACGGCCCGGCTGGCCGACGGTGACCGCATCGGCCGACTGGCTGCTCACGGCGAGCGCGACCCTGTCGTCCGGTGCTGACGGCAGCGACCCGACCGCAAGGCGCTGGGGCAGGGCGGTCAGCCGCCAGGGCGGCGTCTGCGGGGCGGGTGCCATGCCTCGGTCAGGCGTTCTCAGCAGGACCTGGAGCTCGGCTCCGTCCGCGACCCGGATGGCCCGACCCGGGGG
This sequence comes from Dermatophilaceae bacterium, assembly GCA_046260445.1. Classification (GTDB taxonomy): domain Bacteria; phylum Actinomycetota; class Actinomycetes; order Actinomycetales; family Dermatophilaceae; genus F2B08. Next base: position 39,459 of record JBHEPF010000078.1, on the reverse strand, counting down.
CCAGGGGGCTGGGACTGCCCCGGGGGAGATCCCGGCCAGCGCGAGGTCCGCAGCGTCGGCGGGACGCAGGAGGATCCGCTCCGGCAGGGTGCGCCCCACGCGCCCGGTGAGCACACTGCGGTCTCCGGTGATGATCGCCCGCAGGCCCAGCGCATACCCCTCCCGCAGGGTGGCGAGCAGTCGGTCGGTGAGGGCGCCGTGGTCGAGGGCGTCACACGCGTCGGCGAGCACGTCCCACCCGTCGACGACCAGGAGGAGGCGGGTCGTCGCGGGCGCCGACGTCCTGTCGCGGACCACCGCGGCGAGCCGGTCGACGAGGCCGGCGACCTGCGCCGGGTCCGAGCGGTCGACGACGGCCCCGGTGTGCGGCAGTCTCGCGAGCGGGGCGAGCGCCCCCGTCGGATCGGTGAGAGCGTAGAGGTGGGTTCGCTCACCCCCTGCCGCGAGTGAGGCGGCGATCAGAGCGAGGAGGGTGGTCGTACGCCCGGAGCCGATCGCGCCGGCGATGGCGGTGTGCGGCATCGTCGCAAGGTCGACGAGGACGGGGTCCTGGCGTTGGCGGGCCGGGTCGTCGTGCAGTGCCCACGCTCCAGACGGATGCGCCTCGTGCCACGCGACCCGCCCCGGCAGGGGCGGCAGCCACGGCGAGGGGGGCGCCTGGTGTCGTCCTCCTCGGGCTGCCGCCGCGATCGTCGACACGATGTCCGCGGGTGTGTCCGCCGCCGCCAGCGGGTAGCGGCGTGTCGTCGTGGTGCCGTCGGACCACGCGATCTCAACGGTGAGGTCGGCGCTGGCGTCGCCCGGGTCGACGGTCGCTGTCTGGAAGGCGACGAGGGGCTCGGCGCCGCACCGCACGAGGGCGCGCCCCGGCGTGGACCGGGACAGCCGGGCGGCGGCGTCGGACTCGATGACGTCCTGGGAGTCGGTGCGGTCGCGGACTCTCAGGGCGATGCGCAGGCCGAGGTTGGCGCGCATGTCGGACGTCACGACGCCGGCGGGGCGCTGGGTCGCGAGGACGAGGTGGACGCCGAGGGACCGTCCCACCGCTGCGAGCCGCACGAGGCCGGTGACGAAGTCCGGCAGCTCGTCGGCCAGTGCGCGGAACTCGTCGACGACGATGACGAGTCGGGCGAGGTGTGGCAGCTCCGAGCCCGACCGTCGGCTGTGCTCGCGGTAGCCGAGGATGTCGGCTGCTCCGGCCCGCCCGAACAGACGCTCGCGGCGGTGGATCTCTGCCTTGAGGGAGGTGAGCGCCCGGGCTGTGAGCGCCCCGTCGAGGTCGGTGACGACGCCGACGATGTGGGGGAGGGCCTCGAGCCCGGCGAAGGCCGACCCGCCCTTGTAGTCGACCAGGGCGACTGCGACGTCCTCCGGTGGGTGCGCTGCGGCGAGGGAGACGACGAGGGTCCGCAGGAGCTCGGACTTGCCGGAACCCGTCGTCCCCCCGATGAGAGCATGCGGACCGGCCGCTGCCAGGTCCAGTCGATAGGTCCCGCCCGCGCTCGTGCCGAGGGTCACCCAGGCGCCGTCGTCGGCGCTCGCCCACTGGCGGGTGATGCCGTCGAGACTCTGTTCGCGCCCGGCTTCGTCGAGCGCCTCCGTCAGCGACACACGCGCGGGAAGGTCTTCGGGGTGACCCGTCGTGTCGCGCAGGGGAGCGAGCGCGGTGGCGACCCGGCCGGCCCACTCCGCTGCTGCACCGTCGACGGTGAGAGCGATCGGGTCGAGTCCGGCGCGACGCAGGAGCCCGCAGCCGGAGGCGGAGGTCTCGAGGTGGGCGCCGACGGCCGAGAGCGGGTCACCGGTGAGGAGTACGTGCACCCCGGTGCCAGGGCACTCGCGGATGAGGGCCGTGAGGGCCTCGACGTCGTCACCCGACAGTCTCGTGGTGTCGATCGCGAGAACGACGGCCGCTGAGGTCTTCCGCTCCGGCCCCGCGGGAGGATCCGCCCTGTCGGTGAGCATCTCTCGGGCGAGCCGCACCACGTCGGCGCCCTGTCCGACCCGCACGTGCGGTGCCGGCGCCCAGTCCGTTCGGTCCGTGAGGACGACAAGGTCGTGGGGCGAGTGCAGGGTCACGAGCTGACCCAGGAGACCGTCAGCGACGCGGTCGACGAGCGGACCGCTTACGGCGAGCCCCGCATACGCAGAGAGGTCAAGGGTGGCTGGCGCCCGGTCCAGGGGCAGGAGGGAGCCGGACCCCGACTCCACCCAGGTGACACTGCTCTCGACCGGCCCGTATCCCAGCCGGACGAGCAGAGGAGCTCCGCGGGCCCTGCCCCAAAGAGCGGTGCCCGGTGTCGAGGCGATGCGTGCCACGGCAGCCAGGTCGGGGTAGGCGTTCTCCCGCCACGTCCGCTCGGCGGTCAGGGCGGCGGCCCGCGCCCGGGCGCACCCCTCCATGGCGGTGACGTGCTCCCGAAGCGCCAGGGCATGGGCCTTGCGGGCCCCGATGCGGTCGGAGACGTAGGAGCCCAGCAGCATCAGGGGCGACATCACCGCCAGCAGGAGCAGATGCGGACCGAAGAGCCATGCGAGCAGTCCGGCGATGGGCAGCGGGATGAGTGCCGCGGGCCAGGGAACGCGCCGGGGCGGCGGTGGGTCCGGGTGGGGCGGGACGTCGATCCGGACAACCGGCGGCCGCGGTGGCGGTGCGCCAGACCGACTGACCAGGAGGGTGCCGTCGCCGCGCGGCGTGGTCGTCGCCGGACGCGACCGGCTGTGACGGATCGCGAGCGTCGTGTGGCCGAGTCGCAGGATCGCCCCGATGCGCACCTCGGTCGCGGTGTCTGGAGCCGGTTCGTCGTCGAGGAGGGTGCCGTTCTCCGAACCGAGGTCGGTCAGTGTCACCCCCGCCGGGCCGACATCGACGCGCAGGTGGCTGCGGCTGAGCGAGGGGTCGCCGATCGTCAAGTCGGCGCCGGCCCGGCCGACCGTATGCGTCCCGGCCGTGAGCGGTCGGGTGCGGCCGGCGTCGGGTCCGCCGATGGCGGCGATCTCTGTGGCCGCAGCCGGTGGTGCGGAGCGCAGCGGCGCCCATGAGTTGCGCACCAACAAGCGAACGGAGGCGCCGTCGAGCAGCGGCGGCCGGCCGAGCAGGGCCGCGTCGTCGAGGACCCGGTCGCGCACGCACAGCGCGTCGCCGGGCACTCCGAGGGCGTCGCTGAGCCGGGCGGCCAGCCGGTCGCTGCGCAGCTCATCGGGTGGACACCCCTCTGGTGTGGTCACGGTCAGGTGCCGCGGAGTTGCGCTCGTGCTGCCGGACCACACGGCCAACCGGATCCTCATGGCGTGACCGTAGACGAGGTGAGACGCCTTGTCGGGGCCCTTATCCACACGCTGCCGACCAGGCACCGTTGTTCACATCCGGGCACCGAGATTCACGCTTGGTCACCCTTGATGTCGCTGTGGGACAGCGGATCTGGTGACTCTTAGCGTTGTCCGCATGAACATGAGAAGCATCGATGAGGCCGAGCTGCGCGCCTGGCTGGACCGTCTCGACACCGATGGGGTACGCCTACATCGGCAGGCCACCCCCGGTGGTCACGGGTGTGGCGTGATCCGGGGGTGGCCCGCAGGTGACGTTGTGGTCCTCGCCTCAGCTCGCAGCGTCTGTGAGCCGTTCCTGCACCGCGGCCGGGGCCGGCGCGTAGTGGTCCGGGGTGCGGGTGAAGGTGCCCGATCCGTGACCGAGGCTGCGCAGGACCTGCGTGTACCGGACCAGCTCGAACGCCGGAACGTGTGCCGTCACGGTCGTCCGACCCTGGTCCTCTGCGGGCTCGGTGCCACGCACCCGACCGCGTCGGGAGGCGAGGTCGTTCATCACCGCGCCGACGAAGTCGTCGTCGACGGTGATGGCGACGTCGTCGATCGGCTCGAGGAGCTGGATCCCGGCGGCGGCGGCGGCCTCCTTGAGCGCGAGCGCTCCGGCCGTCTGGAACGCCGAGTCCGAGGAGTCGACGCTGTGCGCCTTGCCACCGGTGAGTCGCACCCGGATGTCGACCATCGGATAGCCGGTGACGCCCTGGTCCATCTGGGTGCGGATCCCCTTCTCGACGCTCGGGATGAACTGTCGCGGCACGGCGCCGCCGACGACCTCGTCGACGAACTCGAAGCCGCCGCCCTCACCGAGCGGCTCGATGGTGACGTGGGCGATCGCATACTGGCCGTGTCCGCCGGACTGCTTGACGTGCCGCCCCGTGCCCTGGGCCTTGGCGCGCACAGTCTCGTGGACGGCGACGCGCACCTGCTCCGTGTCGACCTCGACGCCGTCGCGCTCCTTGAGGGTTTCGAGCAGCAGCTCGAGCTGGCTATCGCCCATCGTCCACAGGACCAGCTGCCCCGTCTCGGTGTCGACGATGACCTGAGACGTGGGGTTCTCCGCCTGGAGACGCGACAGGCCGCGCATGAGCTTGTCCTCGTCCTTGCTCGTCGCCGCGCGGATCGCCACCGGCAGCAGTGGGTGGGGGAAGGTCCACGGCTCGACGACGACCGACTGATCGGGGTCGGAGAGGGTGTCGCCGGTCTCCGCAGAGCCGAGGTTCGCAATTGCGACGATGTCGCCGGCGACCGCCTGGGAGGCCGGGGAGAGCTTGCCGCCGAGCATCCACGAGATCGTCCCGGCCCTGGTGTCCTCGTCGTGACCACGGTGCCATTCCTCATCCTTCTCATCCCCGGTGAACTGCGCCAGGTGGCCTGAGATGTGCACCTGGGTGTCCGGGGTGAGCATGCCGGAGAACACCCGCACGACCGAGATCCGACCCACATAGGCATCGGTGCTCGTCTTGACGACCTCCGCCACGAGAGGAGCGTCGGGGGAGGGCTGGATGGGGTCGGCCTTCGCACCCTGCGGAGTGAAGGCTTCGGGCATGTGGTGCTGGGCAGGCGTCGGGAACCCGCGGCAGATGAGCTCGATGACCTCGCGAGCTCCGGTGCCGTCGAGCGGGTTGACCGCAAGCGCGGGATAGAAGCTCCCGCGAGCGACTGCCGTGGTGAGGTCCTTGACGATCTGGTCGAAGGAGATCTCCTCCCCCTCGAGGTAGCGCTCGAGCAGGCCCTCGTCCTCGCTCTCGGTGATGATGGCCTCGACCACGTCGCCGCGGAGGTCGTCGACCTGGGCGAGCTCGTCCGCGGTCGCCTCGCGCGCGCTCCCGTCCGCGCGGCGGACAGTGCGGGAGAGCAGGCCGAGGGTCTCGTCGCCGCGGGGCACGTAGAGCGGGTGCACGCCCTCGCCGAACGCGGCGGTGCACGTCGCGATCGTCTCAGCGAAGCTCGCCCGGTTCTGGTCCAGGTGTGTGACGACGAGCGCCCGGGGCATCTCCTCGAGCGCGCACTCGCGCCACAGCATCGCCGTGCCGGGGTTGACCCCGTCGACGGAGGAGACGACGAACAGCGCCGCGTCCGCGGCCCTCAGGCCGGCGCGCACATCGCCGACGAAGTCGGGGTGGCCAGGCGTGTCGAGCAGAGTGACCCGGACGTCCTCGGGGCACCCGGTCAGCTCGGACTCACGGATCGTGAACGTCGCGACCGAGAGCGAGACCGAGTGGCCGGCACGCCTCTCGACATCGAGGTGGTCGGTCGTCGCCGTCCCCTCGTCAACGGAGCCGAGTCTGCTGACGTCCTTGTTCGCGTATAGGAGCGACTCAACGAGCATCGTCTTGCCTGCTCCGGTCGGGCCGACCACGACGACGTTGCGAACATGGCGCTCGGCGCCCGTCCCCGTGGTCGCAGCGGTTCTGCCGTTGGCGCTCCCTGACATGGCTTCTCTCTCACCTTCACATCGATGTGGAGGTCCGGCGGTCGTCGGGCCTGTCCCCAAACCTACGCCTCCCGATCGATGCGCGTATGCGGTGGGTGCGTGCTCCGATGGGTCGCCCGGCCAGCAGTGGAGGAGGTCTAAAGAGTGTCTGGTCGACGCATACCGCTGGCCACACCGCGGTAAAGAGAAGGTAAAGGGCCGAATCTGCTTGTGGACAACGGCATCGACGGTGCCCGAAGTCGTGGTTTCATCTCTCCCAGCGCCTGCGCAGGGGTGGGTGCACTGGGGTGATCAAGGAGAGAGCAGTGGATGCGGTCGCGACCGTGGAGCTCGAGGTGCGTGAGCTCATTCGCCGCCGGGGAATCGACCCGGTCCAGGACGTCGTCGGGGCACGCAGGCTCGTCATGGAGGTCGTGGCCGACTATGACGAGCGGTCGATGTCGGGTGGACTCCCGCAGCTGCCCGATCGAGCCGACGCGGTCAAGTCCATCACCGACGCGGTCGCGGGGTTCGGCAAGCTTCAGGAGTACTTCGACGACCCCTCGGTCGAGGAGATTTGGGTCAATGACCCTCGGCGCGTCTTTGTCGCCAAGGACGGTGTCGCGGAGCTGACCAACACCCTGCTCAAGGCCGATGAGGTCAAGGACCTCGTGGAGCGGATGCTTCGCACCAGCGGCCGGCGGGTCGATCTGAGCAGTCCGTTCGTCGATGCCGTCCTCCCGGACGGGTCGCGCCTGCACGTCGTCATCCCGGACATCACGCGGGAGCACTGGTACGTCAACATCCGCAAGTTCGTCGTCAAGGCGGACCGGCTCGAGGACCTCGTCCGGCTCGGTTCGCTGACCCGAGCGGCGGCGCGCTTCCTCGAGGCCTCCGTCGCCGCAGGTCTCAACATCCTGGTCGCGGGTGGAACGCAGGCCGGAAAGACGACGCTGCTCAACTGCCTCAGCGCTGCGATCCCTCCGCGCGACCGTATCGTCACGTGCGAAGAGGTTTTCGAGCTGAAGGTGCCGCAGAGAGACGTGGCCTCCATGCAGTGCCGGCAGCCCAGTCTCGAGGGGACCGGTGAGGTGCCCCTGCGGCGGCTGGTCAAGGAGGCGCTGCGGATGCGCCCCTCCCGCATCATCGTCGGCGAGGTGCGCCAGGAGGAGTCGCTCGACCTGCTCATCGCCCTGAACTCCGGACTGCCCGGCATGGCGAGCATCCACGCGAACAGCGCCCGCGAGGCCATCACAAAAATGTGCACCTTGCCGCTCCTCGCCGGCGAGAACGTCGGCTCCCGTTTCGTCGTCCCGACCGTCGCGGCGTCGATCGACATCGTCGTCCATGCAGCCCTGGAGCGCGACGGCACGCGCAGGGTGCGGGAGATCGCAGCCGTCCCAGGGCGGGTCGAGGGCGACGTCGTCGAGATGGCCGAGATCTTCACGACACGGGGCGGCGTGCTCACCAGGGCGGACGGGTTCCCGCCTCACACAGAGCGGTTCGAGCGAGCCGGCTTCGACGTCGCCGCCCTGCTCGCGGATCGGGAGGAGTGATGGCACTGCTCACCGGGCTCCTCGCCGGGGTCGGGCTCTTCCTCATCTGGTGGTCGATGTGGGTGCCGGAGGACACCGAGGGCGCCCCGTCCGCCCGCCGTGAGACGGCCTGGAGTCGGCTTCGCGACGAGCTCGTCCAGGCCGGCTTCGAGCAGACCGGCCCTGGCGCACTCCTGGGCGGAGCTGCGCTGGCCGCGTTCTTCGCGGGCCTGGTCACGTACGCGGTGAGTGGCGCACTGTCCGTCGCCCTCTGCTTCGCGGCGATCGCTGCGTATGCGCCGCTCGCCTCCGTCCGTTCCCGCGCCCGTCGCCGCCGGCGGATGCTCCGCGACGTGTGGCCTGACGCGGTCGACAACATCACCTCCGCGGTCCGGGCGGGGATGGCGCTGCCCGAGGCGCTGGCGCAGCTGTCGGTCCGCGGCCCGGCCGAGCTCCGTCCGGCCTTCGTCGCCTTCGGGGAGGACTACCGGGCCTCGGGGCGGTTCGCGCCGAGCCTCGATGCTCTCAAGGAGCGCCTCTCCGACCCGGTGGCCGACCGGCTCATCGAGGCGCTTCGGCTCGCGCGGGAGGTGGGCGGCAGCGACCTCGGTGGCCTGCTCCGAACGCTGTCGGCGTTCCTGCGCGAGGACACGCGCACCAGGGCCGAGCTGGAGACCCGGCAGACCTGGACGGTCAATGCAGCCCGGCTCTCCGTCGCGGCACCGTGGGTCGTGCTCGCCATCCTCGCCACCCGCGGAGGCGCGATCGAGGCCTACGACTCGAGGGTCGGGGTTCTCGTGCTCCTCGTGGGTGCGTCCATCTGCGCGGCCGCCTACCGGCTCATGATGCGCATCGGACGGCTCCCGGAGGAACGGAGGGTGCTCCGATGAGTGATCTGTGGTCCCGCCCCGGCGCCGCTCTCGGCCTCGTCGCGGCACTCGGCATCCTCCTCATCTGGGCGGGCCTGCCCATGCGGCGCCGGATCGGGCTCCTCGAGCGGGTGGCGCCCTACGTGCAGGACACGCCGCGGCCGTCACGGCTCCTCATCGGCGCCACCGCGGACACCCGGATCGCCCGAGCGCTCGCGCCGCTCATCGCCGAGTTCGGGACGCGCCTGGACGCAGTGCTCGGAGGCACCGACTCGGTCCGCCGCCGACTGCACCGGGCCGGGGTGCCCGCCGACGTCGAGCGGTTCCGCGCCGAGCAGGTGCTGTGGGGCGTGGCAGGTGCTGTCGGAGGCGCCGCGATCGGCACGCTCATCTGGGTGACGGGCGGCTCGCCGCTGCGGGCGCTGCTGTTCATCGCCGTCGGTCTCGGCGTCGGCGTCGTCGCCAAGGACATGCACCTCACCCGCGTCGCCGAGCGGCGGGAGCAGATCATGCTCGCCGAGTTCCCGACGATCGCAGAGCTGCTCGCGCTCTCCGTCGCCGCGGGTGAGGGAGCAGTCGGCTCCCTCACCCGGGTGACCCGACTCTCGCACGGCGAGCTCGCGACCGAGCTCGGCCGATGCCTCGCAGACGCGCGGGCGGGCGCCAGCCTGCCGACCGCCCTGCAGGGGCTCGCAGACCGGACCGGGCTGCCCAGCCTGAGCCGCTTCGTCGACGGCATCGTCATCGCCGTCGACAGGGGGACGCCACTCGCAGACGTCCTGCGGGCCCAGGCCCAGGACGTCCGCGAGGAGGGCCGCCGGCTCGTCATGGAGGCGGGGGGCAAGAAAGAAATCGCCATGATGGCGCCGGTCGTCTTCCTCATATTGCCGATCACTGTGGTCTTCGCGGCCTTCCCCGGCTTCTCGTTCCTCAACTTCACTCTCTAACAGGCTCACCCACCACCTCATCAGTCACCACCGAAAGGAACCGGCCATGACCACCACCCTGACGAGACTCACCACTCGGCTCCACCTCGCCCTCGGGCGGGCGCGCGAGGAGCGCGGCGACATCCCCGGCTGGGTCATGGTGACCCTCATGACCGCGGCAATCGTCGCGGCCGTCTGGGCGCTCGCCGAACCCGCGCTGACCCGACTGTTCAACGACGCGATCGATGACGTGTCGCGCTGACCGGTCGCGCGGGTCCGAACACGGCTCCGCGGTCTCCGAGTTCGCCATGGTGAGCGGACTGGTCGTCTTCCTCTTCCTCGCCGTGATGCAGATCGGCCTCGCGCTGCACGTGCGCAACACGCTGACCCTCGCCGCGTCCGAGGGGGCCCGCGCGGGAGCGCGCCTCGACGCGTCACCGGAGATGGGTGTCGCCCGGGCCCGCGAGATCGTCACCGGCTCGCTCTCGCCGCGGTTCGCCCAGGACATCAGGGCCTCGACGGCGAGTGTGGACGGAGTCGCGGTGGTCGTCGTCACCATCCGCTCCCCGATCCCCGTCATCGGACCGATCGGGCCAGAGCGAGCCCTGACGGTGACCGGTCGGGCCTTCGAGGAGGCCCAGTGAGCGCAAGACATGACGAACGCGGGAGCGCGGTGGTCGAGTTCGTCTTCCTCACCGTCGTCGTTCTCGTGCCGCTCATCTACCTCGTCCTCTCCGTGGCACGCATCCAGGCGGGGACGTATGCGGTGACCCAGGCCGCGCGTGAGGCGGGCCGCGCATACGTGACGGCGGAGGCGGGAGAGAACGCGGCCGCCCGCGCCTACGCGGCCGCGGACATCGCGTTCGCCGACTTCGACTTCGTGGGTGTCCTCGAGATCGACTGTGACGGCGCACCCTGCCTGCGGCCCGAGGGTCGGATCATTACGCGAGCGGCAGTGTCGGTTCCCCTGCCTCTCGTGCCGGACTTCGCCCGCGCGGTCGTGCCGCTCCAGATCCCGGTCAGCTCGACGTCTGTCTCGACGGTCGACCGCTTCCGCGGCGCATCATGAGACGCGAGGAGGGGAGCATGACACTCCTCGTCATCGGGTGCATGGCCATCGCCGTGCTCCTCGTGCTGGGCACGGTCGTCGCGACCACGGCCCAGCTCGCCCGGGTCCGACTGCTCGACGTCGCCGACGGCGCCGCGCTCGACGCGGCCGACGCCCTCGACACGCGCGCCTACCAGAGCGGTCTCGGGAGGGCCGTCGCGATCAGCGGGCCGACCGTCTGGGACTCCGCCGAGGCCTACCTCGCCGAGCGGGAGCGTCCCGAGCGCATCACGTGGTGGGCCATCGAGCCGGGGACCGGGACCGCGGACGGCGAGACCGCGGTCGTCGTCGTCTCCGGCCGGGTCGCACTACCTGTGGTCGGGCCGCTCGTCGACGCGATCGGGGGCTCGGTGACGATCACCGTCTCGGGCAGCGCCCGCGCCGCCCTGGTGGGATGAGATCCGTCAGGGGACGACGTAGGCGCTTGTCCTGGGGTCGGTGATGGCCATGGAACCGTTCACGCGCCCGTGTCGGTGTCATCGCCGCCGGTTCACGGCCCCTCGCTCGTCATCGCTGCGCCCCTGTCTCTGGCCTGCGTTGACGTCGTGGGTGCGGGCGCCCGCGCGGGGTGGGGTTAGGTTGATCCGGTGAGCGAGCGAGTGCGTGCTTCCCGGCCGGGAAGCGACGGTCCCCTTCGAATCGCGCTCACGTCGTACCGGTCCAAGCCCCACTCGGGTGGGCAGGGCATCTACGTCCGTCAGCTCGCGCACGCGCTCACCGACCTCGGCCACGACGTCGAGGTTTTCTCGGGTCAGCCCTACCCGGACCTTTCCGGTCTCGAGGCGCTGGACCGGGGGTCGTTGCGGCTCACCGAGGTCCCGAGCCTCGACCTCTATGACGACGCCGACCCCTTCCGGCGGCCGGCGCTGCGCGAGTTCCGCGACCGGACCGACGTGCTCGAGTACGCGACGATGTGCACCGCCGGGTTCCCCGAGCCGCGCACCTTCGCCCGCCGGGTCACGCCCCTCCTTCTCGAGCGGCGGGCGCAGTTTGACGTCGTGCACGACAACCAGACCCTCGCGCCGGCACTCCTCGGCGTCCAGGACGTCGGCCTGCCCCTCGTCACGACGCTCCACCACCCCATCTCCGTCGACCGCCGGGTCGCGCTCGTCGAGGCCCGGGGCTGGGCCCGGGTCACCCAACGGCGCTGGTTCGGCTTCGTGCGGATGCAGGCGCGCGTGGCGCGCCGGCTGGCGGACGGGTCGGTCATCACCGTCTCCGAGAACAGCCGCGACGACGCCGTCGAGGAGTTCGGTATGCGGCGTGAACAGTTCTCCGTCATCCCCGTCGGGGTCGACACGGAGGTGTTCGCGCCGAGGGGTCCGCGTGTCCCCGGTCGCATCGTCTGCCTCTCGAGCGCCGACATCCCGATGAAGGGTGTCCCGGTCCTGCTGCGGGCGATGGCGGCCCTGCCCGAGGAGAGCCCGGCACACCTCGTCGTCGTCTCACGACTGACCAAGGGCGGCGCGACCGAGCGACTCGTGCGGGACCTGGACCTGGGGGACCGCGTCCGCTTCGTCCACGGGCTCACCCAGGACGAGCTCGCCGGGCTCATCGCCTCGGCCGAGATCGGCTGTGTCCCCTCCCTCTACGAGGGGTTCTCCTTCCCCGCGATCGAGGCGATGGCCTCCGGCTGTGCACTCGTCGCATCCGACGCCGGCGCCCTGCCCGAGGTCGTCGGCCGCGACGGGGTCGCCGGCCTGCTCGTCCCCGCCGGAGACTCCGGCGCGCTGACCGTGGCACTCGACAAGCTGCTCGCCGACCCCGGGCTCCGCTCCCGACTGGGGGAGGCCGGCAGGAGCCGGGTCGCAGAGCGCTTCAGCTGGCGGGCGATCGGTGAGCACACCGTCGACGTCTACCGGGCAAGGTTGGACGCTTTTTCCCACCCCTAGGGGTGGATTTCCGCAGATGGGGGATCTGACCTGCGCGTACAAACTATGTGCAAGGTTTGTGCGCTATAGTCCTCGCATGCACTCAGTCAGCAGCGCAGCGCGACTCTGCGGAGTCAGTCCCTCCACCCTTCGAGCCTGGGAGCGGCGCTACGGCGTCGTCGAGCCGATTCGCACCGAGGGTGGGTATCGCGTCTACGACGATGCCGCCTTGCGGCGCCTGACCCGGATGAGCTCCCTCATCGCCTCCGGCTGGTCGCCCCGCCACGCGGCGGCCTACGTCATGAATGAGAACGGCGAAGGGGAGTCCCTGCCGGTCGGCGCGCAGGTCGAGGAGGTCCGGCCCGACCCGATCCCACCGACCCCCGAGGAGGAGGCCGAGCACATCGAGGTCATCCTCCAGGCGGCCGAGTCGCTCGACGCACCTCGGGTCTCCGACGAGCTCGACTTCGCGTTCTCCATCCATGCCTTCGACGACCTCGTCGACAAGTGGCTCGGCCCGGTGCTCACCGCCACAGGCAACGCCTGGCTGAGCGGTCGGCTGTCCGTGGCGGGGGAGCACTTCCTGACCGCCGGTATCGAGCGCCGGCTCGCGCGTTCCTTCGAGGAGGCGGGTCAGACCCGTGGCACCGGTCCGCGCGTCGTGATCGGTACACCCCGTGGCTCACGACATTCGCTCGGCTCGTTCGCATTCGCGACGAGCCTGCGTCGCAACGGCTGCCAGGTGACGTACCTGGGTGCCGACGTCCCCCCGGACGCCTGGCTGCACGCCGTCGAGTCAGGGCAGGGCGTCGATGCCGTCTGCGTCAGTGTGCCGATGGGCGAGGATGCACTCGCCGCCTCCGAGACGGTCGCGATCCTGACCCGCAGCCATCCGACGCTCGCCATCTACGTCGGGGGTAGTGGCGCCCACGAGGTGACGGCCGCCGGGGCCATACGACTCGAAGGCAGCGTCGGCGCGTGCGCCGCGCGGATCATTGCAGACCACGCCGAGGCTCAGGCCGAGCAGCCGGCCGAGAGCGCGGATCGCCCGGAGGGTTCTCAGGACCGAGCGCCGGTGAAGGCCAGCGCCTGACGCGCCGCCCCTGGGTCACGGGGACCCTGGCCGAGAGGGCCGCCTGCCGAGGCAGGCGGCCCTTTCGCGCACAATGGACGCATGCTGACCGTCGACTTCGACCGTTTTCCCGTGAGGCCGGGTGATCGTGTCCTCGACCTCGGAGCCGGACAGGGACGACACACCTACGAGATCCTGCGCCGTGGCGCGGACGCTGTCGCCGTCGACCTCAACGTCGGCGACCTCGCGATGGTCGAGGAGATGGTCGGGGCCATGGCGACGGAGGGCGAGATCTCAGCGCCCGCCACGCCGGTCACCCACGTCGCCGACGCGCTCGCCCTGCCCTTCCCCGACGGCCACTTCGACCGGGTCATCGCGGCCGAGATCCTCGAGCACCTCCCCGACGACCGCGCGGCGATCGACGAGATCGTCCGGGTCGCCACCCCCGGAGGGCTGGTCGCGGTCACCGTCCCACGCCGCTGGCCCGAGCGGATCTGCTGGGCGCTCTCCGACGCCTACCACGAGGTGGAGGGAGGGCATGTGCGGATCTACAAGGCCAGTGAGCTGCGGGCCGCGCTCGAGGCCACCGGCCTGGTCTTCACCGGCTCGCACCACGCCCACGCTCTGCACGCGCCCTACTGGTGGCTCAAGTGTGCCGTCGGTGTCGACACCGAGACGGCCGCGACCCGCGCATACCACCGCATCCTCGTGTGGGACATGATGTCCCGCCCGGCGCTCACCCAGGTGGGGGAGCGGCTACTCAACCCGATCCTCGGCAAGAGCGTCGTCCTCTACTTCCGCAAGCCCGCCTGATGCCCACCCGCTCACTGCGACAGACCGGCGACTTCATTGCCGGCCACCAGCTGTCCAACGGTCAGATCCCCTGGTTCAGAGGCCATTTCGCGGACCCGTGGGACCATGTCGAGGCCGCGATGGCGCTGGGTGTCGTGGGTCGGATCGAGGAGTCGCGGGCGGGGCTCGACTGGCTCGCCGCGACGCAGCATCCGGACGGGTCCTGGCCGATGGCCACGATCGAGGACCGGGTGAGCGAGCCGACGATCGACACCAACCAGTGCGCCTACGTCGCCGTCGGCCTGTGGCACGACCACCTCCTCACCGGGGACACCGGGCATCTGCGGACGCACTGGGACCTGCTCGAGCGGGCCATCGACCTCGTGGTCTCGGCGCAGCTGCCGACCGGAGCGATCGCCTGGGCGCGGGCACCGTCGGGGGAATGGTGGGATCAGGGCCTGCTCACCGGCAGCTCGTGTCTGGTGCTCTCACTCGGTTGCGCACTGGAGGTCGCCACCCGTCTCGGCCATGACAGGCCGGCCTGGGCGCGCGCCCGCGCGAAACTGGCGACGGCTGTCCGGGAGGCCACGCCGGGCGACGGAGTGTTCATGGACAAGCCCACCCACTCGATGGACTGGTTCTACCCCGTCCTTGGAGGAGCCGTCGTCGGCGATGCAGCCCATGCACACATCGACCGACGCTGGACGGAGTTCGTCGTGCCGGGTTACGGCATCCGCTGTGTGGCGGACCGCCCCTGGGCGACAGCCGCGGAGTCCTCCGAGCTCGCCATCGCACTCGACATCCTCGGCCGCCGGGACGCGGCCCGGTCGATCCTCGCCGATGTCGCGGTGCACCGCGACAGCGACGGCGGGTACTGGACCGGCTACGTCTGGCCGGACGAGGCGATCTGGCCCGAGGAGAAGACGACGTGGACCGCAGCCGCCGTCATCCTTGCCACCGATGCCCTCGGCGAGCTGACCCCCGCCCATCGGCTCTTCCGCGATCGGGCCCGGGTGACGCATACTCCCGGCGCACGGGTCGTGGCGACGGCAGCGAGCCGATGACGCTGGACGAACACCGCAGCACCGTCGCCGCTGGGGCTCGCGGGTTCCTGCCCGACGACGAGGCCGAGGCACTGCGCGAGGCCGCAGCCGCCGCACGGCCGGGTCTCTGGCTCGAGGTGGGGACGTACTGCGCCAAGTCGACCGTCCACCTCGGATCGGTCGCAGAGTCGGTGGGCGCCCACCTCGTCAGCCTCGACCACCACCGTGGCTCCGAGGAGAACCAGCCCGGTTGGCAGTGGCACGACCCGACGCTGCTCGACCCGCACACCGGCCGGCTCGACACGCTCCCGCACGCGCGACGCACCCTGCACGACACAGGCCTCGAGACGGCCGTGACGCTCATCATCGGCTCGACCCAGCAGGTCGCTCCGTGGTGGAGCAGCCCATTGGAGCTGCTGTTCCTCGACGGCAACCACACCGAGGAGGTCGCCCAGCACGACTACGCGGCCTTCGCCCGGCATCTCACGCCGGGAGCGCTGCTCGCCGTCCACGACGTCTTCCCCGACCCTCGAGACGGCGGGCAGGCCCCCTGGCGCGTCGTGCAGCGCGCTCTGGAGTCCGGCGAGTTCGCCGAGGACGGGGTCACCGGCTCGCTTCGGATCCTGCGCCGCACCGGCCCCGGCTGACCGGTCGGCCGAGTCCGCTGACGTAGGCTATTGGATCGTGGCTGTCGACTTCACCCAAGAGCTCCGGGACCTGCGCGCGACGATGGACTCCGTGCGCGAGGTGACCGACCTTGCCCGGCTGAAGGCGCAGATCACCGACCTGGAGACCCAGTCCGGCGCACCCGACCTGTGGGACGACCAGGAGCGCGCTCAGGTGGTGACCTCCACCCTCTCGCGGGCCAAGGCCGAGTACGACCGGGTGACCGGGATGGAGCGGCGCATCGAGGATGTCGAGACACTCGTCGAGATGGCCGAGGAAGAACATGACGTCGCCACCCTCGAGGAGGCGGCCCGCGAGCTCGCGGCGCTCAAGAAGGCCATCGGCGAGCTCGAGGTCCGCACCCTCCTCTCCGGCGAGTACGACGAGCGGGCGGCCGTCGTGACGATCCGCTCCGGCGCCGGGGGCGTCGATGCGGCGGACTTCGCCGAGATGCTACTGCGGATGTACCTCCGCTGGGCGGAGCGGCACGGCTACCCGACCAAGGTCATGGACACCTCCTACGCGGAGGAGGCCGGCCTGAAGTCCGCCACCTTCGAGGTCGACATACCGTATGCGTTCGGCCACCTCTCCGTCGAGAGCGGCACTCATCGTCTGGTCCGGATCAGCCCCTTCGACAACCAGGGCCGCCGCCAGACCTCGTTCGCGGCCGTCGAGGTCATCCCGCTCATCGAGTCCACCGACTCGATCGAGATCCCCGAGAACGAGATCAAGGTCGACGTCTTCCGATCGAGCGGCCCGGGCGGGCAGTCGGTCAACACGACCGACTCGGCGGTGCGCATGACGCACATCCCGACCGGCACCGTCGTCTCCATGCAGAACGAGAAGTCACAGATCCAGAACCGCGCCGCGGCCCTGCGCGTGCTGCAGTCCCGGCTGCTCATCGTCAAGCAGGCCGAGGAGGCAGCGGCGAAGAAGGAGATGGCCGGCGACGTCAAGGCGAGCTGGGGGGACCAGATGCGCTCCTATGTCCTCCACCCGTACCAGATGGTCAAGGACCTGCGCACGGAGTACGAGGTCGGCAACACGAGCGCCGTGTTCGACGGCGACATCGACGGCTTCCTCGAAGCCGGGATCCGTTGGCGCCTCAATCAGGAGAAGTCCAGCGGGGAGGGGTAGCGGTGATCCGCTTCGAGAACGTCGTCAAGCAGTACCCACGCGGTACTCAACCGGCTCTGGACCGGGTCTCGGTCGAGGTCGAGCGCGGGGAGTTCGCCTTCATCGTCGGCCCGTCGGGGTCCGGCAAGTCGACGATGTTGCGCCTCGTCATGCGCGAGGACACAGCGAGCTCCGGCACCGTGCTCGTCGCCGGGCAGGACCTCGGTCGCCTGCCGATGCGCAAGGTGCCGCGGCTGCGGCGCCAGATGGGCGCCGTCTTCCAGGACTTCCGGCTCCTGCCGGGCAAGACGGTCTACCAGAACGTCGCCTACGCACTCCAGGTGATCGGCAAGTCGAGCCTCTCCATCCGTCGGGTCGTCCCCGAGACGCTCGAGATGGTCGGGCTCGTCGGGATGGAGAAGCGGTTGCCGCACCAGCTCTCCGGAGGCGAGCAGCAGCGCGTCGCGATTGCGCGAGCCGTCGTCAACAAGCCGAAGATCCTGTTGTGCGATGAACCGACCGGCAACCTCGACCCGGCCATCAGCCTCGACATCGTCCGCCTTCTCGAGCGGATCAACCGCACGGGGACGACGATCGTCATGGCCACGCACAACGACTCGATCGTCAACGACCTTCGGCTGCGGGTGATCGAGCTCAACGCCGGACGGCTCGTCCGGGACGACGCTCACGGCACCTATATGCCCCAGCCATGACCGCTGTCCTGACTCCCGAGCCCTGCCCACCTCTCACGCACCCGATCGAGCCCTCATGAGCCCCCGTTTCCTCTTCGACGAGATCTGGAACGGCATCCGGCGCAACCTGTCGATGACCGTCTCCGTCGTCCTCGTGACGATGGTGTCGATGTACCTCCTCGGCCTCGGCCTGCTCGCGCAGCGCCAGGCAGACACGATGAAGGGGTACTGGTACGACCGCGTCCAGGTCTCGATCTACCTCTGCACGGACAACTCGAGCCGCCCCAACTGTGGCGGCGGCGGGGTGACCGAAGAGCAGAAGGAGACGTTGCGGACCCAGCTCGAGGCCCTGCCAGAGGTCCAGCAGGTCTTCTACGAGTCGGAGGAGGAGGCGTACTCCCGCTTCCAGGACCAGTTCCGCAACAGTCCGCTCGCAGGCAACATCGAGGTCGGCGACATCCCGCAGTCGTACCGGGTCCAGCTCGAGGACCCAAGCAAGTTCGGGGTCGTGGTCTCCCAGTTCGAGGGAGCGCCGGGGGTCGCCTACGTGCAGGACCAGGAACGGGTGCTCAACCGTTTCTTCACCGTCATCAACTACATCACGCTCTTCTCGGTGCTGCTGGCCGCCCTCATGGTCCTGGCGGCCATCCTGCTCATGGCGACGACGATCCGACAGTCGGCCTTCAGCAGACGCCGGGAGATCGGCATCATGCGGCTCGTCGGTGCGTCGAACTTCACGATCCGCTTCCCGTTCATCGTCGAGACCCTCATCGCCGCCGTTCTCGGGGCCCTCCTGGCCTTCGGGCTGTTGTGGGCCACCGTGCACTACATCTTCAACCGCTTCCTCAACCAGGTCGTGCTCGACCAGGCCCTTATCGGCGACGCCGACGTCATCGCGGTCGCGCCGCTCATGATGCTGGGAGTCGTGGCGCTAGCGGTCCTGACCTCGAGCGTGACCCTGTGGCGGTACCTTCGCGTCTAGTCCGCCGTCGCTCCGCCGTGCCGATGGGTGGCTGTGGTTGTGGGATCAGGGGGGCAGGGTTATGCTCGTGAGCACCCTGTGACTGCTGTGACGTCTGTGACGTCGCCCATCCGAAGAGGTTCATGAGCTCACGCCTTGCCGTCGGGAACACCCTGCCGCGCGTCGTCCGACGCGCCGCGGCGATGTCCTGCGCGGTACTTGTCGCCTCGCTCGCGCTCACCCTGACCGCCACCGCCGCCGACGACCCCGCGCGGCAGAAGGCCATGACCGACGCCCAGATCGAGGCGCTCACCGGCGACCTGTACGAAACCGACGCCGCGCTGAGCTCGGCCTATCGCGCCCTCCAGGAGACCCAGAGCCAGATCCCCGGTGCGGAGGCGGCGCTCGCCCAGGCTCAGGCGAACGAGGCCGCCGCGGTCACGGAGGAGCAGCGGGCCCGGACGGCCCTCGAGGTCGCCCAGGCCAAGGAGGAGCGCGCCCGGGAGGAGCTCGCGAGGACCACCGAGGCCATCACGGCCTCGCGGGAGGACGTCGCCCGGTTCGCGGCCCAGATCTATCAGGAGCAGGGCGGGATGGGCGAGCTCGCGATCGCGATGGAGGCCACGACTCCCCAGGAGTTCGCGGATCGCCTCGTCCTCGTCGACACCGTCATGGACGTCCAGCAGGGCCAGATCAGCCGCCTCAACACGGCCAAGGCCGACCAGGCGGCCCAGGAGGCGCTTCTCGAGGCGCTCCGTGAGGAGAAGCAGCAGGCTCAGGCCGCTGCACAGGCGGCCCTCGAGCGCGCATCGGCAGCCCGCGCGGTCGCGGACTCCGCCAAGCAGCAGCTCGACGCCCTCGCCGCACAGCAGCGGTCCCAGGCCGATGCGCTCGAAGCCGAGAAGGCGAAGACCCAGGCCGACCTCGCAGCGGCGGAGGCCGAGCAGAAGCGGCTCGAGGCGCAGCTCGCCGAGATCGCCCGGCAGGCCAAGCTCAAGGCGGAACGGGAGGCCAAGGCCAAGGCGGAACGGGAGCGGTTGGCGGCGGCGGCCAAAGCCCAGGC
Source organism: Dermatophilaceae bacterium (assembly GCA_046260445.1). Lineage (GTDB taxonomy): Bacteria > Actinomycetota > Actinomycetes > Actinomycetales > Dermatophilaceae > F2B08. The sequence goes on along the minus strand of JBHEPF010000078.1, from coordinate 20,008 downwards.
GGACCGGGACGCGCGAGCCCGCGCATCACGTTCGTCCTCGGGTTCCGCGCCGGCACCCGCGCCTGCCCCGGCCCCGGCAGCGCCACCGGCCCCGAGCAGTGTGCTCACCTCGCCCTGCCCGAACGGCTGCTGGATCTCCTCGGAGTTCGGGCAGCGGTTCCACCCGATCCTCCAGCGCTGGCAGCTGCATGCCGGGCGCGACTACGCCGGAAACACGGGGACACGGATCGTCGCGGCGGCGGACGGGCGGATCATCTCCGCCGGCTGGGCCGGGGGATCGGGCAACATGATCATGATCGATCACGGTCTCCACCGCGGCGTCAGCCTCGTCACCGTGTACAAGCACCTCGACGGGTTCGCGGTGCGCGGTGGCACGGTCCGCAAGGGCCAGGTCATCGGCTACCTCGGCAGCACCGGTCTCTCGACCGGGCCGCACCTGCACTTCGAGACCTACGAGGACGGCACGCCGCGCGATCCGCGTCGCTGGCTCTGAAGACCCCACGCGCTGTCCCACCGACGATGTAGCGTTGTCGATCATGGCCAAGCAGCAGGGACGCAAGCTCGTCGCGAGCAACCGCAAGGCCCGCCACGACTATCACATCGAAGACACCTTCGAGGCGGGTCTGGTCCTCATGGGCACCGAGGTCAAGTCCCTGCGCATGGGCCGGGCCTCGCTCCTCGACGGCTACGCGACCTTCTACGGCGATGAGCTGTGGCTCGAGGGGGTGCACATCCCCGAGTACGTCCAGGGGACGTGGACCAACCACACTCCGCGGCGCCGGCGCAAGCTCCTGCTCCACCGGACCGAGCTGACCCGGCTCGCGCAGAAGACCCGGGAGGCCGGGCACACGATCGTCCCGCTGGCGCTGTACTTCAAGGACGGCCGCGCCAAGGTCGAGATCGGTCTGGCCAAGGGCAAGAAGCTCCACGACAAGCGCCACGCCCTGCGCGAGCGACAGGACCAGCGTGAGGTCGACCGGGCCATGAGCGCCCGGCACAGGGGGGTCTGAGATGGGTGTTCGACCGGCCCGCCGGGCGGGCGGACTCCTCGGCCTGTTCCTGGCGCTCGCCGTGTTGCTGGGTGCCCCCCTGGCCACGGCTGCGCTCCCGGCGGCAGACCAGGCGCGTTCCTTCGTCGTCACCTTCGATGTCTCCGAGGACGGCTCGGTCCTCGTGACCGAGCGGATCTCGTGGGAGTTCCCCAGTGGTGAGGCCCGCCGCGGCATCGAGCGGCTCATCACCACCTCGGTCGGTTACCAGGACCGCGACGACGTCTACCGCCGTTATGCGATCAGCGACATCTCCGCGTCATCGCCCACCGGGGCGCCCGCCGACGTCGGGGTGAGCGACTTCGGCAGCACGACGAGGATCCGGGTCGGCGATCCCAACCAGACCGTCTCGGGGATCCACGACTACGTCGTGAGCTATCGCCTCGGCAAGGTCGTCAACGACATCGGAGACGGGACCGCCGAGTTCTACTACAACCTCATCGCACCGTCGAACAACGCGGTCTACCAGGGCATCTCCGCCACCGTGGCCGCACCGTCGGCGGCGACGATGAGCGCGTGCTTCTTCGGGGAGCTGGGCGCGACGAACGAGTGCACCCACTCCGCCGGTGACACAGCCACCTTCTCCTCGCCCGACGTCGGGCCGGGCCAGGGGGTCACGATCATCACGTCCTATCCGAGGCAGGCGTTCGCCGACCTCACTCCGGACCTCGTGCCCTACGACTCCTCGGGGGGCTTCGGCGACTCGACCCCGTCGACGATCCCGCAGACCGCCCAGCGGGCCATCGGCGGTCTGCTCGTCGGCGCCGGGGCGCTGCTGCCGATCGGTGCCGCCGCCCTCATGGGCGTCCTGGTCCATACCCGCGGCCGGGACGAGTGGTACGCGGGACTCACCCCTGGACTGACCCCGGGGCACGCCGAGGAGGTGCCGGTCCGCCGAGGCGGGACCCCGCAGGTCGTCGTCCAGTTCACCCCGCCCGAAGGGGTCCAGCCGGGAATGGTCGGGACGATCATCGACGAGTCGGCCGACACGGTCGACGTGTCGGCCACGATCGTCGACCTTGCGGTGCGGGGCTTCCTGCAGATCGAGGAGGTGAAGGGCCGTGGCCTGTTCGGGCGTGACGACTGGGAGCTGACCTGGCTCCGGCCGCCTTCGGGCGCCAAGCCGCTCACCGCATACGAGAACGCTCTTGTCGACGGACTGTTCGCCAAAGGGTCTCCGGTGCGGCTCTCCGAGCTGCGCAACCACTTCAAGCCGACCCTCGACCTGGTCCAGCGTCGGATGTACTCCGAGGTCGTCGACCGAGGCTGGTTCCGCCGGTCCCCGGAGGTGATGCGGCAGTCATGGCAGGCCCTGGGCTTCGTCCTCAGCGGTGGAGCGGTGCTGCTGGCCTTCTTCGGTCTCGGGCCCGTGTCATCGGCCCTCGACAACACCGGTCTGCCGTTCCCCCCCTTCTTCGCGCTCGTCGGCGGGCTCTTCGTGGCCGGGCTCATCGTCATCGTCCTGGGGCGTCGGATGGCCTCACGGACCGCGACCGGAAGCGCCGTCCTTGCGCAGTCACTCGGGTTCCGCCGCTACATGGAGACCGCCGAGGCCAACCAGATCCGCTGGGAGGAGGCCGAGCAGGTCTTCTCGCGGTTCCTCCCGTTCGCGATCGTCTTCGGCATCGCCGACAAGTGGGCCAGCACCTTCGAGGAGGTCGCGCGGGCCGCCGCGGCGGCGGGCCAGTCTGTCGCCCTCCCCGCCTGGTACATCGGGACGGGGTCGTACGGCTCGATGGCCTCGTCGATGAACGACTTCTCGACCGTGGCGGCCGGCACCTTCACCTCGACCCCGGGCTCCTCCGGTGGCTCCGGGTTCAGCGGTGGCGGTGGGTTCTCCGGCGGCGGTGGAGGCGGCTCGTCGGGCGGTTCGTGGTAGTGACGTCGTGGCAGGGACACAGAGAGGACGCCTGGCAGTGCCAGGCGTCCCTCTGTGTTGTTGCCCTCTGTGTCAGGACTGATCAGTTCTTGAAGGCGTCCTTGACGTTCTCGCCGGCCTTCTTGAAGTCGGCCTTCGACTGGTCGGCCTTGCCTTCAGCCTCACGGCTCTCGTCGTCGGTGAGCTTGCCCTGGGCCTCCTTGGCCTTGCCGACCAGGTCGTCCTTGATGTTGTCCATCTTGTCTCCAAGTCCCATGAGGGCCTCCTCGGTGTCGGGGGTGGCGGCGAACCGCCCTGCTCTTCGAATCTAGTCCTGTGCAAGGACCTGAAGGGGGGATCGCGGTGCAGGTCACTGGGGGGCGATGACGACGATGAGGTCGCCGCCCTGTCTCTCGCTGTCACTCGGAATCCCCGCTGTCACTCGAAGACCACATCCACGAAATAGTTGGTGGCTAGGTAGGTGCTCGTTGGCATCGTCGGGCTCGAACTGTACGTGTAGACGCCATTGGGAGCGCTGGAGGTGGAGGCAGGGGCGGTGAGTGGGCTTCTGGAGAAGGCCGTCCTGAAGAAGGACTGCGTCACCGAGTACCGACCATTCGGCGCGTGGTAGGACACGACGTATGTCGTGTTCGCCTTGATCGGTACCGGCTCGGCGAGGCGGACGGTCTGCCAACCCGAGCCCGTCTCGTTGATGGCTACCCCGGCACCGATTCGGTCTCCGTTGGTGGCCCACACGCTGACCACATGCGTACCGGTGTTGAGCGAGCCCTTGAAGAACCTCACTCCGGTGACGACACCGTCCCGGTTCGACCGGAAGCGCATGCCCACCTCCACCGCCTTCGAGTCCGCCTGGTTGGCCACCTGCGGAGTCCATAGCGCGCCGGGAGCGGTGAAGATGCTGCAGGGACACTGCGTGCCGGCCCCGGCCCGAACCGTGTTCGAGGTGGTCACGGGACCGATGTTGCCGGAGTCGTCGACCGCCCGTGTGCGGATCTGGTACGACGTGTTCACCGGAGTAGTCATGGTGTAGCGCCACGACTCACGGCCCGAGCTGGCCGGGTGCCAGGTCTTGCCGCCATCCGTGGAGATCTCCACGGCCGCGACGCGACCGCCCCCGTCGCTGGCAGCGCCCGAGATCGTCACGTTCACGCCCCCCGCAACGGTCGTCGATGCACTCGTCAGCCACGCCCGTGGTGCGGTGGTGTCGGTGCTCTTGACCGCCCGCGAGACACCCGAGGGCGTCCCAGGATGCACTCCCATGTCGGCGAAGAGGTTGACGGTCGCCTGCTGCATGGTCGCACTGGCGGGCGTGCCCGGGCGATCGTGCTCCGCGTCGAGACCCCAGGACCACTGGATCGTCCCAGCGGAGAACACGAGCGCTCCGCTCGGCGCCCGGTACTGCGTCAGATGGTGGGTGAGCGAGGCTGCACCATAGCTACTGCCGTAGTCGAGCAGCATCCAGTGGTTGCGATCGATCTTCGTCTCAGAGAGGCGGAACAGGCCCGCCGGACGGAAACCGTTGTCCTGGTCGACGTTCCATTCGTAGCCCAGGACTCCCACAGGGAGAGCGAGGGTCGAGCCCGCCGCCAGGGTGGCTGCTGCGGTGTTGCGCCAGAGCCGGAGCTTCCCATAGTCCGCCGGGATGTTCATGGCGAAGTTGCTCGACCACGCGCCGTTCCCCCGGAACTGGGTGCCGGTCGTGTTGTTCTCGGGGCGGCCGCCGGAGTTGGCGTCGAAGCGAGTGTCTCGGAACGTCCCGGTCCACTCACTGAAGAACTGGCGGTTGTCGTGGGTTTCCTTGTAGCACGTCATCGTCCGGCCGGCCGTGCCGTTGCCGTCGAAGCTCGCCTCCCACCGGTGCTGCCAGAACATCTCGTTGCCGCTGAAGAACGCCAGGTGCATGCCCCGATCCCGGGCCGCCTCGACATTAGCGCGCTGCTCCTTGGTCCAGTACTCGTCGTGCCCCACAGACACGAATGCGGAGGCCTTCTCCAGCAGCTGGGGGCGCACGGCTGTGTCGATCCCGGCCAGGTAGCTCAGGCTGTAGCCGTTGCGCTCGAGCCAGCGGATCATCGGATACTCGGCCCCGAACAGGTAGTTCTCCGGGCGGTTGTCGCGAGTCGTGAACGGCCGGTTGTAGCTCACCTTGTATGCGCGTCCGGTCGGCCCGGAGTACAACGATGCCCGCTCGGCGGTGTTGTACGCCTGCCACGTGGTGTCCGACGTCTGCACCACGAGATCGGTGCGCCGTTCGTCATCGCGCACGACGAACGGGATATGCCCCCTCGCCCCGGTGTCAGAGCGCTTCAACACCGCGAGGTACACCCCGGACGTTGCGGTGGCGGGCACCTGCCAGCTCGCCGAGACACCCCACGTGCCGCAGTCGACGAGGTCGGTCCAGGACTGGAACGCGCAGGCGGGCTGCGTCTGGGGCAGTGCAGCGCTGGGGGTCACCGTGGCGACGAGCCGTGCCCCGAGACCCTGGTAGTAGCCCAGACGGTAGATCTCGATGCCGTATCCGCTGGCGTTCGTCCGGATCTTGAAGTCGACCTGCTCCCCGTGGTTGACACTCATCTGCGTGGCGAACCCTGCGATCGTGCCGTCCCCCGCATCGCGGTCGGGGGTGTCCCACTGAGATCGGGGTGCGCCCGCCCGCTGGTTCTCACAGACGATCGGGTTCTCGCTCGCCGCGCACGGATCCTCTGCCTGCGCTTCGGCGAGCTGGGCTGACGTCGCTGTCTCGGTGGCCGTCTCTGTGGGTGTCTCTGTGGGTGTCTCGAGTGGCGTCTCGGTAGCCGTCTCTGTGGGTGTCTCGAGTGGTGTCTCGAGTGGTGTCTCGAGTGGTGTCTCGTTGGCTGGCGCTGTGGGCGTGGGCGAGGGAGGGTCGGCCTGGCTGGGCGTCGAGCCGATGGTGCCCTGATAGTCGGGCTCGCCGAGGGCGGGTCCGGCGGTGAACACCATGGCCGCCGCGACCGACACGAGCGCCGCGAGCATGCCCGATGCGCGTCTGCGCATCGAGCCGGAGGGCGAACTGGGGTGAGACATATCTTTCCCTCCCGAGCGCAGCGTCATTCGCTCGGCTCGATGACGATGGGCTGTAGGAGGTCGTCCAGGGTCAGCAGCCCTGAGCTGCCCCAGCCCTCGATGAGTGCACGGTAGGAACCGCGGTCGGTCGGCAGCGAGACCTCGGCCGACCAGCTGCAGGCGTTGGTCTCGCCGGACGGTCGGCCCGCGCGGAGCGTGACGCTGGTGAGAAGTGTTCCTGACCCGTCAACGACGCGCACGACATCACCCTCACCGACGGAGGCATAGTCACCCATCCCCGTGCATGCATCGACCCCGGTCGGCTCGCTGAACCCGGGCGGCGCGGTGATGACGACCGTGGTGCGGTGGATGGCCCTTGCGCTGGGTGTCTCGGTGATCACCACTCCCGTCGGGGTCGTCGCCGAGGGAGTCGTCGCCGTCGGGGACGTCCCGTTGTCCGTCTCGGTCGGCGTTGTCGTCGACGCGGAGGTTGCCGTTGGGGATGACGAGGGTTCTGTGGAGGCCGGCGTGCTGCCAGACGGGGTGCCGACCGGGCTTGACCCGGTGCAGGCGCTCAACGCGAGCAGCACGGCGACGACGGTCACGCCTACGACGGTCACGCCCTTGTCCCTCCGCATCGAACCTCCAGTCTCGACTACCAGTAGACAACGTGATCGCCCACCTAGGCGGAGTTTGCGCGAAAGGTCATACAAACGGACCAGCGCGGCGTCTGCGCGACCTACGCACTGCAGCGGTCACCCGGCGTTGATCACGACGATGAGGTCGCCGCCCTCGACCTGCTGGTGCCCGCCGATCGCAAGCCGCTCGACCGTCCCGCTCGTCGCAGCCGTGATGTTGGCCTCCATCTTCATCGCCTCGATCGTCGCGACGACGGCGCCTGCCTCGACCGCCTCACCCTCGGCGACCGTGGGTGTGACGACACCGCCGAAGGGTGAAGCGACGTGGCCCTTGTTGGCCGGGTCGGCCTTCTCCGCCGCCTTGGTCTCAGCCGTCACACTGCGGTCCCGCACCTGGATCGGCCGGAACTGGCCGTTGAGGGTGCACATGACCGGACGCATCCCGTGACGGTCGACCTCGCCGATCGAGGAGATTCCGAGGATGAGCCGCTTGCCTGCCTCGATCTCGACCTCGTACTCCTCACCGTGCCGCAGACCGTGCAGGAACTGGGTGGTCCCGAGCACCCCGAGGTTGCCGTAGAGCTCCCGGGACTCCTCGAACTCCTTGGTCGGGCCGGGGAAGAGCAGGGCGTTGAGCGTGGGCTGCGGGTTGGCCTCGAGCGCCTCCTGCTGCTCCGGGGTGAGCTCGGTGACCCGCGGCTTGCTGCTGCGTCCCTGCATGGCCTTGGTGCGGAACGGCTCCGGCCACCCACCGGGAGGGTCGCCGAGCTCGCCCGCGAGGAACCCGATGACCGAGTCGGGGATGTCGAACCTCGTGGGGTTCTCCTCGAACTCGGCGGGGTCGGCGCCGAGCCCCACGAGGGCGAGCGCCAGGTCACCGACCACCTTGCTCGACGGAGTCACCTTGACGATGTTCCCGAGGATGCGGTTGGCCGCCGCATACATGTTCTCGATGTCCTCGAAGCGGTCGCCGAGCCCGAGCGCGATCGCCTGCTGACGGAGGTTGGACAGCTGGCCTCCGGGGATCTCGTGGAAGTAGACCCGGCCGGTCGGGGAGGCCAGCCCGCTCTCGAAGGGGAAGTACAGCTGACGGACTGCCTCCCAGTACGGCTCCATCGCGAACACGTGGTCGATCGCCAGGCCGGTCGGGCGGTCGGTGTGGTCGGTCGCGGCGACGAGTGCCGACAGGCTGGGCTGGGAGGTTGTGCCGGCCATCGACGAGCAGGCGGCGTCAACGGCGTCGACGCCGGCATCGATCGCCGCGAGGAGGGTGCCGATCTGACCGCCGGCCGTGTCGTGGGTGTGCAGGTGCACGGGCAGGTCGAAGTTCTCCCGCAGGGCCGAGACGAGTATGCGCGCGGCCGGCGCGCGGAGCAGTCCGGCCATGTCCTTGATGGCGAGGATGTGCGCGCCGGTCTCGGCGATCTGCTCGGCGAGGCGGAGGTAGTAGTCGAGGGTGTAGAGGTCCTCGGCGGGGTCAAGGAGGTTGCCGGTGTAGCAGAGGGCGACCTCGGCCACCGCGGTGCCGGTCTCGAGCACGGCTTCCACCGCGGGACGCATCTGCCTGACGTCGTTGAGGGAGTCGAAGATCCGGAAGATGTCGAGACCCGTGCGGGCGGCCTCGTGCACGAAGGCGTCGGTCACCTTGGTCGGGTAGGGGGTGTAACCGACCGTGTTCCGCCCGCGCAGGAGCATCTGGAGCGGGACGTTCGGCATCGCCTCCCGGAGCAGCGCGAGCCGCTCCCACGGGTCCTCGGAGAGGAAGCGCAGGGCGACGTCGTACGTCGCCCCGCCCCAGGCCTCGACCGAGAAGAGCTCGGGCGTGAGCCGGGCGACATGACCGGCGACGTGGAGCAGGTCGCGGGTGCGCATGCGGGTCGCCAGGAGGGACTGGTGCGCGTCGCGGAAGGTCGTGTCCGTCACCGGCACATCCGTGCGCTCGCGCAGCCGGCGGGCGAACTGCGCGGGCCCCACCTCCAGGAGGAGGTCCCGACTGCCGCGGGGGAAGGGCGACTCGGTGTCGATCCGAGGGAGCTTACGCTGGGGTCGGATGTCGGTGCGGGCGGGACCGTGCGGCTGGTTCACGGTGACGTCGGCGAGGTAGCTGAGCAGCTTGGTGCCGCGGTCGGCCGGGATCCGGGCGTCGAGGAGGTCGGGCCGCTGGTCGATGAAGCTCGTCGTCGCCTCGCCGGCCTGGAAGGTCGGGTCCGCGAGGACGGCCTCGAGGAAGGGGATGTTCGTCGACACGCCACGGACACGGAACTCGGCCAGCGCCCGACGGGCCCGGCGCACCGTCATGGGGAAGGTGCGGCCTCGGCAGGTGAGCTTGACGAGCATGGAGTCGAAGTGTGGGCTGACCTGGGCGCCGACGAACACCGTTCCGCCGTCGAGCCGGACACCGCCGCCACCGGCGGAGCGGTAGACCGTGATCTGACCCGCGTCGGGACGGAAGCCGTTGGCGGGGTCCTCTGTCGTGATACGGCACTGGAGGGCGAAGCCGCGGACGTAGATGTCCTCCTGGCGGATCTTGAGGTCGCCCTCCAGGGTGTCGCCGGCGGCGATACGGAGCTGAGCCACGACGAGGTCGATGTCGGTGACCTCCTCGGTCACGGTGTGCTCGACCTGGATCCGCGGGTTCATCTCGATGAAGACATACTCGCCGTCCTCGCCCAGGAGGAACTCGACCGTCCCGGCGTTGACGTATCCGATCGACTCGGCGAAGCGCACCGCGTCGGCGCACATCTGCTCACGGATCGAGGGGTCGAGGTTCGGAGCGGGTGCGATCTCGATGACCTTCTGGTGGCGCCGCTGCAACGAGCAGTCGCGCTCGAAGAGGTGCAGCACGGTGCCCGTGCCATCGGCGAGCACCTGGATCTCGATGTGCCGCGGGTTGACGACCGCCTGCTCGAGATACAGCGTCGGGTCGCCGAAAGCCGACTCCGCCTCCCGCTGGGCCGCCTGGAGCGACTCCCGCAGCCGGTCCGGGCCGTCGACACGACGCATACCGCGGCCGCCGCCGCCGGAGACCGCCTTGACGAAGAGGGGGAAGCCGATGTCCTCGGCAGCGGTGGCGAGCTGGTCCAGATCCGCGGTCGGGTCGACACTGCGCAGCGTCGGGATGCCGGCCGCCCGGGCGGCAACGATCGCCTTGGCCTTGTTGCCGGCAAGGTGGAGGGCCGCCGGCGGCGGCCCGACGAAGGTGATCCCGTGGCGCGCGCACTCCTCGGCGAGCAGCGGGTTCTCGGACAGGAAGCCGTAGCCCGGGTAGATCGCGTCGGCGCCGCACTCGCGCGCCACGCGCACGATGTTCTCGTAGTCGAGGTAGCTGCGGACCGGATGCCCCTCCTCACCGATCTGGTAGGACTCGTCGGCCTTGAGCCGGTGCTCGGAGTTGCGGTCCTCGTGCGGGAAGATCGCGACCGTCGTGGCGCCGAGCTCGGTGGCTGCACGGAAGGCGCGAACGGCGATCTCGCCTCGGTTGGCGACCAGGACCTTGCTGAACACGGGATACCTCCACGAGATCGGGACTTCTTCCGGGCGCGACACCCAGCCTAGGGAATGCGTTTGGGGGTGCGAGGCGTTGGACGCCATACTGAGATGCGGTGAGGTGAGTCATCGCCGCACTGGACCATCCGGTCCTGGACAACTGAACAGCGTGGGAGCAACCCCCCTTCATGGGGGTGATCGGTTTCGACAGTGGTCGGCTGATCAGGGGAAGCGGGTCGAGGATGCACGGTTATCTCGTCAACGCTCCGTGCAAACCAATAGGTGCCGATTCCAAGCGCACCGACTTCGCCCTCGCCGCCTGAGCGAGCTCCGAAGTCCGTTGGCCTAAGTCTGATCTCGGCTTAGTCACCAGCGTCATCTAGAGATCTTGCTGCGTCGGCTCGTCGGGGGTCGGCGTGGGACTCTCACCCGACTGGGCCTGTCAGGGGACGTGTGCGCGCGAGCCCTGGGGCCGAGAAAATCCATAGCGCACTGCACCCGGAGAAGCCCTGGTTTCCCGTCATTGGACGCGGGTTCAATTCCCGCCACCTCCACCAATCACGGATGCTCCCACGCTGTTCAGTGCTCAAAACCCCGCCTGATCTGCGCAAACACGCAGATCAGGCGTCGTCTGTGATGCGGACACAACTGGTCATGTCTGGACTTGTCACGGCGGGAAAACTGCCACACAGCCGTCACAGATGGTGGTCGGACTATGAGGGATGGACGCACTCCCTTGGCATGTTCGAGACTCTCACGGACGCACGCGCGGCTCTGTCGAGGCCGCGAAGGTCGAAGCCCAGGCGGTGACGCTGAAGGAGTGGTCCGAGAAGTGGCTCGCCGCCCTGGCAGCCAACCCCGACCGTTCACCAGCGACCGTCGTGTCGTACCGCTCCGTACTCAAGAACCACATCCTTGACGACCTCGGTGACATCCGATTGTCCGACCTGACCACTGAACGGGTAGCCGACCATCTCGCTGCCCTCGGCCGCCAGCGTTCGACGCGGCACCCAGATGCGCGCGTTAATGGTGTAGCGCCGAACGTCGTGATCGTGCTCCGCTCGATGCTCAACGCTGCGGTGAAGGCCAAGGCCGGCGCTCTTGAGACGTTCGACTTCCCCAAGGCACCGAAGCATCGCCGGGTGCGCCCTTCGCATCGGGGAGGTGCTGGGGTTGCAGCGCCGGGATCTAGAACACCTGGACGACCCCGAGCGGGCAGTGCTCCATGTGCGTAGACAGTGGAACGTGAAGGCCAATGCCCTCACACCCCCGAGGGCGGGTAGCACAAGGAGTGTCGCCGTGCCGGCCGCGCTCCTGCCCGAGCTGACGCACCACCTTCGGATCTTCACGTCCTCACAGCGCACAGCTCCGGTCCTCACCAATAGCCGCGGTGTGCGTGTCTCCCAGAGTGCTATGGATCGCGCGTGGAGGGCCGCGAGGGAGCAAGCGGGCCGACCAGGATTCCACTTCCACAATCTGCGGCACACGGGTTTGAGCAAGTACGCGGAGCAGGGAGCGACTCTGGCTGAACTCCTGTATCGCGGCGGGCACACTGACGTCACCGTGGCGCTTCGCTACCAGCATGCGACCGCCCAGCGCGATCGCGCCCTGACCGAGCTGCTGAGCAGAGAGATTGAGTTCTAGCCTCCCGATCGTCACGCCCGCCCAGTTCGAGTCCCTCACGTCCACCACTTCAATAGCGTGCGCCTATCCCAAGCCTTGGCCGGTCAAGGGGTGAGCCCGTTGAGCTGAGCGAGCCGAGCCGGTGGTGGTCAGCACTGGGCAGATCCCATGGCCACCACCGGGCAGTTCTCGAGACCGTCACCGGGCAGGTCCCACGACCGCCCCTGGGCAGAACTCAATGGCCCTTGACAGCCGTCTCCTGCAACCTGCTGCACCCGCTGAGAGAGGGTGAGCAGGGCCCCGAGGATCACCGCGGGTACTGGCCTCACGCGACGTCCGCCCTGAACGCCACGGCTGCCGGCGACGCGGCTGGTCGTGCGAGTCGAGGAGACCGGCCCGGGCGGGCATCCCCCGGCGTGTGGGCGCCCGGGGCGGCTTGCAACAGCCACGGCACCGGCACCCATCGGCCCACCGAGAAGGAGTCGACGGGTCAGAGCGCTGTTGACGTGCTTCATCGGAGGAGTCTCTCAGCCGTTGACGGTCTGGTTTCTGATGGTCTGGATGCGCTTACTACCACCGAGTGCCCGGGGTTCTGCGAGGTGCTGCGCCGCCGGCTGCCGCGCGGGAGCGGCGGTTCGTAGGGCTGAAGCTGGGTGGAGGTGCAGGTGCATGATCAATTGCCCGGTACGGGGTCAATCGATCAGCCTGTCGAGGAGCTCGAACGAGTCATATGGCTGGTCGATGTCTCCGAAGTGGCCGTCGTCGCGGACGATCTGGGTGCCGCCGAGACGGTCGAACATGGCACGACCTTGCTTGTCGTCGCAGCCGTACGGATCTTCGCGGGAGTTGATGAAGTAGAGGTCGCGGGCATTGGCCCGTATCGCCGCCCAGTCGTAGCTGTTCTGTAGGACGGGCTCGTCCTGGTTGTTGGGCGAGGTGCAGTAGCCGGCGACGAGGATGGCCTGATCCACCTTCGTGTCGATGTGCTCGAGGATCGCGAGCAGTAGTGCTGCCCCGCCCGAGTGGCCGACCAGCACGGTGTTGGCATCGAAAGTGTGGTTGGCGAGCACCTTCGGCAGGAATGTGGTGATGGGTTCCACGTTGAGGCTGGGATAGTGCGGCGCCTCGACGGCGTAGCCGCGTTCGATCAGCCGCTCTCGCAGCCACGGGAGCCACACCACGTCGGGATGTGCGGCCGTCCCGTGAAAGAGGATCGCCTTGCGGTTCACGCACTGTCCTTTCGTCGTGCTTGGCGAACGCCTCGTTTGGGGCATCAGAGCTGCGGCGGGCGGCTCGACGGACATTCGCGTCGGACCCTATATGAGCGATCGAATGGCGCGACACCCATGGATCAGCACAGCAGCAGTACCCCCACCCCACGAGCCGCGTCACATCGCCGGGTTACGCCGTAGGTCTTGGTGATTGACGTCAATGCGAAGTGTCGGGTTCGAATCCGATGAGCCAGTGCAGGACATGGGGATCGATGACTTGCCCGTCGGTGGCGCCCCAGGGCCGTTCTTGCAGGTCGTCGACGATCTCACCACCATCGGCCAGAGCGGCGAACCATCCGTTGAGGGTGGCGGCATCGGCCGTTCCGAGCAGCGACAGCCTGAGACCCTCGCTGCGGAAGGAAGCCTGACCGCCTGTGGCATCTGAGGCGAAGAGGGTGACCGGACCGTGGCTGAGGTAGCCGTGGGCAATGGCATCCGCGGGACCGTCCGTGCGGCCGAACTCGGCCAGGGTGTGGAGCTGGACCGAGCATCCGAACACCTGCCCGTAGAGGATCAGGGCCTCCCGGGTGGTGCCTGGAAGGTGGAAGTAGGGCGTTGGTGAGGTCATCCGTGGACAGTACGGGGATCTCGTGGCCGGCGCTCCGCGAGTCCGTCGAGGGCCGCGGCCCCGACGCCCCTCGCGGCGGTTGCCGCACACCATCGGCGATGGTTCTTGAGCAGTTGTCGAGGCGGTTCTCCTGCACTAGCCTGCGAACCATGAGTCGATGGCTGTCGCTGGCGCCGGGCGCCGTTGCCGTGCTCCTTGGTCTGCTCTGGACGGGCCAGGGCCTGGGTTGGGTCGGCGGCAGCCCCATGACTGGCGTAACGCTCTGGGCGGTGCTCGGCCCGCTCGCCGTTGTCCTCGGGGTGGTGCTCATCGTCCGCGCCGCTCGCCGGGTCGGGAGCGACCAGCCGTAGCAGGACGGTGCAGCACGTTCCACTTTCGCTTGCACTTGAGGCAGTCCGTCGCGGGCCACGCTCCGCGACCTGATCGCGGCACTCTCGCAAACGATCGACGTCCTCGAGGGCATCGACGAGCTGGTGTGCGCGGGCGCGAACAACACGTCACGGCAGTGGGGCGTTCCGGTGGAGATTGCCTACCGTCAGGCAGTCCGCTCCCTGCCCTGTCCAAATGTGCGTGTGTCTCTTGACGTCAACTCACTTGGCAAGCATCGTCCCCCAATGGTCGAGGGGTGCCGGGGTGTCGCTCTAGCGTCCAGCATGGGGCGTGGATGTGACGGGGCGAGATTGGGCGACGTACCGACGTGGGTGGCCGGTATCGCCAAGCCATGCGCAGCAGCCCGTCGGGGCCATCCAGCAATCCGAGTGCGAGAATCTCTCCGCCGTCGCCACCAGGGTCCGCAGCGAAGAGGCCGTCTAGGCAGCACCTCTCAACGAGTGCCAGCCCAGATCACCGGAGTGCAGATGCCGTGGCCCTCCGTTGTACTGCCAACCACTGAGGATGCCAGCCACGTCGTCGAACTCCTGAACATCTGGCGTGCTCATCACAATGCTCACGGATTGACCCAACACCAGCCACGGGCCCTGGGCAGCCGAATAGTTCTCACCCCCACACTCCATAGGCCTTGTTGCCACCACCTCGACAAGAAGAGCCGCTGGGCGTCAGCACAAGCCGCGATCCCTCAGGCCGCGTCCTTTTGCCGGATATCGGGGCGGTTTCCCACCGCTGGCCAGGTCTGACGTTGGCGGATGTAACGCGCCGTGGTCGAAGGCAGTGTGACTAGTTCACTAGACCTTTCTCATCCCTCACCCTGATAAGGGTCTTCTACCGGCTGGACGAGGTGACCCCTTTCGTCCACCGTGCAGCAGCGTCCTTTAGCCCACATAGACGCGACCACGGTACGGTCCAACCGGAGGGGTCAGCCTGGTTCGCTCGGCGTGAGCAATTGCGGCTGGTGAGGGCTACGCTCTTGTGTGCCCTCAACGCCCTGACCGAATCCCGCCGGTCGACACCGTTGCGGCTACCCTCGAAACGAGGGTCCTCCACGGAGGTCGGTCATCCGTGCGGCCACTTCATCCGTGTCTACCCAGCGGTGACGTGCACCAAGTCGGACAGCCTTCGCCGTGATCAGGGACGAGATGCGACACGGGAGTACCCGGCACTCGTGCGCATGGTGGGTGACCCGCCCAACGTCGCCAGCCCCACGGTCGTCAAAATGCGCTGCCGGGGTTGGGGTCTCAGCGGCGCGACGCCGGCCGGAAGTGGATCTTGAGGGCGTGGACGGCCACGCGCCGGCCGACGTCGTTGCCGATGACGGACGAGTTGCGGTAGTGCAGCCCGCCCCAGGTGCGCGCGTTGATGACCTGGCTGCGCAGGTCCTCCGCTGTGGCGTAGGTGTAGGTCTTGGTCGGGGCCACCATGGTGGTCGTGCTGGTGAGCGAGATACCGATCCGGCTCGTGCCGAGGACCGCGGTCAGTAGCTCCGCGATCGCGGAGGCGAAGGTGGTGTGGGCCGCGACATACTCGGGGTGGTTGGGCAGCATCACGAGGTGCATCCATGTGCGGTCCGGCGCGGTGCTCGGGCTGCCGTCCTCGTCGGCCCGGCGGATCGCCGACCACGGCCGCCAGAAGCCGTAGTGGTACTTCGCGTCGAAGGCGGCCACCATCGCGTCGG
The DNA here is from genome assembly GCA_046260445.1 of Dermatophilaceae bacterium. Classification (GTDB taxonomy): domain Bacteria; phylum Actinomycetota; class Actinomycetes; order Actinomycetales; family Dermatophilaceae; genus F2B08. The sequence continues at coordinate 4,402 of JBHEPF010000078.1, read as the reverse complement.
TCCCGATGAGGTTGCCCATGGCGAAGAACCGTGCCGCCTCGAGCAGTCCCAGGCCGCGCTGCTGCGCGACGTCGCGGAACATCTCGTTGTACTGGATGACGCCGTTGGTCTGCCAGAACCGGGCGATCTCCGTCTGCTCCGCAGTGCGCGCCGTGCTGTTCACCGCGCCCATCAGCCGCACCTCCTCGAGATCCTGCACGTACGTGCGGCTCTTGAGGGTCGGCGGCGGCCCGGGGCGGAACTGGGACGGCGTCGTCATCACGAACGGCTTCATCGTGGCGACCCACGGATCGAGTGGGGGCGGAATAACGGTCGGGTCCGGCGAAGGGGGCCACGGCTCCCACACCCCGGGGGCACGGTCGGGGTAATCGTAGGGGCCCGGGGTGAACAGGACATCGCCGGCCCGCAGGGCGAGGACCGCCTCGGCAGCCGCCCGGCCGACCGCCGTGCCCTTGGCCCTGTCCCCACTGGCGGAGCCGAGGACCTTCAGCGTGTCCCAGAGCTTCATGTCGAGCATGTCCTTCTGCTCGGGCAGATGCTTCACGAGCACGGCGTGGACGGCCGCCGCGGCGGCCGCCGGGGCGGACGCTCCCGCGGGAGCGGTGGTCGCCACCATCCAGGGCTGGTATCCCCCCTCGATCGCGACCACTGCGTTGTACATCGCCGCGTGGGCGTAGGAGGGGATCACGAAGGCCCGCGGCATGGACATCCCGGACATCGCGGGCATCGTGCCCATGGTGGTGGAGCCCGGCATCGGCGTCGCCATCGCCGGTTGGAGGAAGTTCTGGGCGATCATGTTCCACTCGATCGCCACATCGCCGGAGGCACCGGCCACCGGACTCGGGCCGGGTTTGGGGGCCGAGAAGGCGGGGGCGGCAGCGGATGACCACGCACCTGCCGCAAGAACGCCACCCATGAAACCACGACGCGTCACGCTGACCACAGCGTCCTCCGATTGGTTGGGCACACCCCTCTCGGTGCCATGAGCACGGACCGGGGGCCTTTGGTGCCGCGGGAAAGTCACTGAAGCGCCAGTTGCGATAGAGGCCAGACCGATTCCCGCGCCGATCCAACCCGTCGACACCCCGACAACGCAGACAGCGCCGTGGCGGTCACGGCGACGGATAAAGGTGAGCAGAATGGTCGTCGTAGTAGATCTGGCGTTACTTGTTCTGTGCGCACCATGGACCGGAACGTAGGTCAGTTGTGCGACACGTCACAAGAGAAGCCTTTCACCGGAAAACCGTTTCGTGAATCAAACGTCACGCCAGCAAAGGATCCCTCGTCGCCCAGTCAGCCCGGCTGCCGAATGTGCGGGCCGCTCGAAAATCTGACATATCACAATCGGCCTTCGTCTGAACGCTGGGGGCGTAACGTCGCATGTGTGAGCCGCAACGTTTGGACCTTCCTCACTAACCACGGGCACGTGCTCGTGTGTCTAGCGGCAGATCAGGAGATGCTTCTGCGTGACGTGGCGGCGAGCGTCGGGATCACCGAGCGCGCCGTCCAGCAGATCGTCGGCGACCTGGAAGTAGCTGGCATCATCGCGCGAACGCGGGTAGGTCGGCGCAACCACTATCTCGTGCGTCGTGAGGAACGGTTCCGTCATCCCTTGGAGAGCGGTGTGACGGTCGGCGAGTTCGTTGACCTCGTCGGTCAGGCATCACGAAGCAGCGCAAGCCCTGAAGGCGAGGCGGTCGGCGAGAAGACATCTCTAGGCCCTGCGTTGCATCTGGTCGACGACATTCAGCCTTTGACGGCGTCGCACCAATCGAAGTGACGCGGGGGACGCGCCCCGCGAACCGGACCACCGAGGCCGTCAAGTAGGCGTATCCAGCTGTCGCCTGACAGCGTGTAGGGGCCGGCTGGGGGTGGTTTCTGCCAGGTTCGTGGGACCACCTGGATTGCCAGTCATGGGACCACTCAGCGCGCCTGGCTGAGTCGGGTCGGGGTCCTCGTTGACTCGCCGGGTCACGATCATCGCCGGCTGCCAGGCCGCCTGGTGTTCTTCGGCGTGGTGTTCAAGGTTGTGAGCCCAACACCCGCACCATCAAGCAGATCAAGGTCGCGGACGCGACTCCCGAACCGTTCGACCTCGCTGCCCTCAACGGCTGCCTTCGAGCACAAGACAGACGGCACGGGCGTGTTCGAGTCGGGGCAGAAGCCGATCGTCGTCCGCCAGGCACGCCCCACAAGCAGTGACCCGTCGCTGCTCGCCACACCGGACTCAACCAGGCTGGTGGCGTGGCCACGGGGGCCGGCAACGTTGCCTGAGCCCCGGAACGGTCAATCTCACAATGACCCCGGCTGCGTCACCAGGATGCTCGGACGGCGACGGACCACACAGATGAGACCCGCATGAGAACGAGCGCTCGAGGAACGCCTCCGCGGCTTCTTCGACTATCGAGTTGAGACTGCGCAGTGCTTGCAGGGCCGATGAGGGACCCCCTTGCTGGCGTGACGTTTGAATTCACGAGACGAGTTTCCGGTGAAAGTCTTCTCTTGTGACGTATCGCACAACTGACCTACGTTCCGGTCCATGGTGCGCACAGAACAAGTAACGCCAGATCTACCACGACGACCATTCTGCTCACCTTTATCCGTCGCCATGACCGCCACGGCGCTGCCCATCGAGATCCCGGACACCGTCGGTGGGCCCGGGCTGGATCGCGTCGATTTCCTGAGGAGTTCACGATGAGAACACGCGTGGGCGTGGCCGCTGTTGTGGCCTTCGCCCTGATGCCCATGGGGCTGACTGCCACCTCTGCCGCCACCACAACCGGTGCCGGCATTTCTGCGCTCGTCTCTGCGCAGCCCGACGAGAAGAACCGGTACACGGTCAAGGCCGAGAAGGTCAAGGAGAAGCAGGAGAAGAAGATCGACCAGGCCGACCGCGACGCCGCGGCCGCCCGCGCCCTCCAGGACGGCGCTCTCAACCCGCTGATGATGGTGGGCACTGAGGTCATGGCTGCCACCGCTGCGGCTCCGGGTGAGGCGCCGCGCTACTTTAGCCACCCGAACTACGCGAACAGCCCGCTGCCAACGGTCGAGACCACCGCCGGCACCGAGACGTTCGTCGGGAACGAGCTGATCGCTCGCACCACCGCTACGGACTCAGCGACCAACGTCTTGGTGGTCCTCGCCCAACACCCGCTGCCGGACGGCTTCCTCCAGAGCTTCCAGATCCGCAGCCAGGTCGATCCGCCGCGAGACTTCCACGCGTACGTCCTGCGGCCAGACCCTGCCACTGTCGAGAACGACTACCTCGTTGTCTTCGACAGTGGCGTTCTGAACGCTGCGACGAACGCAACGGTCGCCGATGGCATCGCCACCTTCCCGGTCGCCAACCTCGCCGTCCAGGCGGGGGATGTCCTCGCCTTCTACGGCAGCGGCATCCCCATCGACATCGGCTCGGGCACCGACCAGGTCTACTACCCGAGCCCCAACGGCCCGACTCAAGACTCGACGATCACTGTCGGCGCTGCGCCCTTCCCGACCCTTGCCCAGTCCAGGACGTACTCCTTCGGCGCCCAGGTGCTAGACACATCCACCCAGAGCACCGTTGTCACCGGCGGGCTTCGCAAGTTCGTCGATGAACTTCCGATGATTGCCGAGGCGACACCGGAGACCATGACGGTAAACGGTGTCGAGTCCGACTTTTACCGGATCGGGCTCGTGGAGTACAGCCAGCAGCTGCATCAGGACCTGGCCGCTGAGACCAAGCTCCGTGGGTACGTCCAGTTGAACGCCGATGGGACCTATGCGCAGGATCCCAGCTACCTCGGCCCGGCCATCGTGGCCCAGAAGGACCGACCGGTGCGGATCGAGTTCCACAACCTGCTTCCGACCGGTGCAGCGGGCAACCTGTTCCTCCCGGTGGACCCCACCGTCATGGGCGCGGGAATGACGCCCGAGGGTCACGAAATGATGAAGCTCATGCCGGAGATGGTCGACCCACAGCGGCCGATGTGCGACGACGGCATGTTCGACATGAACGGCACGCAGACAACGACCAAGACGCAACTGGTGGCGGACGGGCTGTGTTATTCGGATAACCGGGCGATCAACCACCTGCACGGCGGCATCACCCCCTGGATCTCCGACGGGACCCCACACCAGTGGATCACCCCGGCGAACGAGACCACCCCGTTCCCCGAGGGCGTGAGCGTCCAGAACGTCCCGGACATGGACCCCACAGCCGTCGACGACCCGACGGACGGCGTGCAGACGTTCTACTACACCAACGCCCAGAGTGCGAGGCTGATGTTCTACCACGACCATTCGTGGGGCATCACGCGCCTCAACGTGTACGCCGGCTCGGCCGCGCCGTACATCATCCAGGACGAGACCGAACAGGCTCTCGTCTCCGCCGGGACCATCCCGGACGAGACCGCCACCATCC
>JBHEPF010000069.1:0-51530 GCA_046260445.1 Dermatophilaceae bacterium | reverse complement strand
GCCTTGGGCGGCAGGACGGTGATCGGTCAAGCCACCGGCATCCTGATGGAACGCTTCGGCCTGACATCGGATCGCGCCTTCGGGCTCCTCAGCAAGATCTCGCAGGACAAGAACCTCAAACTCCGCCAACTCGCCGAACAGTTCGTTCAGACCCGAACGGTCCCAAAGCCATAAACCGCGCCGAGCCACGCAGGCAAGGCCCTCTGCATGATCGCGTCATGGCAGCCACCGTTGCCGATGCCCACGCCCACGCGGCTGCCCATCTCCGACAGGCAACCCGGACCGTCCCAGCAAAACCCATCTTTCAGCGGGGCTCCCATCGCCTACGTCAGGGCCCAGGCAGGCCCGCGAGGGACCAAGCGCTAACGGCCACCCCGAAGTGCTGTGACGCCAGCCCCATCTGGGCGCTGAGCCGCTCCCAACAGCCGACGATAGGACGCATCTTTTTGGGCTTGGTTGGATGTGCGAATGCGGTGCAGCCGCCCAAGACCTCTTGCGACGCTGAACGCGGCTCAGCCTCCGGCTCGGGGGTGAAGCACTTCACGGCTCGCGGTGAGATGAGGGGGTGGCACGCCTTCCCCAGCGGTGCTGTACTGAAGCGGACGGGAAGGGCCAGGTCATGGGGTGCGACGTCGATGTGGTGGTTGTTGGTGCAGGGACCGGCGGGCTGACCGCGGCGGCTTATCTGGCGGCTGCGGGTCGCCGAGTCGCGGTCCTGGACCGCGGGTGGGCACCCGGCGGGCATGCCGGTGTGTTCGTCCGAGAGGGTTACGAGTTCGATATGGGGCTGCATTACCTGGGCAGCACTCGTCACGGGTCACCGGCGACTCGCGCCATGCTGGCGCCGCTGGGCGTGCAGGTGGACTACCTGCCGATCGACCCAGCGGACGTCGTGGTGCTGCCGGACGGTGACCGGGTGACGGTGCCCCGTGGCCTAGGGATGCGCTGATGTAAGGGCCATCCGGGGAGGGTGAGGGCGGGATCGTCGCTTGGGGGACGCCGAAGGGCTCTCGATCAGGCGTCTGAGCCCGTTTGGGGTCGTTGGTGAGGGGCTGACGCCTGGCCGTCACCCCATCAGGGCGACGGCGCGTGCCCGCATCAGCCAGTTCGCTGAGGCGAACAGGAAGTGCACGTGGTTGAGGTTCTTGGCGATGCCGCGGTAGCGGGTCTTGGTGTAGCCGAAGTCGCGTTTGACGATCAGGAACGGGTGCTCGACCTTGGCCCGTACCGACGCCTTGCGTGACTCCACGGCACGGTCATGGCCAGTCATCGTTCGCAGCACTCCCTTGCGGGCAGCGACCCGCCACTGCACCTGGCGCAAGTGCTCCTCGCCAATGATCTCCGCACGGTTGTGGGCACCCTGGTAGCCCGCATCGACATAGACCACCTCGTCATCGGCGCGCACCAGGTTGGCCACCTGGTCTAGGTCGTGCACGTTGGCCGGGGTGCAGGTCAGCGAGTGGACATACCCGGTGCCGGCATCGACCCCGATGTGGGCCTTCATCCCGAAGTACCACTGGTTTGCCTTCTTGGTCTGGTGCATCTGCGGATCCCGCTGACCGGTGGCGTTCTTCGTCGAGGACGGCGCGGCGATGATCGTGGCATCCGCGATCGAGCCCCCACGCATGATCCAGCCCTCCTCGAAGATCTCGTTCTGGGCCGCCAGCAAATGCTCTCCGAGCTGGTGGCGCTCCAGCAGGTGACGAAAGTGCAGCAGCGTGCTCGCATCCGGGACCTGCTCCACAGCGAAGTCCAAGCCCATGAACCGCCGCATCGCGTAGGAGTCGTAGATCGCCTCCTCCACACCCTCATCCGAGAGTGAGAACCACACCTGCAGCAGGTACATCCGCAGCATCGTCTCGATCGGCTTGGGCTTACGGCCTCTCTTGCCCGGCCTGTCGGCGTAGTAATGCGGCTCGATCACCCCCACCCAGGCCGCCCACGGGATCGTGGCGTTCATCGTCTCCAAGAACCGCTCCCGGCGCGAGACCCGCCGCCGGTTGCCGTACTCGATATCAGTGAAACTGGGCTGATCGCTGTCCACACCCCATCGTTTCGCGACCCACCCCACACGGCCACACGCCACCCCGACCAACCGAAAAGATCAGCGCATCCCTAGAGGCCTTCCGCGACTCGCTACACCAGGCGCTTCCCAAGGAGCGCGAAGCGGTGGACCGCTACCTTTCCACGATCGACGCCATCGACCAGCAGGTGGCCGAGATGCGGAGCCGACCGTCCCTGTCCGGCTTGCCTGGCTCGCTTCGCAGGACGGGTGTGCTGGTGCGGCATGCCGGCAGCACCGTCGGCGGCTTCTACGACGCCTTGGGGCTTTCAGAGCGGGCGCGCACCCTGCTGAACTGGGTGAGCGGTGTGTATGCCGTGCCGCCCGACGAGGCGTCTCTGGTTATGCACGCCTTGGTTTCCCTGCACTACGTCAATGGGGGGTGGTACCCCCGTGGTGGCGGCGCAGTGATCTCGCAGGCGCTGGCCGGAGTCGTGGAACGCAGTGGCGGTCAGCTGCTTCTGCAGCACGAGGTCGACCAGATCCTGGTCTCTGGTGGCCGGGTCACGGGCGTTCGCGCCAAGGACGGCGCCGGGGGTGTGGTCAAGGTCTCGGCGCCCGTGGTCATCGCCGCCGGTGACGTCAAGCGCACCTTCCTCGAGCTGCTTGACTCGGCCGTGGTTCCGGTGCCGCTACGACGTCGGGTTCGCGGATACGAGATGGCGCTGCCGCTGGCCGTCGGCTACGTGGTGCTCCAGCGGGACCTCGCGGCCGAGGGGCTGGCGGCGAGCAACCTGGTGATGCCCCCGGGGGGTGACCCTCAGCGGTCCTACGACTCGGTGCGCCGTGGCGTGCGTCCGGATCGGCCTGCGACCTGGCTCACCTGCGCGAGCCTGAAGGACCCCGACAACCCCCGTCTGTGCCCTCCCGGGCAGACCAACCTGCAGTTGATGTGTGTGGGGCCACCCCAGCCGCGAGCCTGGGGACTGGAGCTGGGCGAGACCAAAGGCACCCGCTACCAGTCTGCGAAGCAGACCCTGCTGCAGACGCTGCTACGCACGGCAGACCGGGGCATTCCCGGGCTCAGCGACGCCGTCGTCTACGCCGACCTGGCGACGCCTCACACCGACAGCCGCTACACCGGCGTCACCGACGGCACCTCCTACGGCATCTCCGCCACCCCCGACCAGATGGCTTGGCGCCGTCCAGGACCCAAAACCCATCTGTCCGGGCTCTTCCTAGCCGGCGCCAGCACCCGAAGCGCTCACGGCATCACCGGCACCATGGCCAGCGGGATCGACGCCGCCACCGCCGTGCTCGGCCGATCCGCACCAGCAGCCGTCACCCCCTCCTCAACCTGACAGGGCTGACCCGATCAGTCCGCAGCAATCCGCGCATCGGATGAATGCCTCACACCACGCATCAACAGCGAGGTTCACGACCACATAGACGCACAGTTCAATCACGTCGTCCGGATGCCCGAGGACCCGGGCTCGCGCCCGTCTGCGCGGCGGCGGCTATAGCCAACGACGCGCGGCTCGCCTCGTCCTCACACGGTTGAGTCTGCGCCGGACAGCGCAGTCCTGCGCACATCCGGATCTCGGCATCAAGTGCGGAAAGGCGGCCGCACCCGCAGTAGCCCCATGTGGGCGCTGCGCCCCCCAACAGGTGCGACACCCGGCTACTTGACGACCCTCTGAGGTCCGCGCTCGTCGCATGGCCGTAACGGGCGCGGGGTTGCATCTTGTGTGTTTGTTGCGGCGCGTAGCCGGCGTCACGAGCATGACGTTGTCGCTCCGTGCGCCCGGCTGGGTTTGCCGTGTGTCCTGGATTAGCTTTCCGACGGGTCCCAGAGGCTGACGAGAACCAGCCCCCCTCCTGCGGGACGGCGTCTCCAAGAATTTTAGTTCCCGCCGAGGAACCGCTCGACGGCATGGATGGAGACCGCCCCGTCGAGCTCGGCACGGTTGCAGACCGTCTCGCAGGGGTGGTAGCAGACCCGCCCGTGGACGGCCGGGAAGGGGTTGTCCTTGGTGACCCGGACGCGTCCGAGGATCAGAAGCACGCCGCCTTCCAGGGCGACGCTGGGACCGGCACCGGAACAGGTGGCCACTGCAGTACGTCCTTGAAGAACGCGCGGGTCGCGGTCGCGTCATCGGAGTAGACGAGGTGTGAATCGCGGTGAACATCCTTGACCGTAGCGCCCGACAGGATCGAAAAGGAGGGGACTAGTCCAGCAGGTCCCTGCAGAGATGAGCCCGGCCTCGTCCGCCCATCCGCTTCGACGGGAGTTACTGGTGGGATCCTTCGGTCAACATCCGGCGAAGAGACGCAGTGCCTTGACGGCCTTCAGGTCATCGTTGGTTCGAGGGGCCCATTTCCATCTCGGGCACGCGCGAGTCGGAGCGCCTTCTCTGTTGCACCGCGGCGGTGGTGGACTACGGTGCACTCATGCAGACACTCACCCGGCCCGGGCAGTGGATCGCCGTTCTCGCGCTCCTGATCGCAGCGGGGTCATCGGTGGCTGCGCTGAACTGGTACGGCACGTGGGCATCCTTTGCGCGATTGGATGTCCAGTCCGGACAAGGCGTCGTGAGTGGTGCAACCGTAGAGGCCGTGGTCAATTACCAGCAATGGATGCTCAGCGCGGTAATTTGCCTGGTGGTCTTTGCCGCCGCAAGCGCATCCACATGGCTGCCGCGCGCCAGCATCAGCACTCCGCGTGGCCTCCCAGGCAAGAAGGCCGACGTATCCGCCGAATAGCTCGGTCGAATTGCGGCTAAAGGACGCACCTGGTCGCGTCGCTCAAGCGCGCGTTCCGCGTATGTCTTTGCGCCGTCCTGGGTGGCATGGCGGTAGCGCACCGCGCCGGCTACGTGGCTGGCGCGGTCGGCTGCGGTGCGACCGATGCAACTGCGTTCAGGGCGTTGCGCCTGGGGATATTCAGATGATCAGGGCGCTGAAGACGAAGCCTAGGGAGACCGCGAACGTGATCGCGAGGACGCCCGGGAGGAGGAAGGGGTGGTTGAACACTGCCTTGCCGATCCGGGTGCTGCCTGTGTCGTCCATTTGCACGGCAGCTAGGAGGGTCGGGTAGGTCGGCAGGACGAACAGTGCCGAGACGGCAGGGAAGGCTGCCACGGCGGCGGCGGGTGCGATGCCCAACGCGATCGCCGTTGGCATGAGTGCCTTGGTCGTCGCTGCCTGTGAGTACAGCAGCGCGGCGGCGAAGAAGAGCACGACGGCCAGCAGCCAGGGCTGCCCACGCAGGAGGTCCCCGGCGAATCCTTCGATGCTCTCGCGGTGAGCTGACACGAAGGTTGTGCCGAGCCAGGCGACACCGAGGACACAGATGCTGGCGCTCATGCCGGACTTGAAGGTGGAGGCGTTGAGGATGTCGCTGGGCGGGACCTTGCTGGCGATGACGATGACGGTGGCGATTGTCAGCATGAAGGCGATGATGGCCTGGTCTCTCCCCATGACCGGCTCGGTGATGAGTCCGACCTTGTCGCTGATGGCGGTGGCATAGGCCATGACTGCGAAGAGTCCGAGGAGGAAGATCCCTACTGAGCGCTTGGCGCCGGGCTTGAGCTCGACCGCCTGCTGGCCGCGCAGCGTGACCACTCCTCTTGCGAGCCGCTCCTGGTACACGGGGTCGAACTCGAGGGCGCTGCGAGGGTTTGCCTTGTCGATCATCGTCATGATGAAGGCGGTGAGCATGCACGCGATGAAGGTCGATGGGATGGCGATGGCCAGCAGCTCGAGATAGCCGACCCCTTCCGGCTCCAGGATTGAGGAGAAGAACACCACCGCTGCCGAGATCGGGCTGGCCGTGATCGCGATCTGGGAGGCCACGACCGCCACCGACAGTGGCCGGCTGGGCCGTATGTTGTTCTCCTTGGCGACCTCGGTGATGACGGGCATCGTGGAGAACGCGGTGTGTCCGGTCCCGGCCATGAAGGTCATCAGATAGGTGATGATCGGCGCCAGGAACGTCAGGTGTTGCGGGTTGCGCCGCAGGACCCGCTCGGCGAGCGAGACGAGGTAGTCCATACCGCCCGCGACCTGCATGGCGGCGATCGCACAGATGACGGACATGATGATCGAGATGACGTCCAGGGGCATGTCTCCTGGGGTGACACCGAGGATCGCCAAGACCAGGACACCGAGACCACCGGCGAAGCCGATGGCGATGCCGCCCAACCTGGCACCGAGGAAGATGGCACCGAGAACGACCGCGAACTGGACCCAGATCATCGGGCGGCCTGCGGGTCATCGAGCTGGCTGACGGCCAGCGGGGCCATGAGGTTCTGCACCGACAGGATGGAGTCGAGGGCGTTCTCGGTCATCAGTTTTCGCTCCAGGACGATCTCGCGTACGCCCCGGCCGGTCCGGGCAGCCTCCTTGCCGATCGAGTCACCCACGTCGTGGCCGATGATGTCGTTGAGGTAGGTCACCAGGCCGATCGAGTTGGTGACGTAGCCCAGGCAGACCTCCCGGTTGGCGGTGATGCCGTCGATGCACTTCTCGCGCAGGGTGTCGATCGCCCTGCGCAGCAGGGTGAGCGACTCGAAGAGCGACTGGGCGATGACCGGCTCCATGACGTTGAGCTGGAGCTGGCCGGCCTCGGCGGCCAGACCCACGCAGACGTCGTTGCCCATGACCTTGAAGCAGACTTGGTTGACCACCTCGGGGATGACCGGGTTGACCTTGGCCGGCATGATCGAGGAGCCGGCCTGCATCTCGGGCAGGTTGATCTCGTTAAGACCCGCCCGCGGACCTGAGGACAGCAGCCGCAGGTCGTTGCAGATCTTGGACAACTTGATGGACAGCCGTTTGAGTGTGGCGTGCGCCATGACGTAGGCGCCGGTGTCGCTGGTGGCCTCGATGAGGTTCGGAGCCGGCACGCACGGCCGTCCGGAGACCTGAGCCAGCATGGAGACGGCGAGCGGTGCATACCCGGGTGGTGTGTTGAGTCCCGTCCCGATGGCGGTCGCGCCGAGGTTGAGCTCGAGCAGCAGGCCACGGGCGTTCTCCAGGTGGCGGTGCTCCTCGCCGAGCGTCACGCCGAAGGCGGTGAACTCCTGCCCCAGCGTCATCGGGACTGCATCTTGCAGCTGGGTGCGGCCCATCTTGAGGACATCAGCGAAATCCTGCCCCTTCGCTGCGAAGCTGTCCTGAAGAGCGGTCAGCGACTGCCGCAGATGGCCGAGCATCTCGTCGAGGGCCAGGCGGAAGCCGCACGGGTAGGCGTCGTTGGTGGACTGGCTGCGGTTGACGTGGTCGTTGGGGTTGAGCACGTCGTATGCGCCGCGCGCCTCCCCGAGGTGCTCAAGAGCCAGGTTGGCGATCACTTCGTTGGTGTTCATGTTGACCGACGTGCCCGCGCCGCCTTGGAAGACGTCAACGGGGAACTGATCCAGGCAGCGCCCGTGGTCCAGCACCTCGTCGCAGGCCCACACAATGGCATCCGCGATATCGGCAGGCAGAGCACCCAGCGACTTGTTCGCCAACGCCGCCGCCTTCTTCACCATCACCATGCCCCGAACCATCTCCGGGGCCTCGCTCACCGTTCTGCCGCTGATGGCGAAGTTCTGCACCGCCCTGAGGGTGTGGATGCCGTAGTAGGCATCGGCCGGCACCTCCATCGCACCCAGGAGGTCATGCTCGGTTCGAGTCGTGGTCATCGGGTATCACCCTCTTAACGGGCTGTGCGCCGCATCCGGTCGCACTACAGACGCTAGTACTCCCAGGTTCCTCCCCGCAGCCAGGGTGGCGCACCTGACATGCGTGGGCTCCCCCCCCCAGATTCGAGAGAGCCGCTCTGAGACAGTGGAACTCGCGGCGGAATCAGTCACCTTTGACGCCGCCTATCCCAACGAGGCAGCGGACCCTCGCCATGGTCGACTTCCGGCGGAGTGCAGCACCTTGTGGCTACTGGTTCAACACGTACGCGAGAGCGCCTGCAAAAGCAGCCGAGGTGAGTGATCCGAGAACCCGGGCTCGGGTCGGGATACCACCGGAAGCCGCGATCATCACCGCGTCCGTTGCGTTCATTGCGGCATTCACGCTCGCCAACTTCTTCATGTCTTCGGAGCCTTCCAGGGTGAAGACCAAGGCTCCAAGTGCGGCCGTGCGAGTGCCCCAGATTCGCGTCATTGTCCGGATGTTGGCCTCGTCTGGCACGCCGTACATGCCGAGGAAGAGACGAGGAGTCAGGGCCGCGATGGCACCAAACGCGAGGGAGCCGACCCCCACTGCCTTCTGGATATCGACTGCATCAGCCATGGTCTGATCCCCTGTCAACTCGAGACTGCACCATTGCAGCCTTAGACATTCCAAAATGGCGCGGCCGAGGGGGTCGCGTCAAGAGTTGGCAAAGATCGAAGGGGTCGCGGGCTCGTCAAGACCCCCACCACGAACATGCGGTCACTGAGGCAACCCCCACGAGACATCCCGGCTGGCCGTACCGCGAGATCGTCGAGAGCTCGACCATCCTCACTGCCGACCGGGAGAAAGTGCATCCAGGGCACACCCCAACAGAAGATCTGGCGCGACCTCCTCCTGCTCCCCCTTGACCGGCAACCTTCCACGTGACGACCCCATCGAGGACCTGCTCGATGCACACGTTCCCCACGACTCGGCAACGGAACTCATGTTCCGTGCGAGGTACCTCCTCGATGAGCCACCCCAGCGCGATTGCCGGCTAAGTGACGCGGGTGCGAGTCGCTGTTCGCACATGTTGCTTTGAGTTCCCAGCCTTCGGGTCGCGCGATTCTGACGTGTCGACGTTGGTACCAATTATTGGTATCCTTTCAGGATGGCGCACAACACGTCGATCAGTTTGGACGAACACTTCTCCGACTTCCTCGCCCGCGAGATCGCCTCAGGCCGCTACCGGAACACCAGCGAAGTGGTCCGCGCAGCCCTTCGACTGCTGGAGGATGAGGAGACGCGAATGGCGGCACTTCGAGCCGCACTCATCGCTGGCGAAGAGAGCGGCCCGGCCGAAGACTTCGACTTGGATGCCTTCATCGCTGCCAAGAAGTCGTGAGCGCGTATCGGCTCACTCCCGCAGCGCAGCGCGATCTGTCCTCGATCTGGGACTACACCCAGCAGCGGTGGGACATGCGCCAGGCCGAGAAGTACATTCTCGAGGTCAGGGCCGTGATCGAGCGGATCGCCGCCGACCCGGACCGCGGACGCGCTTGCGAGGAGATCCGGGCCGGCTACCGGCGCTATGGCATCGGCAGCCACGTCGTCTTCTACATGGAACGGACCGAGGGTATAGACATCGTGCGCATCCTGCACCAGAGGATGGACCCGATGCGGCATCTATAGCGACCGAAGTTCGTAACCTGCGCAACTCGCGCCAAGACGTCTCACAATCAGCCCCAACCACATGCACGACCATGCCGCCAGGACAGTCGCCAAGTTGCGCCCAACAGCCGGAGGAAGGACGCGGGTGGAGCTCGTTCATCCGATAATCGACGTCGGACGGATTCCTCCCGCCGACACGCCCGGCGCGGTCAGCCCTGACGTACCCGTGACCTCTTGAGGCGTTCGGGACTGGCGTGTCGCTCGGATAGGTGTCTCGCCACTGCCCGGGCCTCTGGTTGCCTATGTAGCGTGACCGATCCACAGACAGACGGCTCGCCGAATGACGCCAGTTGAGGTCGCTCGCCGAGCACACGACCTCGCAAACCTGCAGCGGGCCGCCTACTTGGTCGAAGCTGAACTGATCGGCGACACCGCAGACCGCAACTCACCGAGACTCCTGCGGAGCTTGTGGCTGCGGGGCTCTGTTCTGGCACGTCGTCGAGGCCGATGGGCATGTCGTGGCTGCGGTTGCACACAGTGAACGTGCCGGCGAGATCGACGTCGAGCGCCTGATTGTGGACCCCGACTGGCATCGCCAAGGTCTTGCTCGAAGGGTCGTGACTGCATTACCCGCAGGGCCCGCGACCGTGTCGACAGGTCGTGACAACCAGCCCGCCCGACGCTTGTCCGAGTCCTTGCGCTTCCGCCACGTCAGGGATGAGGAAGTACCGCCTGGACTGTGGGTCAGCACCTACCGCCGCCCTGACAGTACCCGCACGCATCTGCCGCTGATAGCGAGATGCGGCGAGTCGACTGGCGGCGTTAGGACGCGGGGGTCAGGTGGGCTGATAGCCAGGCGGAGATTTCTTGGACGTCGGCGTGGCCTGCGGCGGCACTGAGCATCATGGTTTCGGCGTCGTCGACGGTGTAGCTCAGGTCTCGGTTGTTGAGCAGGCAAAAGATGCGCGCGGCCGACCATGCCAGTCGCTTGTTTCCATCGAGGAGAGCGTGGTTGCGGACCAGCGAGTGCAACAGCGCTGCGACTTTGTCCTCGAAGGTCGGGTAGGCGTCGTCGCCGAAGACGGTGGCCCGAGGACGGGCGGCGGCCGCGGCGAGAGCGCCGGCATCACGAACGACCACCTGATCCAGGACCCCGGCGGCGATCTCTAGGAGGTCCTCGACCGTGAGGTAGTCGATCTGCTGGTGGCTCACCTGCTCAGGCGCTCGAGGAGTTCGTCGTCCTCGGTGCGCACCCGCTCGATCGCGTTGGCCAGTCGCCGTGGCCGGTCCGAGACGTACTGAGCGATCGCGGCCCGGGCGACTTCCTGCATCGAGCGCCCCTCCTGCTCCGCCTTGGCGCGCAGGGCGTCAGACTCGGCATCTGTGAGCCGGAGATTCATCGCCATCCCCTCATGGTACTACGGCGGTACCAGGGCGGCACGTGGATCGACCCACCGCCCCGCGCGTGACCGGAAGCATTCACGCCCGACTGGCGGGGGAAAGACCAGCGCGTCTCGGCCGGTTGCGGCGTACTTCGACATGTGCTCGCGTAGTGCCTCGGTCACGCTGTCTGGCATGGCCACGTCACGCAGCCCTGCGCGGGACTTGGGAGGGCCGGTTGATTTGCCCCCGTCAGCGCGTACGGCGGTGCGGGTCACTCGGACGATCCCTCGTTCGAGGTCTACGTCGCGTCGTCTCAGGGCTGCGGCCTCGCCGAAGCTGAGACCACATAGTCCACAGAGCAGTGTGAGGGCACGGTGTCTCTCGGGCATGGCCTCCGCCAGCCGGAAGAGCTCCTGCATGGTGAGGACTTCTGGTTCTCGGCGAGGCGCTGATCGACCACCCGACTTGATGCGGCAGGGGTTGCGCGTGATGAGTCCGTCGTCCTCGGCCTGCGCCATGATCGACCCGAGCAGTTGATAGGCGTGAGCGCGGGCGGTTGGGGTGCGAGTGCCGTAGCTGGCGAACCAGGCGCGCACCAGAGCGGGGGAGAGGTCCTCGATGGGTAGCGGCCCGAAGGCCGGCACGAGATGACGCCGGAGAGCGGATCGATAGCTCGCGCGGGTGGAGGGCCGAATGTCGTGCCGTCCCTCAAGCCACATCTGAGAGTAGAGCTCGAAGGTGTTCGTCAGCCGAGCGTGTTCCAGGTCCGCGAGCATCGATTCTCGGTCAGTCGGCGCACGCCATTGACCGTCGGTGATCAGGCGCCGCTCGGAGATGAGCCACCCCTCTGCGTCAAGCTTGGCGTCGTAGGTGACGGGGGCTGCATGGCGTTGGCCATCGGGACCGATGTAGGAGGCCTGCCATCGCCGGCTCGGCAGCTGCGCAGGTACCCGAAACTGCGCCGATCACCTCGTTGCGTCATGCACCCGCCCCTTTTCGTGCGATCTACGTGCGATAAGGATGCACACTGGTGTCACTATCTGACCGCCCGTGACAACATGTCGGTATCGACGTTCTAGCAGGTCAGAGGTCCTCTGTACCGTCCTGACCTGCGCATCTTCCAGACGTCGGCCCACCCCTGAATAGCGGTTCGAGTCCCTCCACGTCCACCACTGGACCCTTCTTGTCCCTGGCGCCCCCGAGGGATGCTGCGCACCGGAGGGGCCGGGCTCCATAATGGGCCTGTGATCACACTGCTCGAGCTGTGTACCGACCTCCCACTGGAACGCGTGGCCGAGGGGGACGTCCTCATCGCCGAGGGCTCGACGTCTGGCCGGTTGTTCGTCCTCGTGTCGGGCACAGTCGTCGTCGAGCGCGACGGCACCCCCTTCGCCCGCGTCGACTTCCCCGGCGCGATCTTCGGCGAGATGTCGTGGATCCTGGACAAGCCCGCGACCGCCACGGCTCGCGCGTCCACCGATGTCGTCGTACACGTGGTGTCCGACCCCGACCGCTTCTTCCAGGAGCGGCCCCGCGCAGCCCTCAGCGTCCTCCAGATGACCGCGGGACGACTCGACGGGCTCACCCAGTACCTGGTCGACGTCAAGCGCCAGTTCGCGGGGAACCAGGACCACACAGCCATGATCGGCCAGATCCTCGACTCGCTCGTCCACCACCAGGCGCCTCGTCCGCACACGGGCTCAGCGCGTGACCCCGAGGGCGACCACGACTCCCACTGAGCCGCCGGCCGAACCACTGCGGGCGCCCCCTGAAGTCCCGGAAGCGGAGTCGAGGGCGTCACCGCATCCGGGAGGTGGATCAGCCCAAGTCGATCGTCTCGCTGTCGAACACGCCGAACCAGCGGGCAGTGCGCGCCTCCGTGTCGAACGTGATGTGCGGTGGAACGGGGCCGATCTGCTTTCCCGCATTGAACACCTGGGTCCGGCCGAGCCGCGCGTGCCATGACCCACCCTTGACCCACGGGGCCTGGTGGATGTGGCCGCAGATGACGATATCCGGCTGGTGTTCCTCTATCCACGCGGCGAGGTCGTGGTCGGGGAACTCGCGTCGGCCGTCGCTGGCCAAGACCGTCCCCGCCGGCGGGGAGTGGTAGACCCACACCCACAGGTCCGGCCGGTCGGCGGCCGCAGCCGCCAGCTGGGCACCCACGTCGTCACGGGTCAGCGGGCCGTCCCACCAGGGGCAGACCGTGAACCGCACACCGTGGACATCCTTGGTGGTGCGGTCGACGACGATCCGGTCGTCGTGAACCTGGTGGAGCCACCCGGCCACCTGCTCCCCTTGGGCCCCGGGGCCGTCGAGGTCGTGATTTCCGGACGAGGCCAGGACAAGGGCGTGCTCGGAGAGCTTCTTCAGGTATGCGGTGAGGACGACCGACTGGACGTCAAGCGGCACGGGGCTCACGACGTTGGCGAGGTCGCCTGCCAGAACGACGACGTCAACGTCGGCTGCGGCACCGACGAGCCAGTCGTAGTGAGGGAGCCGGTAATGCAGGTCCGAGACCGAGAGGATCCGCACACGATGCACTGTACGGGACGCGAGGCACGGCCAGCCGGGCCGGGCCGAGCTGCGGAGGGCAGACCGGCCGCGGTGTCTGCCTCGACCATGACGTGCGCGGTAAGCGAAGTGAGCCGACGGCAGTCGCTGCCAGGGTCTTGCCTGTCCTTCGACCACTCGTAAACTGGATGATGTCGTCCGTTGAGCACCGCTAACGGGCACTCTCGAGAAGGGCTCCATGTCCGACGCGGCAATCCAAGCTGACGACCGGGTAGGTCGACGTCTGGGCGGCGAGCGATCCCTACTTCGCGGCATCGATCGGATGGACCGAGCTCCCGCGCCGTTCGGCGACCGCTTCGCCCAGGTCGGGTCGTTCGGAGGTGTCGGGGCCGCCCTACGCTGGGACTAAGCCCGCCGCCCTGCTTGTCAGCGACGACGAGGGGGGACGTGGTCGATCGTCGACGACATGACAAGCCATCCATCGGCTCGACGAACAGACGCTCTGGCGGTCTCGCTGAACGGCGACAGGGAAGTCCGGTACACGCCGGACGCCGCTGCTGCGGCGCGGCGCTCACGCGACGCCGGGGCCCTCTGGCAGGCGCAGCGGGCGGGGCTGCCGCAGGAGTCCTGCTACTTCACCGTGCTCCGCCAAGAGCTGAGTGGTAACCGCCGCGACCCCCGCCGGGGTGTACTTCGGGACCAACACCGGCTCTGTCTTCGCCGGCTGCGACGAGGGCTATTCGTGGGAGGACATCCCTCGGCATCTTCCCACGATCCTCGCCGTCGGGATCTTCGAGGCGATGAGAGCAGGCTGACCGCGCGGCACTCGCCGCTGTCCGCTCAGGCTGCGTGCGGTCCCGGGGGCAGGAATACCTCCGGGGGTATTGTCGTTCACCGTGTCGGCAGCTTGCCATCCGTACATACACACCAAGGAGACTGCAGTGACCGTCAACGAAAGCGACCTCGACCGCCTCATCCGCGCTGGAATCGCCGTAACCGCTCTCGGCACCGGGGTGGCGGTGGGTGGCATCTTCAACCCGATCGGCATCGGCCTCTTCGGCATCGCAGGGATGGCGGCCTTCACAGCCGTCTCCGGCTACTGCCCGCTCTACGCCCTTCTGGGCGTCTCGACCTGCCCTGTCCCTCAGCAGGGCTGACGACGCAGAGCCGGGCTCTGCGGTCACGGTGACGAAGGAGCTGCACAGATGCTTCCGAGGTCACAGGGCGGACACCTTTCCGCGGCGGAAGAGCAGGAGTAGCGTCGCAGTAGGACGACCTGGTGGTCGGCCATCCGGACGACGGTCGTTCTCGAGGCCGCGGAGGCGGCCGAGGAGGAAGTCATGATTCTCGTCTGCGGGGCAACCGGTGATCTGGGCGGCCGCATCGTGCGGCGGCTGGTGGACGATACACAACGGGTGCGGGCGCTTGTCCGACCCACAAGCGACGCGACCGAACTGGAGCGCCTGGGCGTCGAGATCGTGCGCGGTGACCTGCGCGACCCGAGCAGCCTGACGCCTGCGCTCGCCGGCGTCGACACGGTCGTGACGACCGCGAACTCCATGTCCAGGATCCTGAGTGGGGACAAGGACCTGACGATGGCTGCCGTCGACGTCGACGGCAACCGCAACCTGGTCCGCGCGGCGGAAGAAGCCGGAGTGAGACGGTTCGTCTTCGTCTCAGCGGCCGGTCTCGACCAGGGACTGGGGCTGCATGCTCCGCTGATGTCCGCCAAGATCGCCACCGAGAAGCTGCTGCGAGAGAGCCCCATGGAGGCGGTCATGGTGCGCCCGGACATGTTCCAGGAGGTCTGGCTGGCCCCCCTCTCGGGGATAGAGCCAGCCAAGGGCAAAGCGCTGGTCTACGGCAAGGGAGAGACGAGGCAGCGATACGTCGCGAGCGACGACGTCGCAGCACTCGTGGCCCACCTTGTTGTCGCCTCGCAAGTTCCCTCGATCGTCGAGTTCGGCGGTCCGGAAGCGCTCACCCGCAACGAAGTGGTGGCTGCCTTCGAGGAAGCCGAAGGGAAGACGCTGAAGACTCGTCACGTGCCGCGAGCAGTCCTCGCGGTCGCAGGTCGGCTGATGTCTCGCCCCAAGCCCGCACTGGCATCGCTCATGGGCATGGCCCTTCACTTCGACACCCACCCCAGCACCTGGGACGACCAGCCCCTTCGTGAGGCGGGGATCGATCCCCGGCCGGCCACGGCATACATCAAGGAGTCGGTCGGCGCACTCACCTGAGCACGCCCCGCATCGAGGTCGCTTCCACCGGCGGGTGTACCTGCCGGCGGGAGAGGGGTCGAACCGTGTCTCGGCAAGGCGTACCGTCGAAGCCATGACCGAGCAGCAGCCGTACGAGGTGGTCCAGCGGTATCCGGGCTTCGAGCTTCGGCACTACCCCTCCCACGCGGTCGCGGAAGTCACCGTCCGGGGATCCTTCGACGGTGCCGGCAACCGGGCGTTCCGGGCGCTGTTCCGCTACATCTCCGGGCACAACGAGTCGGCGGGGTCCATCGCGATGACGGCCCCGGTCATACAGAAGCCGTCCGGCTCCGAGAAGATCGCGATGACCGCGCCGGTCGTGCAGACCGAGGCGGACGACGGTGAACACGTCGTCGCCTTCGTCCTGCCCGCCACACAGACCGCGCAGACCGCGCCCGTCCCGTCCGACCCCGAGGTGCGGGTCAGGCAGGTGCCCGAGCGGCTCGCGGCGGCGGTGCGGTACTCAGGTCGCTGGAGCGAGTCCGAGTACCGCCGTCACCTGGCCGAGCTCGAGGCCGGGATCGCCCGGGCTGGGCTGGTCGCGATGGGCCCGCCGATGTTCGCCCGGTTCGACCCGCCGTTCAAGCCGTGGTTCCTGCGACGCAACGAGGTCGTGCAGGACGTGCGGTGGCCGGACGGAGACTGACCGGACCCGCGCCCATGGCCTCAGCGGTACTCGGGGTTGGGCTCGCTGGTGGCCTCGGCGGCGGAGCCGTCCCGCTGGTTCCCCTCCGTGGGTAGCCCGCCCGCCCTGCGCAGCATCGCCGCGAGGTGCATGAGGTTCCAGCTCATGATCCGGGTGTTGCGCTGGGTGAAGTCGTTCTCGGGCCCACCGGAGCCCTCGTCGAGGTAGGAGGGACCCGGACCCGCCTCGCCGATCCAGCCGGCGTCCGCCTGCGGCGGGATGACGTATCCCAGGTGCTGCAGGGAGTAGAGGACGTTCATCGCGACGTGCTTGATGCCGTCCTCGTTGCCGGTCACGATCACGCCGCCGACCTTGCCGTAGTAGAGCGACTGACCCTTGTCGTTGAGCATGCCGGACAGCGCGTAGAGCCGTTCGACCACCCGGGTGCAGACACTGGACTTCTCGCCCAGCCAGATGGGGGTACCGAGGACGAGGATGTCGGCGGCCAGGATCCGCTCGCTCAGTGCCGGCCAGTCGTCGGCGGCCCAACCGTGCTCGCGCATGTCCGGCTGCACACCCGGGGCGATGTCGTGGTCGACGGCGCGGATCTCGTCGACGGTGACCCCGTTGTCGCGCATGATCCGAGCGCTGACCTCCATCAATCCTGCGGTGTGGGACAGCTCTGGTGAGGGTTTGAGCGTGCAGTTGACGAAGACGGCGCGGAGCCCGTCGAAGGGGCGGTTGGAAGTCATGCTCGATCCTCTCATCGTCCACGGACTGCGACGTCGTCCGGCACATCGTCCGCACCCGGCGAGGCCCGTCGAGCGGATCCGATGAGCGTAGTCGCTGCCCCTTCGGTCCTTCGATGCTTCCCGTGCCCCGGCCCAGACCGGTGGCCCCGGTCACTGGGCGCGGCCGAGGCTGGGTCGGTACGGCATACTGGAGGCGCGTGCTCCGGGGTCGGTGCAATTCCGAACCGGTGGTGATAGTCCACGACGCCGATCGCAGCCAGCGGTCGGGGGACGCGGTGAAAATCCGCGACCGACGGTGAGAGTCCGGATGGGAGGCAGCACGCTGGGTCGGCGCACCCCTGGTGCACCGACCCGCCGAGATGGTGCCTGCCTGGGTGCCATGTCGGCTCTCACCCGGAGCCCTGACCAGAGATGTCGAGCACGAGGGCGAGATGAGCACCGATCCTGTGGACGAGCGCCACATGCGCCGTGCCATCGAGGCTGCCCTGCAGGGGCCCGAGAACGACCCGAACCCCCGCGTCGGGTGTGTCCTCGCCGACGGAGAGCGAGAGGTCGCCGTCGGGCACCACCGCGGCGCCGGCACCCCCCACGCTGAGATCGACGCCCTGGAGCAGGCGGGCGAGGCAGCGAACGGAACCACCGCATACGTCACTCTCGAGCCGTGCCACCACACCGGCCGCACCGGCCCCTGCACGCTCGCCCTGCGCGAGGCGGGAGTCAGCCGTGTCGTGTATGCGGTGGCCGACCCCAACCCGAACGCCACCGGAGGCGGACGCTGGCTCGCCGAGCAGGACATCACCGTCGAGTCAGGCGTCCTCGAGGCCGAGGCCGAGCGGGTCACCGCGTCCTGGCTGCACCTCATGCGCACCGGGCGACCCTGGGTGGTGTGGAAGTTCGCCACGACCCTCGACGGGCGCTCCGCCGCGGCTGACGGCACGAGCCAGTGGATCACCGGGCCGGCTGCCCGCCGCGACGTCCATGCCGCGAGGTCCCGCTGTGGCGCCGTCGTGGTCGGCACCGGGACCGTGTTGGCGGACGATCCTCGGCTCACGGTGCGCGACGAGCAGGACCGCGCCGCCGACCGCCAGCCGCTCAGGGTCGTCGTCGGCGAGCGCGATCTCGCCCCGACCGCGCAGGTCCTCGACGACGCCGCCGAGACCGTCCACCTCCGTACGCGCGACCCTCGCGCGGTCCTCGAAGCGCTCGGGTCGTGGCAGATCCATCGGGTCTGGCTCGAGGGCGGCCCGACTCTGGCTGCGGCATTCCTGCGTGACCGCTGCGTCGACGAGGTGATCGCCTGGATCGCCCCGGCCCTGCTCGGCGCGGGGCGTCCGTCGGTCGCGGACCTTGGCATCACAGCCATCTCCGACGCCCTGCGTCTCGAGATCGAGGACGTCACCGTGATGGGCGGGGACATCCGCGTCACCGCCCGCCCCGTGCCGCACGCGACCCCGCACCCCGACACCGACCCTGGAAGGTCCTGATGTTCACCGGAATCGTCGAAGAGCTCGGACGGGTCACCGCGATAGAGCACGGTGCCGAATCGGCCCGGCTCAGCGTCCGCGGCCTGCTCGTCACCGATGACGCCGTGCATGGAGCGTCGATCTCGGTCAACGGCGTGTGCCTCACGGTGGTGACCGTCGAGGCGGGTGCCTTCACCGTCGACGTCATGCGCGAGACCCTCGACCGCTCATCGCTCGGGTCGATCCGTCCCGGCGACCCGGTCAACCTGGAGCGCGCGATGCGCGCCGACGGCCGGTTCGGCGGACACGTCGTCCAAGGGCATGTCGACGGCACCGCGACCCTGCTCGAGCGCACGCCGGGCGACCGGTGGGAGATCCTCCGTTTCACCCTGCCTCCAGGGCTGGCGCGCTATGTGGTCGAGAAGGGGTCGATCACCGTCGACGGGGTGAGCCTCACCGTCGCCTCCGTCGACGAGGAAGGCTTCACCGTCTCCCTCATCCCAACCACACTCGAGCTGACCACCCTGGGCTCCAAGGACGTCGGGGACCTGGCCAACCTCGAGGTGGACGTCATCGCCAAGTACGTCGAGCGGCTTCTTCAGGCCAGAGAGGGTGGTGCCCGATGAGGAGCACCGTCGAAGATGCACTCGGGGCACTGCAGGAGGGCCGCCCGGTCATCGTCACCGACGACGAGTCGCGCGAGAACGAGGCCGACGTCATCCTCGCGGCACAGAACCTGTCGACGGAGTGGCTGGCCTGGACGATCAGGCACACCAGCGGGTACCTCTGTGCGCCGATGCCCGCCGAGATCGCCGACCGGCTTCACCTGCCCCTCATGGTGACGGACAACACCGACCCGTTCCATACCGCCTACACGATCTCGGTGGACGCGGCGGAGGGCGTGACCACCGGCATCAGTGCGGCCGACCGGGCCCACACGGTCCGCCTCCTCGCGAGTCCCGCCGCTGCGGCCACCGACTTCGTCCGCCCCGGCCACGTCCTGCCCCTTCGGGCCCGACCGCACGG
This sequence comes from Dermatophilaceae bacterium, assembly GCA_046260445.1. Taxonomy (GTDB): domain Bacteria; phylum Actinomycetota; class Actinomycetes; order Actinomycetales; family Dermatophilaceae; genus F2B08. The sequence goes on along the minus strand of JBHEPF010000069.1, from coordinate 32,181 downwards.
TGTCCTGGCCCGCCGCGGCCACACCGAGGCTGCGGTCGACCTCTGCCGCCTGGCGGGCCTGTCTCCGGTCGGGGTCATCGCCGAGCTGGTCCACGACGACGGCACGATGATGCGCCGTCCGGCGGCGGCGAGCCTGGCCGCGGAGCTGGAGCTGCCCGTGCTCACCATCGAGCAGCTCGTCCAGTGGCGCCGTCGCCACGACCGGGTGGTCCGCGCAGCGACGACGAGCCTGCCCACGGCCCACGGCACCTTCACCATGCACGGCTACGCCGACACCGAGACCGGCGCCGAGCATGTCGCCCTCGTCGCGCTCGGCAGCGGATCCACGACCGCGCCGCTCGTGCGGGTCCACTCGGAGTGTCTGACCGGCGACGCGTTCCGGTCGCTGCGCTGCGACTGCGGGCCCCAGCTGGAGCGGTCCCTCGCGCGGGTGGCCGCCGAGGGAGGGGCCGTCGTCTATCTGCGCGGCCACGAGGGCCGCGGTGTGGGTCTGCTCGCGAAGCTGCGCGCCTACGCGGAGCAGGACGCCGGGGCCGACACCGTCGAGGCCCAGGAGCTCCTCGGTCTGCCGGTCGACGCCCGGGAGTATGCGGCGGCCGCCGGCATCCTGCACGATCTGGGTCTGCGGTCGGTCCGGCTGCTGACGAACAACCCGGACAAGGCCGCGGGACTGCGAGCCCTCGGCATCGACGTCGTCGCCGTCGAGCGGCTCGTCACGGGAGCGACACCCGAGAACCGGACGTATCTGCGCACCAAGCGGGACCGCATGGGCCACGACATCCCCGTGGACACCGACGACAGAGGAGCGAGTGCATGAGCGGCGAGGGAGCCCCCAGGATCAGCGTCGACGGGACCGGCCTCAAGGTCGCGATCGTGGCGTCCCAGTGGCACACGACGGTGATGAACGGACTGGTCGACGGGGCGCTGCGCGCGCTCACCGAAGCCGGTGTGATGGACGCGCCCCTGGTCCGGGTCCCGGGGAGCTTCGAGCTGCCGGTCGCCGCCGCGCGGATCGCCCCGACGCATGACGCCGTCGTCGCGCTGGGGGTGGTCATCCGCGGGGACACCCCGCACTTCGACTACGTCTGCCAGGCGGCCACGATGGGCCTGACGGACGTCTCCGTGCGCACCGGAACGCCGATCGGATTCGGGGTCCTCACCTGTGACACCGAGGAGCAGGCGCTCACCCGGGCCGGACTGCCCGGCTCCCGGGAGGACAAGGGGCACGAGGCAGCCACCGCGGCGATGGCGGCCGTCCTCGCGCTGCAGGACTTCCACCCGCTGCTGCCCCCGCTCTGAGCGCAGCGCTCACCCGCGTCCGGCCATCACGGCACGGATCTCCTCGTATGCCGTGGCACCGAAGGCGACGAGCCGCGCCTCCTCAACCGAACCGCGTGTCTCGCGGATGGTGTCGACCGCAGCCGCGATCGCGTCCTCGCGCGGCCAGCCGTAGATCCCGGCGCTGATGAGCGGGAACGCGATGGTGCGCGCGCCGAGCTCGTCGGCGACCTCGAGGCAGCGGCGGTAGCAGGAGACGAGGAGCGACCGGTCCCGTTCTCCGGCGGCGTGGTTCGGCCCGACCGTGTGGATCACCCACCGCGCGGGCAGCTCACCCGCCGTCGTCCAGCCTGCGTCTCCGGTCGCCAGTCCGCGCGGGAAGCGAGCGATGCAGTCCGCCAGCACCCGCGGCCCACCGGCCCGGTGGATCGCCCCGTCGACGCCACCCCCACCGCGCATGGCGTTGTTCGCGGCGTTGACGATCGCGTCGACGTCCTGGGTCGTGATGTCCCCCTGCACCGCGATCAACCTGGTCATCGCGCAAGTCTGCCCGACAAGCCCCGACGCCACCCCTCGCGACAGACGGTTCTTCGGTGGTTTGGAAGCCGAATAGCCACCACAGAACCGTCCCTCGCGGAAAAGGGAGAGAGGGGGGAGGGGGGAGAGGAGAGAGGCGGAGCGGGGGAGGGTGCGATCAGCTCCAGGCCGGGGACAGCCCCGACCAGGCCAGGTCGGTGAGCAGACCCGCCAGCTCCTCACGCGTGACACCCGACGCCGCGCCACCTCGGGTCAGCCAGTCGTCGGCGGCCGCTCGGACCATGCCGACCACGCCGTATGCCCACACTCGCGAGCGCACCGGCTCGGCCGCCTCGACCCCCAGCGCACTTTCGAGCAGGGCGGTGATCTCCTCGGCGATGTGGGCGCTCACCGGGCCGCTTGGATCCCCGACGCCGGCGCGGTCCAGGATCGGGGCCGTGACGACGAAACGGTAGATCTCCGGCTCCTCCTCGACGAGGCGGAGGTAGGCGTCGATCGCCGAGGCGATGACCGACCGTCCGCCGTCCCCGACCCCGGCCGCGGCGGTGACGTCACGCATGATGTTGTCGTCGACGCGTGTGGCGACCGCCGCATACAGTCCGGCGCGGTCGGTGAAGTGGCGGTAGAAGACCGTCTTCGACGTGCCGGCGACCGCGGCGATGTCGTCCATGCCGACGCCCGCGCCGTGGGTCTGGATGGCCCGCAGCGTGGCGTCGACGAGCTCATGACGGCGGGTGGTCCGGTGCTCGTCCCAGCGACGGCTCCGCCCGTCTCCGCCCCGGACGGTACCCCCGCCGGTCGCTCTAGGTGTGGTCGCGCTCACGGCGACGACGTTAGCAGGTACCGGCGGTACCTGATACCTTCGGAACGAAGTACCGGCGTGACCGCGGTCGCGCTGCTGCGCCCGCAAGCCTCTAGGAGAATCCGTGACCAGCACCGTCCGCAAGGTCGCCGTCCTCGGCGGCAACCGCATCCCGTTCGCCCGGCAGGGTGGCGCCTACGCCAAGGCGTCGAACCAGGACATGTTCACCGCCACGCTCGAGGGCCTCGTCGCCCGGTACGGCCTGGCAGGGGAGCGACTGGGCGAGATCGCCGGTGGCGCCGTCGTCAAGCACAGCCGCGACTTCAACCTCACCCGCGAGAGCGTCCTCGGCTCCTCGCTCGACGCAGCCACGCCGGCGTGTGACCTGCAACAGGCCTGTGGCACCGGTCTGCAGGCCGTCATCTACATCGCGAACAAGATCGCCCTCGGTCAGATCGACTCCGGTATCGCCGGGGGAGTGGACACCGCCTCCGATGCCCCGCTCGTCCTCAGCGAGCGGCTGCGCAAGTCGATCCTTGCGGCGAACTTCGCCAAGAGCGCCGCCGCGCGAGCCAAGGCCTTCACGAGCATCCGGCCTGCGGACCTCGTGCCCTCACAGCCGCAGAACTCCGAGCCCCGCACGGGGCTATCCATGGGCGACCACATGGCCATCACCGCCAAGAAGTGGGGGGTGACCCGCGAGGCACAGGACGAGCTCGCCATGGCGAGTCACCACAACCTGGCTCGGGCCTACGAGGACGGCTTCTTCGACGACCTCATGACGAGCTTTCTCGGTCTGACCCGGGACCAGAACCTGCGCGCCGAGTCCTCGATGGACAAGCTCGGCTCGCTCAAGCCCGTCTTCGGCAAGGGCGAGGGCGCGACGTTGACCGCCGGCAACTCGACCCCGTTGACGGACGGCGCCTCGACGATCCTCCTCGGGAGCGAGGAGTGGGCCGCTGCCCGCGGGCTGCCGGTCCGGGCCTACTTCGTCGACGCCGAGACCGCCGCCGTCGACTACGTCCACGGCGACGAGGGTCTGCTCATGGCGCCCGCGTACGCGGTTCCTCGCCTTCTCGCTCGCAACGGCCTGACGCTCCAGGACTTCGACTACTACGAGATCCACGAGGCGTTCGCCGCGACCGTGCTCTCGACGCTCGCCGCCTGGGAGGACGAGGACTTCTGCCGCGACTCGCTCGGCCTCGAGGCACCCCTCGGCTCGATCGACCGGAGCCGGCTCAACGTCCACGGCTCGTCCCTCGCGGCAGGACACCCCTTCGCCGCAACGGGCGGGCGCATCGTCGGGACGCTCGTCAAGATGCTGCACGCCAAGGGACCGGGCAGTCGCGGGCTCGTCTCGATCTGCGCTGCAGGCGGCCAGGGCGTCGTCGCCATCCTCGAAGGCGCCTGAGCCGTACCTCTATTAGGAGAAGAACGCACGTCATGTCGGATACCTACAGCTCCTTCGTCAACTCCGCGGTCGGTGGCAGGCTCGCCGCCGCGCTCGGACTCCCGCAGCCCACCGAGCTGCGTCGATATGAACCGGACGCGCCGATCGTGCCCGGCCCGGTCCTGCTCGGCGGGCACGGTGCCGCCCCGCTGGCCGTCAAGGTCGGGGCGATCCTGGCCACGCACAACGTCCAGGTCGTTTCCGACGCCGGCCAGCACAAGCTCGGTGCGGTCGTCGTCGACCTCTCCGACGTGCACACGCCGGAGGACCTCGAGACGGCCCGCGCGATCCTCGCGCCGGGGCTGAAGGCGCTCGGGCGGCACGGACGGGTCATCGTCCTCGGTCGGCCACCGTTCGACGGACATAGTGACTTCGCCCTGGGTGCCGCACGCCGGGCCCTCGAGGGCATCACGCGCTCGGTCGGCAAGGAGATGCGCGGCGGCGGGACGGCCAACCTCGTCCTCGTCGCCGAGGGTGCCGACGGGGCGATCGAGTCGACGATCCGGTTCCTGCTCTCCGGCCGCTCTGCGTTCGTCTCGGGACAGGTCATCACCGTCGGAGGCACGGGTATCACGAGTGCTCGCCTCCCCGAGTCGTGGGAGCGGCCGCTCGAAGGCAAGGTCGCCGTCGTCACCGGCGCCGCCCGCGGCATCGGTGCAGCGATCGCGAGCGTGATGGCGCGCGACGGCGCCCAGGTGGTCTGCGTCGACATCCCCGCGGCTGGGGACGCCCTGGCCAAGGTCGCCAATGCCGTCGGCGGCACCGCGCTCCAGCTCGACGTGACCGCCGAGAACGCCGGCTCACGCATCGTCGAGCACTGCGCCCGCTTCGGCGGCATCGACGTCGTCGTCCACAACGCAGGCATCACCCGCGACAAGCTCCTCGCGAACACCGACGAGGCGCGCTGGCACTCGGTCCTCGACGTCAACCTCCTCTCCATCCTGCGGATGAACGAGGCGTTGCTCGGGGAGGGCGGGCTGCGCGACAACGGCCATCTCGTCCTCGTCTCGTCCATCGCCGGGATCGCCGGTAACCGGGGACAGTCCAACTACGCAGCCTCCAAGGCCGGCGTCATCGGCGTCGTCGAGACCATGTCGCGCGACGAGACGCTCATCGGGCGGGGTATCACGGTCAACGCTGTGGCCCCCGGTTTCATCGAGACCGAGATGACGGCGAAGATCCCGTTGGCGACCCGGGAGGTCGGCCGGCGACTCAACTCGCTCTCCCAGGGTGGACTGCCGGTGGATGTCGCCGAGACGATCGCCTACTTCGGCCAGGATGCCAGCGCCGCGGTGACCGGCAACATCGTGCGGGTGTGCGGTCAGGGGTGGCTCGGAGCGTGATCACCATGAACGGCAGCAGCGTCGAGACCCTCTCGGGTGCCCCCTCGCTCGCGACGACCTTCGTCAAGGCGGTCCTCACCGGGCGTGGCAAGTCCGGGCGCGGCCCGCTGCCCGACACCACTCTCGAGCTCGCGGACCTCACTGTCGATCGGGATCACCTCGCCACCTACCAGAAGGTGTGCGGATGGGGCGTGAGTGACGTCCTTCCGCATACCTATCCGCACGTTCTGGGGTTCCCGCTCCAGGCCAGCCTGATGGCCCGCAGCGACTTCCCCCTCCCGCTCGCGGGCCTGGTGCACGTCGAGAACGTCATCACGGTGCACCGCCGCCTCACCGCCGATGACCCCCTGACGATCGCCGTCCAGGCCGAGAACCTGCGCCCACACCCCAAGGGCACGGTCGTCGACCTCGTCACGGAGGTCGACAGCGACGGTGACCGGGTCTGGGAGGGTCGCTCGACCTATCTGGCGCGGGGCCGGTCGAACCCCGACGCGAGCGCGTCGGAGCCGGTCCCGATCCCGACCGGTGTCGCAGCGGCACGTTGGCGCCTCCCGGGCGACCTCGGCCGCACCTATGCGTCGGTGAGCGGCGACGTCAACCCGATCCACCTCTACCCGCTCACGGCGAAGGCGATGGGGTTCCCCCGGGCGATCGCACACGGCATGTGGACGTATGCGCGCACGCTCGCCGCGTTCGGACCGTCCGCCGACGGACCGTCGACTTCGCACGTCTGGTTCCGCAAGCCCGTCCTCCTTCCCGGCGCGGTCGAGCTCGTCGTCGACAAGGGAGACGAGCAGGTCACGGCCGGGCTGCGCTCGGCGAAGAACCCGGAGACCGAGCACCTCGTCCTCACGCTCACGACGCGCTGAGCTCAGCGCAGCGGTGGCGTCCGCGGCGGTGGACTGCGTCGCGGGCGGAGTGCCTCGAACGCGGCCGCGAGCCTCAGCAGCCTGGTGTCGTCATAGGCGCGCCCGGCGATCGTGAGACCCACGGGCATACCGGTGTCCGGCATCGTTCCCATCGGGACGGTCACGGTCGGGATGCCGAGATGGCGGATGGCGAGGTTGCCGTTGGCGACCCACACGCCGTTGCGCCAGGCCGCGCGCGCTGAGTCCGGGTCGACGTCGGCGTCCGCGGGCCCGACGTCCGCGACCGCTGGGAACATGACGGCGTCGAGACCGGCGACCGCCATCCAGTCCTCCAGGTCGCTCCGGCGCGTCTCCTCGAGCCCCCTCACCCCGTCCGCGAGCTCTGGCATGTCGTCCCACGTCGCGTCGGGATGGTCGCGGACCCACTGCGGATAGCTCGCGATGTCGTCATCCGATCCGCTGTCCAGTCCGTTGACGGCATGCTCAGGGACGGGAAAGACCAGCTCTCCGTCCACCCCGGCGAGTGAGCTGAGCCGTGCGTCCCCGTTGGCCTGCAGGAAGTCCTCCCACGCCCAGGCGGGCAGGTCGAGGATCTCCCGCTGGAGGTATGCGGGGGAGACCAGTCCGCGGGTGCGGATGGTCGGGGCGCCGGCTCGGTCGCCCTCATAGTGGCTCACGACCGGGAAGTCGACCCCCACCACGACCGCGCCGGCTGCCGCGAGATCTCCGCGCGCCTGCTCCCACAGCGACAGGATGCTGGGCCGGGTCTCGACTCGCTGCCCCGTCGGCCCGCCGATCCCGGTGCCGGTTCCTGCCTCCGCGTCGGCGTTGACGTACATCAAGGGGACCCCGATGCGTCGCCCGGACAGGTGTTCCGCCGCCTGTTGACGAGTCACCAAGGAGAGGGCCACATACGAGCTGGGACGGACGGCGGACGCCGGGGGGATCTCGACCCAGGGCTGGGCTCGCCAGAAGTCGCCGCGGCTGTCGGGGTCGTCGGCGACGAGCACGTCGAGCACCTCGAGGAGGTCGTTCATGGTCCGGGTATGGGGGACGACGACGTCCATCGTCGGGACGAGCGGCCAGTTGCCGCGGACGGAGATGACTCCGCGGGAGGGGGTGTATGCGCACAGGGCGTTGTAGGACGCCGGACCGCGCCCGCTGGACCAGGTCTCCTCCCCGAGGCCGAAGGCGGCGAAGCTGGCTGCGGTCGCGGTGCCGGAGCCGTTGGAGGAGCCGGAGACGAAGGGCGCGGTGAGGTACTGCGGGTTGTAGGGGCTCTCGGCGCGGCCGTAGAGCCCGCGCTGCATGCCACCGTTGGCCATCGGCGGCATGTTCGTCAGACCGAGGCAGATCGCCCCGGCCGCGCGCAGCCGTGCGATGGCGAAGGCGTCCCGCTGGGCGACCAGGTGGGCGAAGGCCGGACTGCCCGCTGCCGCGGTGAGACCGGCGACGAGGAAGCTGTCCTTGGCCGTGTAGGGGATGCCGTCGAGGGGGCCGAGGACGGTGCCTGCGCGCCGTCGTTCGTCGGAGGCCGCCGCCTCCGTGAGCGAGTAGGGGTTCAGGACGACCACGGCGTTGAGCGCCGTGGCGGTCTGCTGCCCGTCATAGGCCTCGATCCGGTCGAGATAGGCACGGACGATGGCGACACTTGTCGTCCGGCCCGCCTCCAGCGCGACCCGCAGGTCGACGATGGAGGCCTCGACAATGTCGATCACGACGAGCCGTCGCCGCCCTCCGATGCTGAGCCGGTGAGGCCGAACGCCCGCTGGTAGTGCGCCAGCTCGCGCTCGAGGCTGTCGATGATCGTCGACGCCATCCGGAACCCGTGCCCCTCGCCCTCGTAGACGACGAGCTCGACCTCCTTGCCGGCCGCCCGCATTCCGTCGGCCATCTGCTGGGCCTGGCTGACCGGGACGACGAGGTCGTCGGCACCCTGGAGCAGGAGCAGCTCACCGTGGAGGGAGTCGATGTGGCTGATGGGGGAGCGCTCGAGGTAGACGTCCTCACCCTCCGGCCACGAGGCGACGAGCCCGATCGTGTATTGCGACTCGAACTTGTGGTCGTCGGAGAGCAGGCCACGCAGGTCGCTGATGCCGTACGAGCTCGTGCCCGCCGTGAAGACGTCGCTCGTCGTGAGCGCGCGCAGCACCGTGTAGCCGCCGGCCGAGCCACCGTGGATGGCGAGCCGGTCCCCGTCGACGACGCCTGCGTCGGCGAGTGAGGCCGCGCCGGTGACGCAGTCGTCGATGTCGACCACGCCCCACTGGCCCCGCAGTCGCTCCCGGTAGGCCCGGCCGTACCCGGTGCTGCCGCCGTGGTTGACGTCGAGGACGGCGAACCCGCGGGTGGTCCAGAACTGCGTCATGGCCGCGTAGGCCGCCTCGGCCCGGCTCGTCGGGCCGCCGTGGACGTTGACGAGCAGCGGCGGCAGCTCCTCCTCGGGTGCCGTGAACCGCGGGTTGCGTGGCCGGTAGAGCAGGCCGTGCACCTCCTCGCCGGAGGAGTTCGTCCAGGTCCACGTCTCGGGGAGCGACACATACTCAGGGTCCGGGACGGTGGGGGAGGAGACGGCGACGACCTCTCGCCCGCCGCCGTCGACCGGTCCGCGCACGACCTCCGGCGGTCGGTCGGACAGCAGACGGCGGAAGGCGATGTCCGAGCCGACCGCCTGGAGGTGGTCGAACATCGTCCCCTCGTCCTCGACGTCGACGAGGTCGCCGGTGGCGGGGTCGAGCACGCCGAGGTGAGCGGTCTCACCCACCCAGCGTCGGATGAGCACGGTGCCGTCCTCCCGCAGTGCGTAGTCGACGAAGCCGAGCAGCCACTGCGGGGCCGCGATGTCGGCGTCGAACGTGTGCACGGCCCTGGTCGTCCCGCCGTCGCGGCGGTGCAGGTTCCAGAACCCGCTCTCGTCGGAGACGAACCAGAGCGTCCCGTCGCGGGAGAACGCGGGCTGGGCGACCGAGATCCCCTCGCCGCCGGCGACGACCCGCGCGTGCTCGATGCCGTCGTGGGTGAGGTCGGCGACCATGAGCCGGGTCGAGTCCCACGGCATGTTCGGGTGGTCCCAGGCGATCCACGCGATCTCGGTGCCGTCGGGGGAGACCGCCGGACGCGAGACGAAGTCGGACCCGGTCGCGAGGACGAGCCCACCGTCCTCGTCGGGTCCGTCGACCTCGAGGCGCACGAGCTCGTTGTCCGGCTCGCCGTCGGCGCGATGGTCCTCGCGGACCGCATACACATGCCGTTCGTGGAGCACGAGGCCGCCGAAGCGGACGGCCATCTCGGGCGTGATGGCCGTCGGCTCATAGGGTGTCGGACGCTCGCGCGTCGAGACGCGGTAGAGCCGGTTGGTCGCGAAGTCGGAGAACACGAGGAGGCCGTCCCCCACGGCGTAGGCGCCGCCGCCGTACTCGTGCACCCGCGAGCGGACGTTCCACGGCTCGGCGAGGACATCGTGGCGCTCACCCGTATGTCCGTCATGACGCACCAGTGCGGTCCGGCCACCCTCCCACGGGCGTAACTCCAGCCACCACGTGTCGGGGCCGTCGATGCGCACCTCGTCGATGCGCGCCTGCCCCGCGGTGAGGGACTCGGGGGTGATGGGTGAGGACCAGGTTCCGTAGGTTGCGCGCTGCATGACCCCACTCTCTCAGGACCGCGCGCCACCGGGGCGAACCGGCCTACCATCGAGAGATGGCTGAGCCGACCCTGACCCGCGCCGACGCCCAGGAGGGTGCGCCGGACTGGCGACTGCTCCTGGGGCGGCTCATGCTGTCCGTCCGCTTCGCGGACTTCGCGTCCGCGCTCGGGTTCGTCGATGCCGTCGGAGCCGTCGCCGAGGACCAGGGGCATCACCCTGAGATCGACCTGCGGTGGGGGCGGGTGGTCGTCGCGGTGGCCAGCCACGATGTCGGCGGGCTCACCGCACGGGACCTGCGCCTGGTCGGTGCGGTCACGCCGCTCGTCGCCAAGCATGGCGGCACGGTCGAGCACCCGCGCCTCACCGAGGTCGAGATCGCGATCGACACCATGGACGTCGCCCGGATCCGGCCCTTCTGGGAGGCCGTGCTCGGCTATGCGGTCGACGGGCCCGATGCGCTCACCGACCCGCAGCGTCGGCTGCCGGCGATCTGGTTCCAGCAGCTGGACGAGCCCCGCCCGGTCCGGAACCGCATCCACCTCGACGTCACGGTGCCGCACGACGTCGCCGGGGCGCGGGTGGCTGCGGCCCTTGCCGCCGGCGGTACCCTCGTCTCCGATGCCAGCGCCCCACGGTTCTGGGTGCTCGCCGACGCCGACGGCAACGAGGCGTGCGTCTGCACGTGGCAGGGTCGCGACGGATGAGCCGTGCCGACCGGGTCGACGACGGAGGGTATGCGTCGCTCACCACCGAGGAGCAGGTCGACGTGCTCCGGGACGTGGCTCGGGAAGGGGCGCTGGCCTTCGGGCTCGACTCCGTCGAGGTCCAGCTCGTCGCTCATGCCTTCAACACGACCTTCCGCGTCGAGGGGGCCGACGGGGAGCGTGTCGCGGTGCGGGTCAACACGAACTCGCTCAGCACGCCGGGGCACATCACCGCGCAGCACGCGTGGATGCGTGCCTTGGCGAGCGACACCGACCTGCGCCTGCCGGTGCCGCTGCAGACCGTCTCCGGCTCCGACTACGCGGTCGTACGGACGGACGACCACGACCACGTCGTCGTCGCGGCGAGCTGGTTGGAGGGGGACGAGGTGGGGGAGTGCGATGAGGTCCAGGCGCGAGCCCTCGGCCGGGCCATGGCGGCGATGCACGCCCATGCCGAGGCTTGGACGATGCCCGAGGACGGGGGCCTCTCGGAGTTCACCGACCCCTACTTCGGCGACGAGGACCGGCTGAGGGACGCATATCGGCATCGACCGGAGGACCTCGCCCTCGTGGAGTGGTCCCTGGAGCGTTGCCAGGCGGCGATGACCGCAGCGGCCGAGACGGACCGGCCCATCGTCGTCCACGGCGACCTGCACGGCGGGAACCTCCTGTGGCACGAAGGGGTGCTCGGGGTCCTCGACTTCGACGACTGCGGGATCGCCGTGCCGGCAGTCGACCTGGCCGTGGCCACGTTCTACCTCCGCGGCAGCGACCCCCAGGTCGAGGCGGCGCTGCGAGCCGGGTACGCCGAGGTGCGGGAGCTGCCTGGCGTGGTCGAGGACGGGGGCTTCGATGGGCTGGTCGCGGCCCGGCAGCTCCTCCTGGCCAACGACCTGCTGCAGAGCCGCACCGCCGAGCTCCAGGAGCTCGCCGTCGGCTATCTCGAGCGGACCGTTGAGCGGCTGGGCCGCTGGCGAGAGGGCGGACGCTTCACCCTGTAGGCGCGACGTCCCGCTCGTGGTGGAGCAGGTCGTGCATGAGGTACACGGCGAAGGTGGCAACGGTGAACTGCGACCCGTTCGAACGGGTTCCGCGCCGTTGCCACTGCTGGTCTGCCACCGCATCGAAGGCGGCCGCCAGCGCTTCGGCGGCCGCGGCATACTCTCGGGAGACGGTCCGCGGATCCTGCTCATGGTAGCGGTCGGCGACCGCGGTCGCGTCCTGGTCCCAGTTCGCGAAGCGGGCGTCGTCGTCGGTGAGCATGAGATCGAGACGCTCAAGGAAGAGCCGGCAGACGTCCCGGACATGGCAGCCGTACTCCAGCGGTGACCAGGTGGTCGGAGCGGGACGGTCCCGGGCCTGGGGGCGGGTGAGCGCCTCCTCCCAGAAGGGGATCGTGGCGCGTACCGACGCGCCGGTCCTCGTCACGTCGAAGGTCGGCGAGAATCCGCACTCGGCGCATCCGTCGACGATGACGACGGTCCAGTCCCTCTCGTCCGGTTCGATCGCCGTGGGCTCCATGTCGCTCAGTCTCCCAACATCCTGCGCCGTCCGCGATATCGGTTCGGTGCTCTGCACCGAGGTGACTACCCTTGAGGGCGGTGTGCAGCGCATACCGATCCCCATCCACTGCCACGAGGAGCACCTCACGATGTCCGCCGAGATCACCGTCCATGTCGCCGGGAGCGAGCAAGCGGTGCCGGCGGGGACCACGGCCGGCGAGCTTTTCGAGGGGCGGCGCGAGATCGTCGTCGCGCGGGTCAACGACGAGCTCGTCGATCTCGCCCATGTGCTGACGGCCGGGGACGTCGTCGAACCGGTGAGCGTCGACAGCGAGGACGGCCTCAGCGTGCTGCGACACTCCTGTGCGCACGTCCTCGCGCAGGCCGTCCAGCAGTCCCATCCCGACGCCAAGCTCGGCATCGGGCCCCCGATCCGCGACGGCTTCTACTACGACTTCGACGTCGCCGAGCCCTTCACCCCCGAGGACCTCAAGGCTCTCGAGAAGTCGATGCAGCGGATCATCAACGAAGGGCAGGCCTTCGTCCGGCGCGAGGTGAGCGACGACGAGGCGCTCGCCGAGCTGACCGCCGAGCCCTACAAGTGCGAGCTCATCGGGCTCAAGGGCGGTGCCTCCGAGGATGCCGCTGAAGGGGCATCCGTACGGGCCCACGGCAACGGCCTCGACGAAGTCGAGGGCGCAGCCGGGGAGGTCGGCGGAGCGCAGCTGACGATCTACGACAACGTCCGCAAGGACGGGACCGTGGCGTGGGGCGACCTCTGCCGCGGCCCGCACATCCCGAGCACCAAGCTCCTCGGCAACGCCTTCAAGGTGATGCGCTCGGCCGCCGCATACTGGCGCGGCTCGGAGAAGAACCCACAGCTGCAGCGGATCTACGGCACGGCGTGGCCCACCAAGGCCGACCTCGCCGCGTACCTCGACCGGCTCGCCGAGGCGGAGCGACGCGACCACCGCAAGCTCGGCTCCGAGCTCGACCTCTACTCCTTCCCCGACGAGCTGGGCTCCGGCCTGCCGGTCTTCCACCCCAAGGGTGGTGTCATCAAGCGCGAGATGGAGGACTACGCACGCAAGCGGCACCTCGACGAGGGCTTCCTCTACGTCGGCACCCCCCATATCTCGAAGGAGGGGCTGTTCCACACCTCCGGGCACCTGCCGTACTACGCGGAGACGATGTTCCCGCCGATGGAGGTCGAGGGCAGCGACTACTACCTCAAGGCGATGAACTGCCCGATGCACAACCTCATCTACCGGTCGCGGGGACGGTCCTACCGTGACCTGCCGATGAGGTTGTTCGAGTTCGGTTCGGTCTACCGCTACGAGAAGTCCGGCGTCGTCCACGGGCTGACCAGGGTGCGCGGCCTGGAGATGGACGACTCGCACTCGTACGTCACCCCGGAGCAGGCGCCCGCGGAGATCAAACACCTGCTGGACTTCGTGCTGTCGCTCCTGCGCGACTTCGGTCTCGACGACTTCTATCTCGAGCTGTCCACGCGGGACGAGACCGGCGACAAGAAGGACAAGTTCATCGGCGCCGAGGACCAGTGGGCGGTCGCGACCAAGGTGCTCGAGGACGTCTGCCTCGAGTCCGGCCTCGAGCTCGTCCCCGACCCGGGCGGCGCCGCCTTCTACGGCCCGAAGGTCTCGGTGCAGGCCCGTGACGCGATCGGCCGGACCTGGCAGATGTCGACGATCCAGTACGACTTCAGCCAGCCCGAGCGCTTCGGTCTCGAGTACCAGGACTCCGACGGGGCCCGCAAGCAGCCGGTGATGATCCACTCCGCGAAGTTCGGCTCGATCGAGCGCTTCATGGGTGTCCTCGTCGAGCACTACGCAGGGGCCTTCCCGCCCTGGCTCTCACCCGTCCAGGTGGTCGGTGTGCCGGTGGCCGAGGAGTACCAGCCCTATTTGCAGGGCGTCCTCGACCGGCTCGCCTCGGCCGACATCCGGGTCGAGCTCGACGCCTCGGACGACCGGTTCCCCAAGAAGATCCGCAACGCGAGCAAGTCCAAGGTGCCCTTCATCCTCATCGCCGGTGGCGAGGACCAGGCTGCAGGGACGATCTCGTTCCGCTACCGCGACGGTTCCCAGGAGAACGGCGTGTCGATCGACGCCGCAATCGCCAAGATCCGCGAGGCGATCGACACCAAGGCCCAGGTCTGAGGCTCGGCCTTCGCCGCCCGGACGGAAGTTCGCTGCTGTCATGGCAGCAGCGAACTTCCGTCGAACGCGGGCGGGGGTCTGTGCTGTGGAAAAGCACCGGCCCTACAGCCGCCGTGGGGGCAGGCTGGTGTTCGTGCGACATCCTCCCGAACGGGTCACGTCTGTGGCCGATCGTCAGCACGGCGTCCTGTCGCGAAAGCAGGCGCTGCGAGACATGACGCCGGGCGCGGTGCGGTGGATGCTCGATAGCGGGACGTGGCAGCGCCGATGGCCTGGTGTCTACAGCACACGCCCCGGGCCGCTGACCTGGGAGATGCGAGCGCACGCTGCACTGCTGCACGCGGGGGAGGGGGCCGCGCTCGTCGATGCGAGCGCCGCATACGTCCATAGGATCAAGCGCACCCAGCCTGCGGTCATCACCGTCGCTGTCCCCGGGACGCGGCGGGTGCGCAGACTCCCCGGGATGCGCGTCATCCGACGAACCCGTTTTGAAGTCCGTCGAGGTCGAGGGGTTCCGCGTCACCGACGGCGCTGACACGGTCCTGGACTGCTCGTCGAATCCACTCCTCGATGAGCACGACGTCGTGGCGCTGATCGCCGACGCCGCCCGCCTCGGCTCGGTGAGTGCGCCGGACCTCGCGCATCGGCTCCGCAGTCGCTGCCGTCATCCCCGGCGACTCGTCATCGAGCTTGCCATCGGGGACGTTGACGAGGGGGCCGAGAGTGTTCTCGAGGTCGTCGTCCTTCGTCGTGTGATCCGGGCACACGGTCTGCCGAAGATGTCGTGTCAGGTGCCTGATGCCGACGTCGGTGACAGCCCCGTCCGGCGAGACTTCGAGAACGGGCAGTTCGGAGTGATCCTCGAGCTGGACGGACGGCTCGGTCATGAGGGATCGGGGCGTCTGGCCGACCTGCGGCGCGACCGGAAGGCGTCAGCCAGCGGCCGGGTCACACTGCGCGCCGGATGGGTCAACGCCCACCTCGACCCGTGCGACCTGGCGCATGACCTGTTCCGGACTTTTCAGGCGCGCGGATACACCGGCACCATCATCGCCTGCGGGCCCAACTGCTCGACGCGCCGGAGACTCCAGCGGCCGGCTGGGTGAGGCGCGCTCTGCCAGCGGAGACTCACTGCTGCCATGGCAGCAGCGAACTTCCAGGATCAGGGGAGCCCGCCGGATCCAGCGGGCCAGGCCTCGATGAGCTGCTTCCGGACGTCCTCGAGGAGCATGGGGACCGCTTTGGTCTGGGCGATGATCGGCAGGAAGTTCGAGTCTCCACCCCACCGGGGGACGATGTGCTGATGCAGGTGGGCGGCGACGCCGGCCCCGGCGACCTCACCCTGGTTCATCCCGATGTTGAAGCCGGCCGGTTGCGAGGATGCCTGCAGCGCGCCGATCCCCGCCTTGGTGAGGGCCGTGAACTCGAGGGTCTCCTCGTCGGTGAGGTCCACATACAAGGACACGTGCCGGTAGGGGCAGATGAGGAGGTGACCGGGGTTGTAGGGGAAGAGGTTCATGACGACGTAGCAGTGCTCGCCGCGCTGGACGATCAGGCCGTCCCCGTCCTCGCGGGTCGGCGCGACGCAGAACGGACATCCGTCGCCGGCCTCCTTCGCAGGACGCGCGCCGCGGATGTAGGCGATGCGGTGCGGCGTCCAGAGCCGCTCGAACCCGTCGGCCACCCCCGCCATCTCTGTCGCCTCGACGGTCTCGGGCCCGGGGGAGCCTGCGTCCGGGCCTGACTCACTCATGCTGTCGATCCTACGGGTGGCCGCTAGGCTGACCCCCGTCATGCTGAACAAGTACGCACGCGCCTTCGTCACGAGGCTGTTCACGCCGCTCGCTCGGCTCCTCACCAGGCTGGGGATCAGCCCGGACGTCGTGACGGTCGTCGGCACCCTCGGTGTCTGCGTCGGCGCACTCGCCTTCTACCCCCGGCACGAGTTCCTCATCGGGACCCTCATCATCACCGCGTTCGTTCTCTTCGACACCCTCGACGGGATCATGGCGCGCATGAACGACCGGCCCACCCGCTGGGGCGCCTTCCTCGACAGCACCCTCGACCGGGTCGCCGACGCCGCGATCTTCGGCGGGCTCGTCCTCTGGTACGCCGGCGGCGGCGACAACGCCGTCATGGCCGGACTGGCGCTCGCCTGCCTCATCCTCGGCATGGTCGTCTCGTATGCGCGGGCCAGGGCCGAGGGCCTGGGCATGACCGCGAACGTCGGCATCGCGGAGCGGGCCGAGCGGCTCGTCCTCGTGCTCGTCGCCACCGGTCTGGTCGGCCTGGGGGTTCCGGAGATCCTCCTGACCGTCGTCCTCTCCATCCTCGCGGTCGCGAGCCTGGTCACGGTCGTCCAGCGCA
Organism: Dermatophilaceae bacterium; assembly: GCA_046260445.1. Classification (GTDB taxonomy): domain Bacteria; phylum Actinomycetota; class Actinomycetes; order Actinomycetales; family Dermatophilaceae; genus F2B08. Next base: position 15,503 of record JBHEPF010000069.1, on the reverse strand, counting down.
TGCTGGAGGTCCGCCGGCAAGCGCTCGTCGTCGATCGGATATGACGGGGATCGGTCGCGGCGCCCAGGACGCGGTCGTCGTCGCGGGGTACCGGACCGGATGGCGGCTGGTCCGTCGGCTGCCCGAGCGCGCCGCCTACGGGCTCTTCGACCGGATCGCCGACCGCATGGCCCGCCGCGGCGGTCACTCGATCCAGCGGCTCCGGGACAACTACGCGGTCGTGCGGCCCGAGCTCAGCGCCAGCGAGCTGGACGAGCTGGTCCGGGCCGGTGCGCGGTCCTACCTGCGCTACTGGTGCGAGGCGTTCCGCCTGCCCGACCTCGGGCCAGACGACCTCCTGCGCTCCGTGCGGGTCCTCGGCGACGCGCCGGTGCGGGCCAGCCTCGCCGAGGGACGATCGGTCATCTGTTTCCTCGGCCACCTGGGCAACTGGGACGTCGCGGGCGCCTGGGGGACCCGCCACCTCGGACCTGTCGTCACCGTCGCCGAGCGCCTCCAGCCGGAAGAGGTCTTCGAGGAGTTCCTCGCCTTCCGGGAGCGGCTCGGCATGCGGATCATCCCCCTCACCGGCGCGGGAGATGTCTTCGACCTGCTCACCGAGGCGGCCCGTGGGGCCGCCGTCATCCCACTGCTCGCCGACCGCGACCTTACGCGGGGCGGCATCGAGGTGGACTTCGCGGGCGACCGCTCACGGGTCGCGATCGGCCCGGCGGCCCTCGCATACGACTCCGACAGCGACCTGCACCCGGTCTCGATCCACTACGAGCGGGCGGCTGACGGCCCCGGGGGCTGGCGCAGCGTCATCACCTTTCACGAGCGGGTGGAGCGGCCCGAGGGGGAGTCGCGCCACCGGGCGATCCGCTCGATGACCGCCGACTGCGCGGCCACGCTCGGGCAGGCCGTCAGGAGCCACACCGAGGACTGGCACATGATGCAGCGGGTCTTCGTCCGACACCTCGACCGCCAGCGGGTGGCGCGATGAGGGTCGGGATGGTGTGTCCCTATGCCTTCGATGTCCCCGGCGGCGTGCAGTTCCACGTCCGTGATCTCGCCGAGTACCTCATCGGCGTCGGACACGAGGTCGGGGTGCTGGCACCGGCGGACGGTGTCGGGGAGCTGCCGGCCTTCGTGACCGGGGCCGGCAAGTCGGTGCCGGTGCGCTACAACGGGTCGGTCGCGCGCCTGAACTTCGGCCCGGTCACGTCCGCACGCACGACCCGCTGGCTCGAGGAGGGCGACTTCGACCTCGTCCACATCCACGAACCGGTCACTCCGAGCGTCTCGGTCCTCGCCCTGTGGGCGACCGAGGCCCCGGTCGTCGCGACCTTCCACACCTCGAACCTACGGTCGCGGGCGATGCAGGCCGCCTACCCCATCCTGCGGCCGTCGCTCGAGAAGATCGTCGGTCGGATCGCCGTCTCGGAGGCGGCTCGACGGACGGTCACCACCCACCTCGGTGGAGACGCGGTCGTCATCCCCAACGGGGTGTCCGTCGACACCTTCGCCGCCGCACAGCCCCGCGTCGAGTGGAAGGGAACCGAGGAGAACCCGACGCTGGCTTTCCTCGGCCGGATCGACGAGCCGCGCAAGGGACTGCCGGTCCTCAGCGCGGCGATGGAGGAGGTGCTGCGAGTGCGGCCCGGAACCCGGCTCCTCATCGCCGGCCCCGGTGACGTCGACGCGGCTCGAGAACGCATGACGGCCGCGGTGGCCGAGGCCAGCACCTTCCTCGGCCTCGTCACCGAGGAGGACAAGAAGTCGCTCTTCGCCTCGGTGGACGCCTACGTCGCTCCGCACACCGGCGGCGAGAGCTTCGGGATCGTCCTCGTCGAGGCCATGGCTGCTGGGGCACCCGTGGTGGCCAGCGACCTCACAGCGTTCACCGCGGTCCTCGACGGCTCAGCCAACGGACGCCAGTTCACCAACGGCGACGCCCGCTCCTGCGCCGAAGCGATCCTGAGCCTCCTGGACCACCCGGCGGAGCTGGCCCGGCTGCGTCAGGCGGGGGCCGAGCGCGCGCGCCGCTACGACTGGCCGGTCGTCGCCGCGCAGATCCTCGCCGTGTACGACACGGTGACCCAGACCGCGGATGCCGCAGCCACGGTCGAGGAGACCGGGATGTGGTCGCGTCTCGTGCGGCCCAAGCGCAGGTCGAACGGCGGCGTGTGACGGTGGAGACCCTCACCTGGCTCGCCCTGGCCCTCGTCGGCCTCGTCCTCCTCGCCTGGTACCTCACCTACTCCGCTGCGCGCCTGGACCGGTTGCACACCAAGGTGGAGGGATCGCTTGCGGCGCTCGATGCGCAGATCATTCGGCGCGCCGAGTCCACTCTCGAGCTCGGCACCGCGGGTCTGCTCGACCCGGCGAGCTCCCTCCTGCTCGTCGACGCGGCGACCCAGTCCCTGGAGCGGGCGAATGGCCGGAGCGCTGAGGACCTCCTGCACGGGCAGACCTTCACCGGCCGGGAAGGTGCCGAGTCAAACCTCACCGAGGCGCTCTCCATCGCGCTCACGCCCGAGACCGTGGCCGACGTGCGGGTGCGCGGCGGTGAGATGGCCGAAGAGGTACTCGCGCGGATCGAGGCCGCCGCGCTGCGCGTCCAGCTCGCCCGGCGGTTCCACAACCAGGCCGTCACGGAGGTCCGGCGCGTGCGCCGCAAGGCGATAGTGAAGCTGTTCCGTCTCGCCGGACGAGCCCCCCTGCCCCAGACCGTCGAGTTCGACGACGAGGTCTCGGTTCTGCCCTAACCTTGGGCGGTCCTAGACTTCTGAGCTATGGACACCACCTCCGGGCCGCAGGGCTCCACCCCCTCCGGCCCGACCACGGGCACCGGCCGCGTCAAGCGCGGTATGGCCGACATGCTCAAGGGCGGCGTCATCATGGACGTCGTCACCGCAGAGCAGGCCAAGATCGCCGAGGACGCCGGGGCGGTGGCCGTCATGGCGCTCGAGCGCGTCCCCGCCGACATCCGCGCCGAGGGCGGGGTGTCGCGGATGAGCGACCCCGACATGATCGACGGCATCATCGAGGCCGTCTCGATCCCGGTCATGGCCAAAGCCCGTATCGGCCACTTCGTCGAGGCGCAGGTCCTGCAGAGCCTGGGGGTCGACTACATCGACGAGTCCGAGGTCCTCACCCCGGCGGACTACGAGCACCACATCGACAAGTGGGCCTTCACCGTCCCCTTCGTCTGTGGGGCCACCAACCTCGGCGAGGCGCTGCGACGGATCACCGAGGGTGCGGCGATGATCCGCTCCAAGGGCGAGGCCGGCACCGGCGACGTCTCCAACGCGACGACCCACATGCGGTCGATCCGCGACCAGATCCGACGGTTGCAGTCGCTGCCGGAGGACGAGCTGTATGTGGCGGCCAAGGAGCTCCAAGCCCCCTACGAGCTCGTGCGCGAGGTGGCCGAGGCCGGTCGGCTTCCGGTCGTCCTCTTCACCGCCGGGGGCATCGCGACCCCGGCCGACGCGGCGATGATGATGCAGCTCGGCGCCGAGGGCGTGTTCGTCGGCAGCGGGATCTTCAAGTCCGGCAACCCGCAGCAGCGGGCCGAGGCGATCGTCAAGGCGACCACCTTCTTCGACGACCCGGACACCATCGCCGAGGTCTCCCGCGGCCTCGGTGAGGCGATGGTCGGCATCAGCGTCGAGTCGATCCCGGCCCCCCACCGGCTCGCCGAGCGCGGGTGGTAGCCGCTTCGTCGGCACCCGGGATCGGGGTCCTGGCCGTCCAGGGCGATGTTGGTGAGCACCTGGCCGCCCTACGGGCCGTCGGTGCCCGGGTACGGACCGTGCGTCGCCCTGGTGAGCTCCAGGGTCTCGACGGCCTCGTCATCCCCGGCGGGGAGTCGACGGTCATGGACAAGCTCGTGCGGGCCTTCGGGCTGTATGCGCCGCTCACCGAGGCGATCCACTCCGGGCTGCCGGTGTTCGGCAGCTGCGCCGGGATGATCATGCTCGCCGACCGGGTCCTCGACGGTCGCGCCGACCAGCAGACCCTCGGCGGACTGGACGTCACCGTGCGACGCAACGCCTTCGGCCGGCAGGTCGACTCCTTCGAGACCGACCTGCGCATCGCCGTGCTCGGTCCGCACCCGCTGCGGGCCGTGTTCATCCGGGCCCCGTGGGTGGAGGACTGGGGGCCGAGCGTGGACGTGCTCGCGAGCGTGGAACGAGGCGGCGTCCGCCACCCGGTGGCGGTCCGCTCCGGGGCGCTGCTCGCCACCTCGTTCCACCCCGAGGTCACCGGCGACCTTCGGGTGCATGCCTACTTCGTCGACGAGGTGGTCGACGCTGCGCAGGTAGGATCGGCAGTCGGTTTCCCCGGACGACTCGACACGAAGGCAGGTAGCCGATGAGCGGTCACTCCAAGTGGGCGACGACCAAGCACAAGAAGGCCGCGGTCGACGCCAAGCGCAGCAAGCTGTTCGCCAAGCTGATCAAGAACATCGAGGTGGCGGCACGCACCGGCGGCGGGGACGTGGCCGGCAACCCCACGCTGTACGACGCCATCCAGAAGGCGAAGAAGTCCTCGGTCCCGAACGACAACATCGACCGCGCCGTCAAGCGGGGCTCCGGTGCAGAGGCGGGCGGTTCCAAGTGGGAGACGATCACCTACGAGGGGTATGCGCCGGGCGGGGTGGCCGTGCTCATCGAGTGCCTCACCGACAACCGCAACCGCGCCGCGGCCGAGGTGCGGTCCGCCCTGACCCGCAACGGAGGCAACCTCGCCGACCCGGGCTCGGTCGCATACATCTTCAACCGCAAGGGCGTCGTCATCGTCCCGAAGACCTCAACCGCAGACGAGGACAGCATCCTCGAGGTGGTCCTCGAGGCAGGCGCCGAAGAGGTCAACGACAACGGCGAGACCTGGGAGATCGTGACCGAGGCCAGTGATGTCGTCGCCGTCCGCACGGCGTTGCAGGATGCCGACATCGACTACGACTCGGCCGAGGCGTCGTGGGTTCCCAACCTCCAGGTCCCCCTCGACCTGGACGGCGCGAAGAGGATGATCCGGGTCATCGACGCGCTCGAGGACTCCGACGACGTCCAGGACGTCTTCGCCAACGGGGACATCCCCGACAATGTCCTCGCCCTGCTCGACGACGACGAGGACTGACGGCGAGCACTGCGGGCGAGGACTGAGCCGGACGGCACCGGCGTGTTGGTCCCCGGCCCGGGTGGGTGAGCGGGCTAGCGTGGTTGTCCGAACAGGTGTTCTACCCGGCGCCTGTGTAGTCCTGTCCGTCGAATGTCCTTCGAGAGGGGTGGCCGTGCGCGTTCTCGGAGTGGATCCTGGCCTGACCCGGTGTGGCCTCGGGGTCGTCGACGGTCGTCCGGGCCGAGCGGCCATGGTGGCCGTCGGGGTGGTCCGCACACCGAGCGACGCCGAGCCGGGGGAGCGTCTCATCTACCTCGAGCAGCAGATCCAGATCTGGGTCGAGCGCTTCCAGCCCGAGCGGGTGGCCATCGAGCGGGTGTTCGCCGATGTCAACGTGGCCTCGGTGATGACGACCGCGCACGCGAGCGCTGTAGCGATGCTCGTGGCGGCCAAGGCCGGCATCCCCATCGCCTTCCACACCCCGACCGAGGTCAAAGCCGCCGTCACCGGGTCGGGTCGCGCCGACAAGGCGCAGGTGACGATGATGGTGCAGCGCATCCTCGGGCTGGCCGAGCCTCCCAGACCCGCCGATGCCGCGGACGCCCTGGCCCTCGCCGTGTGCCACGCCTGGCGCGGCGCGGCGACGGACCGGCTCCAGCGACTGGCGGCAGGCCGATGATCGCCTCGCTCTCCGGCGTCGTGGAGCGCGCGGGCCTCGACCGGCTCGTCATCGTCGTCGGCGGCGTCGGCATGCTGGTCCACACGACCCCCGCAACGGCTGCGGCGTGCCGGACCGGGACCGAGACGCACCTGTCGACGACGCTCGTCGTACGTGAGGACTCGCTCACCCTCTACGGGTTCGCCACGGCCGATGAGCGGGAGATGTTCGAGATCGTGCAGAGCGTCTCCGGCGTCGGACCGCGCATCTCCCTGGCAATGCTGTCCGTCATGGGTCCGCAGGATCTGCGCCTCGCTCTGTCCGCAGGTGACACCAAGGCCCTCACGAAGGTTCCGGGCATCGGAGCCAAGTCAGCGGAGCGTCTCGTCCTCGAGCTGCGCGACAAGGTCGGTCGCGTGAGTGGCGCCTCGACGGCCGCCCCCGCCGCCTCGGTCCCGTCCGGCGGAGGCTGGCAGGAGCAAGTGTCAGAGGCGCTCACCGGTCTCGGCTACTCGGTCAAGCAGGCCGGTGACGCCGTGGCCAAGGTCGCCACGGGGCATCCGGACGAGCACAACATCTCCACCCTGCTCCGGCTGGCCCTGCGGGGGCTGCGGCCGTGACGCCCCGGGCAGTCGCTGAACACGCGCTGGATGCACCCTCACCGAGAGGAGCAGCCGAGTGACCGGCTTCACCAACGACATCCGCGAAGGCGACTTCACCGACAGCGACGGTTCCCTGGACGCCACGGCGAGGGTGGTCGACCCCGGTGCGAGCCGCAACACAGGGGACGACGAGCGCATCGTCGAGACCGCACTGCGGCCGAAGCGACTCGCCGACTTCCCCGGTCAGCCGCGCGTGAAGAATCAGCTCGACCTCGTCCTGACCGCCGCCAAGCAGCGCGGCAGCACCCCCGACCACGTCCTGCTGTCGGGTCCGCCGGGCCTGGGGAAGACGACCCTGGCGATGATCGTCGCGGCCGAGCTCGAGCGTCCGATCCGGGTCACGAGCGGTCCGGCGATCCAGCACGCGGGCGACCTCGCCTCGGTCCTGTCGTCGCTGGACGAGGGCGAGGTCCTCTTCCTCGACGAGATTCACCGGATGAGTCGGGCGGCCGAGGAGATGCTCTACCTCGCGATGGAGGACTACCGCGTCGACGTCATCGTCGGCAAGGGTCCCGGAGCGACGGCGATCCCGCTCGAGCTGCCGCCGTTCACCGTTGTCGGAGCCACCACCCGCGCCGGGCTGCTCCCGGCTCCGCTGCGCGACCGGTTCGGTTTCACCGGTCACCTCGACTACTACGAGGTCGCCGACCTCACCACGATCCTGCGCCGCTCCGCCGGACTGCTCGAGGTGCGCGCTCACGACGACGCGATCACCGAGATCGCGGGCCGGTCACGAGGGACGCCTCGGATCGCCAACCGGCTCCTGCGCCGGGTGCGCGACTTCGCCCAGGTCCACGGCACGCCGGGGCAGCGGGTCAGCCGCGCCGACGCACGGGAGGCACTGGCTCTCTTCGACGTCGACGAGGCAGGCCTGGACCGCCTCGACAGGGCCGTGCTCCACGCTCTGTGCACCCGATTCGGTGGGGGACCGGTGGGATTGTCGACCCTGGCCGTCGCGGTCGGGGAGGAGACAGAGACCGTCGAGACCGTCGCGGAGCCGTTCCTGGTGCGCGAAGGGCTCATCGTGCGCAGTCCCCGCGGCCGCGTCGCCACGGCCCAGGCCTTCACTCATCTCGGGCTCACGCCGCCCCTGGCCACAGCGCAGGGAACCGGCCTGGCGACCCTGCCGTTCGAAGACGAGAGTGCGGACCCGCCTTCCAGCCGACTCGGATCCTAGGGCCGGGTGGCCTAGACTCCGACCTTGGCCCGCATTCCCCCGCACCAGAGAGTCCCGCATGAACTCCGGCAACACTGCTTCGCTGCTCATCCTGCTGCTCCCGCTGCTGCTTCTCGTGGTGCTGGTCTTCAGCCAGCGTCGGCGAGCGCGGGCGATGGTGGAGTTCCAGGCGTCGATCGGGGTCGGGGACGAGATCGTCACCACCTCGGGCCTCTACGGCCGCGTCGTCGCGGAGGACGGCACGATCGTCAGCCTGGAGATCGCGCGGGGGGTCGTCGTCCGGCTCGATCGCCGAGCCGTCGGTCTCCGGGTCGCCGACAGCGCCTCTCGACCGGCCGCCCAGTAGCCCACCCCTTCGAAACCACCTGAATAGAACAGTATGCCCACCCAGACCACTCATGCCCGTCCCGGCCGGGTTCTCGTCGGACTCGCGGCCGTCCTCCTCGCCCTCGCGGTGCTCCTCATCTCAGGCGTCCAGTGGGGCACGGCGCAGGCGACCCCGAAACTCGGGCTCGACCTGGAGGGCGGCACCCAGCTCGTGCTCACTCCGGTGCTCAGCGGGCAGCAGTCCGACATCGAGGAAGAGCAGCTCGACCAGGCCCGCGACATCATCTCGCAGCGCGCCGATGCCGGAGGCATCGCCGGTGCGGAGGTGACCACCCAGGGTGGGCGCAACATTGTCGTGAGCATGCCGGGAGTGCCACCGCAGGCGACCGAGGATGCGATCCGCCGCTCCTCGCAGCTGCAGTTCCGACCCGTGCTCCTGGTCCTGCCCGTCGCACCCGTCCCGGAGCTGCCCACCCCGACCGGCACCGACGCTCCGACGGACGGCGCCACCGATGCACCGGCCCCGACCGAGACCGCGACGTCCGAGGCCAGCCCAACGACGGACAGCGGGCCGGTGCCTGAAGGCTTTGCAGCCGAGGCCAGCCCGACGACGGGCACCGAGACAGGCACCGAGACAGGCACGGAGACAGCCCCGGCGGAGCCGGCCGACCCCGCAGCCGCTGTGGAGCCGACGAGCGCGACCGACCCGGCATGGGTGACCGAAGAGCTGTTCGCCGAGCTCGAGGCCCTGACCTGCACCGATGGTGACGGCGCGATGCTGGAGCAGGACCCCGATGCCGCGGTCGTCGCCTGCCGCGACACCGGCACGGAGAAGTACATCCTCGGTCCGGTCGTCGTCGACGGCAGCGGGATCTCGGACGCGAGCGCCGGGTTCCAGGCCGGCCCGCAGGGGCAGCCGACCAACACCGTCGAGATCGCGCTCGAGCTGACGGGTGAGGCGCGTGAGGTCTACGGCCAGATCAGCAGCGAGATGGTCCAGCTGCCCTCGCCGCGCAACCAGCTCGCCGCCGTTCTCGACCGCCAGGTCATCGTTGCCCCGTACTTCCAGTCCGCCATCCTCGACGGACGGGCGTCGATCACGGGGGACTTCGCGCTCGAGGAGGCCCAGACACTCGCGCAGCAGCTGAAGTTCGGTGCTCTCCCGATGTCGTTCGAGCTCGAGACCCGCGACCAGATCAGTCCTCTGCTCGGCGCCGAGCAGCTACGGATCGGGCTGATGGCCGGTCTTGTCGGGATGCTCCTCGTCTTCGTGTACTCGCTCTCCCAGTACCGTCTGCTCGGCTTTGTCACGATCGGGTCGCTCGTCCTCGCGGGAGTGCTCACCTATCTCGTGGTCACCATCCTCGGCTGGCGCTACAACTACCGCCTCGACATGGCGGGGATCACCGGCCTCATCGTCGCCGTCGGCATCACCGCTGACTCGTTCATCGTCTTCTTCGAGCGAATTCGCGACGAGGTGCGAGACGGCCGGACCGTGCGCAGCGCCGTCGACGCGGCGTGGGAGCGGGCCGCCCGGACGATCCTGGCCGGCGATGCCGTGACCCTGCTCGCGGCCGGAGTGCTGTATGCGCTGGCCACCTCCAACGTGCGAGGCTTCGCCTTCACCCTGGGGCTGACGACGATCATCGACCTCATCATCGTCTTCTTCTTCACCAAGCCGATGATGCAGTGGCTGGTCCGCAAACCGTTCTTCGGTGACGGACATCGGCTCTCAGGGCTCAACCCGCAGCTGCTCGAAGCCCGCAATCCCAAGTACGCCGGTCGCGGACGAGTGCGCGACCCGATCACGGAGGGGGCCCGCTGATGGGACAGCTCGCACAGATCGGCAACGACCTCTACACGGGCAAGCGGACCATCCGCTTCGTCGAGAACAGCAAGAAGTTCCTCATCATCTCGCTCGTGCTCTTCCTGCTCGCCAGCATCGGCTTCGTGGCGCGAGGCCTCAACCTGGGGATGGAGTTCCGAGGTGGCTCCGAGTTCCGGATCAGCGCGACCGAGACCGACGGCTTCGAGGGGCGGGCGCGGGACGCGGTCCGCACGGTGGTGCCGGGCCAGGCAGTCAACGTCACCCAGGTGGGCACCGGTGTGGTCAGGGTCCAGACGGAGCGGCTCACCGACGTCCAGGGCAACGAGGTCCGCATAGCGCTCGCCGACGAGTTCGGCGTGACCTCGGAGGCCGTGTCCGCGTCCTTCGTCGGCCCCTCCTGGGGACAGAGCGTGTCTCGCAACGCCCTCCAGGCGCTCGCCTGGTTCGTCGTCCTCGTGGCCATCCTCATGGCTGCCTACTTCCGCACCTGGAAGATGGCCGTGGCCGCGCTCGTGGCGCTCGCCCATGACGTCTTCATCACCGTCGGGATCTTCGCACTCTCCGGGTTCGAGGTCTCCCCGGCCTCGGTGATCGGGTTCCTCACCATCCTCGGCTACTCGCTCTACGACAACGTCGTCGTCTTCGACAAGGTCCGCGAGAACACCCAGGCGGCGTTCACGACAGGTCGCGTGACCTTCGCGCAGGCGGCCAACCGGGCCGTCAACCAGACCCTCATCCGCTCGATCAACACCTCCATCACGACGCTGCTGCCCGTCGGGGCGATCCTCGTGGTCGGCATCTTCCTCCTCGGGCCGGGCACCCTTCTCGACCTTGCCCTCGCACTGTTCATCGGCATCGCGGTCGGCGCCTACTCCTCGATCATCGTCGCCACCCCGCTCCTCGTCTGGCTGCGCTCCAAGGACGAGGACGTCAAGGCCCTCGACAAGAAGGCGCTGCGCTTCCAGAACGCCCGTGCCAAGGAGAGGGCTGCCGGCACGTCATCGGCGGCCGAGGGCGCAGTCGCCGCCGAGCGGCCGGGGCGCGTCGGATCCGAGCCGGTGGAGACGGCGGACGGGGACTCCGGTGTGACGGTCTCGACCGCCACGGGGCGTGCGGTGCACAAGTACGCCCAGACCGGCCCGCGCAACCAACCCAAGCGCGCGCCGAAGTCCAAACGGTAGAAAGGCCTCACGACGATGCAGTCCGACGCCGCCGCGGTCGTGGCCGCGCACCTCGTCGACGTCCCGGACTTCCCCGAGCCGGGTGTCGTCTTCAAGGACATCACCCCGCTCCTGCAGGACGGGGCCGCCTTCCACACCGTCATCGGTGCCCTCGCCGACCGCTATCGAGGCCAGGTCGACGCCGTCGCAGGCATCGAGTCACGCGGCTTCGTCTTCGGCGCCGCGCTGGCGTACGAGCTCGGCCTGGGACTCGTCCTCATCCGCAAGGAGGGCAAGCTGCCGCGAGACCGGCACAGCATCGCCTACGAGCTCGAGTACGGCAGCGCCACCGTCGAGGTGCATCAGGACGCGTTCACCCACGGGGAGCGGGTTCTCCTCGTGGACGACGTCCTCGCCACCGGTGGGACGGCGGCCGCCGCGGCGGAGCTCGTCGAGATCGCCGGGGCAGTGGTGTCCGACATCGCCGTCATCCTCGAGCTGTCGTTCCTCGGCGGCCGCGCCGCGCTGGGCGACCGGGCCGTCTGGGCCCTGCACGTCGTCTAGCATCCCTCATCTGCCGCTGCACACCGGAGTGGCCGCGACCAGGCATCAAGGCGTCTGGACTACCATTTTGTTATGGCGGAGGATCTCAGCACGACTGGCGCGAGCGCCTGGGCCCGGTCCGGCCTGGCGCGCTTCGTCGGTCCCAAGCTGCCCGCCAACCCGGTCCTGCAGCCGCTGCTCGCCACCGTCAAGACCACCCACAGCAAGGCCGACCTGTCGGTTATCGAGCGGGCGTATGACGTGGCTGAGAAGGCCCACACGGGCCAGGTCCGCAAGAGCGGAGATCCCTACATCACCCACCCGCTCGCGGTCGCCTCGATCCTCTCGGATCTGGGGATGCAGCCGGCGACCATCGCCGCCGCCCTGCTCCATGACACGGTGGAGGACACCGCATACGGTATGGAGCAGCTCAAGGCGGACTTCGGCGAGGAGATCGCCATGCTCGTCGACGGGGTGACCAAGCTCGACAGGGTCCACTACGGAGAGGCCGCGCAGGCCGAGACCGTCCGCAAGATGGTCGTCGCGATGGCTCGCGACATCCGGGTCCTCTTCATCAAGCTCGCCGACCGGCTGCACAACGCCCGGACCTGGAAGTACGTCTCGCCGGCCTCCGCGCAGCGCAAGGCCCGCGAGACGCTCGAGATCTACGCCCCGCTCGCGCACCGGCTCGGGATGAACACGATCAAGTGGGAGCTCGAGGACCTGTCCTTCCAGACCCTCTATCCAAAGGTCTACGACGAGATCGTCCGCCTCGTCGCCGACGCCGCTCCAGCACGTGACGAGTACCTCGGCCTGGTCCGGGACCAGGTGCTGGAAGAGCTGCACAACGCCAAGATCAAGGCCACCGTCACAGGTCGGCCCAAGCACTACTACTCCGTCTACCAGAAGATGATCGTCGGGGAGCGGGAGTTCAAGGACATCCACGACCTCGTGGCCGTCCGCGTCCTCGTCGACTCGGTTCGGGACTGCTACGCCGCGCTGGGCGCGCTCCACGCCCGGTGGCACCCGGTACCGGGCCGTTTCAAGGACTACATCGCGATGCCGAAGTTCAACATGTACGAGTCGTTGCACACGACCGTCATCGGCCCGGGCGGCAAGGCGGTCGAGGTCCAGATCCGCACCCACGCGATGCACCGTCGTGCGGAGTACGGCATCGCCGCCCACTGGAAGTACAAGGAGGAGGGACGTGTAGGTGGCGCTCGTGGCCGGGCGCCCAGCCGACCCGCCGATGACAGCGGCCCGCTCGGCGACATGGGGTGGATCCGCCAGCTCCTCGACTGGCAGCGCGAGACCGAGGATCCGGACGAGTTCCTGGACTCTCTCCGGTTCGAGATCAAGGCCCAGGAGGTCTACGTCTTCACCCCCAAGGGTCGTGTGGTGGCCCTGCCTGCGGGTTCGACCCCGGTCGACTTCGCGTATGCGGTGCACACCGAGGTGGGGCATCGCTGTGTGGGCGGCCGGGTCAACGGCCGGCTCGTTCCGCTCGAGTCACAGCTCAACCACGGTGACACGGTGGAGATCCTCACCTCCAAGGCCCAGGACGCGGGACCCTCCCGGGACTGGCTCGGGTTCGTCAAGTCGCCGCGCGCGCGCAACAAGATCCGGCAGTGGTTCACCAAGGAGCGCCGCGAGGAGATGATCGAGAGCGGGCGCGAGGCGATCGCCCGCGTGCTGCGCAAGCAGAACCTCCCGCTCCAGCGACTCATGACCGTCGACAGCCTCACCGCCGTCGCCGCGGACCTGCGCTACAACGACATCGAGTCCCTCTTCGCGGCGATCGGCGAGGGGCACATCTCCGCTCAGGCGATCGTCACCCGGCTGCTCTCCTCCCTCGGCGGCGAGGACGGCGCCGAAGAGGACCTGGCCGAGGCGACGCATCCGCAGTCGATCCCGACGCGACGTCGCCGGGTCGGTGACCCAGGAGTGGTCGTCAAGGGTACGACGGAGGTCTGGGTCAAGCTGGCGCGCTGCTGCACCCCGGTGCCGGGAGACGCCATCCTCGGCTTCATCACCCGCGGCGACGGGGTGTCGGTGCACCGGGAGGACTGCACCAACGCCGCGACCTTGCGCTCCCAGCCAGAGCGGCTCATCGAGGTGACCTGGGCGCCGACGGCCGCGACGGTCTTCCTCGTGCAGCTGCAGGTCGAGGCGCTCGACCGCAACGGCCTGCTCTCAGACATGACCCGCGCCCTCTCGGAGAACGGAGTGAACATTCTCTCCGCGAGTGTGGTGACGAGCCGGGACCGGCTGGCCATTTCGAAGTTCACCTTCGAGATGGGCGATGCCAGTCACCTCTCCCACGTGATCAAAGCGGTGCGCAAGGTCGACGGGGTCTATGACGCGTATCGGATCACCGGCAAGGGCCGGACCGAGCGGACCCCCGAGCCTGCCCCGACGGGCCCTGCGGCAGGCTGACCCGTTCGGGCTGACCGGTGATGGTCAGCTGAACTCGTCGAGACCGGCGCGCGCCTGCTCAAGCCATCCCTGGCGTGCCTCGAGGGAGGCCCGCGCCTCCGCAACCTTCTTCTCGTTCCCCTTGGCCTCGGCGTTCGCGACGTCACGCTCGAGGTCGGCGACGGCCCGCTCGAGCTGGTCGACGAGGCTCTGGGCCCTGGCCCGGGCCTCGGGGTTGGAGGAGGACCACTTCTTGTCGTCGAGCTCCCGAACCGCCTGTTCGACCCGTCGCAGAGCCTTCTCGGTGCGCTCCATGTCGGCGCGCGGCACCTTGCCGGCCTTGTCCCAGCGTTCCTGGATCAAGCGCAAGGCCGCCTTGGCGGCCTCGAGGTCCGTGATCGGGAGCAGAGCGCCGGCCTCGGCGATGAGCTGCTCCTTGACGGCGAGGTTGGCGCGGAACTCCTCGTCCTCGGCCGCGACGATCTCGTCCTTGGCGGTGAAGAACGCGTCCTGGGCAACCTTGAACCGCTCCCAGAGGGCGTCGTCATCGGCACGGCCGGCTCGGCCAGCCGCACGCCAACGGTCCATGAGCCGCTTGAACTCGCGGGCCGTCGGTCCCCAGTCCTTGCTCGAGGACAGCTGCTCGGCCTCCTTGACGAGGTGCTCCTTGACCGTCTTGGCCTCGGAGTGGGTGCTCTCGAGCTCGGCGAAGTAGGCCCGACGGGCCTTGTCGAAGGAGGTGCGCGCGGCGCTGAAGCGCTGCCACAGCTCGGCTTCGACTGGCTTGTCGAGCTTGACGCCGGACCGCTGGTGGGCCTTCCACTCCTCGAAGAGCAACCGCAGCTCCTCGCCACTGCGTTTCCACTGGACCTTGCCCGGGTCCTGAGCCGCGATGGACTCGGCTCGTGCGACGAGCGTCTCACGTTCGCCGGCCGCGGCCGCCTTCGCTGCGGCCCGGTGAGCGGCCTCCTCCTCCCGACGGGTCGCGATGGTGCCCGTGATGCTCTCGAGCTTGGCCTGCAGCGCCGCGAGGTCGCCGACGAAGGCGGGCTCGCTCATCTGCTGGGTCAGATGGGCCAGCTGCTCCGCGGCGTCCCTGGCGGTGAGCTCGTTCGAACCGGCGAGCCGCTGGTGGAGCAGCTCGGCCATTCCGTAGAGCTCGTCGAACTTGCGGGCGAAGTACTGCAGAGCCTCCTCGGCGGGTGCGCCCGGGTAGGACCCGACCGCCCGCTCCTCGTCGCCGCTCACCACGTACACCGTGCCGTCCTCAGCGACCCGGCCGTGGCGGGCCGACTCGGAGTGGTCCGTCGGGGCCGGGGCCGCCGGGCGCACCGCCGCGATCTTCGCGGCCAGCGCAGCAGGGCTCGGAGCGGTGGGCCGGGGCGGCGCCGGCGTGGCCCTCGCGGTCTCGCTGGGTGTCTCGGTGGGTGTCTTCGCCGGCGGGGTTGTCTCGCTCGCGGTCTCGCTGGGTGTCTCGCTGGGTGTCTCGGTCGGCGTTTCGTTCGGTGTCTCCGCCGGCGGGGTTGTCTCGCTCGCGGTCTCGCTGGGTGTTTCGATCGGCGTTTCGTTCGGTGTCTTCGCCGGCGGGGTTGTCTCGCTCGCGGTCTCGCTGGGTGTTTCGATCGGC
>JBHEPF010000061.1:0-46075 GCA_046260445.1 Dermatophilaceae bacterium | reverse complement strand
GTCCCTCGGCAGGTTGAGAGATCGGAGCATCCCGCCGCTCGCGCCAGCGCGCAAGTCAGCGGCGCTTCGAATCCGCATCCTGGAGGCAGGCTTGCCTGCTTGCAGGGTGTGATGGGTGCCTGAGCGGTTGGCGGCGTCGGTCGTGCCTCGGTGGGCTCCTTCAGGCACTCGAACTCGCTGAGCCCTCGTGATACTTGCGGTGATACTGCCGCCCAGGTGTCCGGATGCTGTCGGATGCTGTTGTGCCCGCTGTTACCAGCGCCGGACCCCCCATATGCGCACTGAAATGCAGTTCAATGCAGTTCAATGCAGCTTGTCACGTTGGAGTTCAAGTCCCCCCTCGGACACCAGATGTAAAGAGCCCGTGGAGATCTCCACGGGCTCTTTCGTATGCTGCCCGGATGCCTCTTCTCGGTCCGACCGACGCCCTGCCCGGGCGGCCGCGACGCGTTCTGGTCGGGGGAGTGTCGGGCTGCGGCAAGTCGACCCTGGCCGCCCGGATCGCCGAGACCATCGGGGCGCCTCATGTCGAGATCGACGCCCTGTTCCACGGACCCGGGTGGACCGCCCGTCCTGATTTCGTCACGGACGTCGAGCGCTTCGTGGCTGGAGCCGCGTGGACGACGGAGTGGCAGTACAGCGCCGTGCGTCCTTTGCTGCTGCACAGCTGCGACCTGCTCGTCTGGCTCGACCTCCCCACCGATGTCGTGATGCGGCAGGTGGTCGCGCGCACCATCCGTCGGCGGGTCCGCCGCGAGGTCCTGTGGAACGACAACGTCGAGCCGCCGTTGCGGAGCATCCTCACCGATCGCGAGCACATCGTCCGGTGGGCCTGGTCGTCCCGACGCAGGCCCAGGCAGCGGACGTATGCGGCGCTCGCCGAACGACCCAACCTTCCGGTCGTCCGGTTGCGCAGCCACGCCGAGAGCGCCCGGTGGCTCGATGAGGTGCTCACCCCCGTCGCGGGGTCTTGACCTGGGTCAGCGGTCTTTCGCGGCCTTGACCGAGAGGACGGGGCAGTCGGCCTCGAGGAGGATCCGCTGGGCGTTCGAACCCAAGACGAGCTTGCCGATGGGGGAGCGGCGGCGCAGCCCGATGACGATGAGGGTTGCGCCGAGCTCACCGGCCACTTCCACGAGGTCCTCTGTCGGGTCGTTGCCCCGTACGAGCTCGAGGACCTCGAAGTCCGAGCCATCCGCCGTCAGCTCGCGTCGCACGGCCTCGAGCTCCTGGTCGGTGCGGATGGAGTCGTCCCCGTCGAAGGAGGCGCCACCCTTGTGCGAGTTGACGACGACGAGCTTGACCTGTCGATCTCGCGCCTCCTGACGGGCGGCCTGCAGTGCGGCGCGGCCCTCCGGGGTTGGAACGTAACCGACAACGACTGCCATCTGGTCCTCCTCGACCTTGCACGACCCTCGCTGGAAGGGTCATCGCCTCTGTGCTCGCAGGATATCGAAGGACGATGCTGCGTAGTCTGGCAGGTATGGCGACGACACGGGGCGAGACACGGCCCGCACCGACCACGACCGACCCGACGACGCCGCGAGAGGAGGTCGTCGAGCTGTGCCGGGACCTCATCCGGATCGACACGAGCAACTACGGCGACGGCAGCGGACCAGGGGAGGCCGAGGCTGCGGCCTACGTCGTCGAGAGCCTCCGGGAGGTCGGGCTCGACCCGCAGACCTTCGAGGCCGAACCAGGGCGGGTGAGTGTCGCCGTCCGTCTGAGCGGTGCCGACAGCAGCCGTGGCGCGCTCTGCGTCCACGGGCACCTCGACGTCGTGCCCGCCCAGGCGGCCGACTGGGAGGTCGACCCCTTCGCCGCCGAGCTGCGGGACGGGTGCATCTGGGGCCGTGGCGCGGTGGACATGAAGGGCATGGACGCGATGATCCTCGCGGTCGTGCGACACATGGCCCGCACCGGAGAGGCGCCGCCGCGAGACCTCGTCGTCGTCTTCTTCGCCGACGAGGAGGCGGGGGGCGTCCAGGGCTCGCACTTCATGGTGATGAACCACCCCGAGGTGTTCGACGGAGTGACCGAGGCGGTGAGCGAGGTCGGCGGCTACAGCGTCACCGTCCCGAGTGCGGCGGGGGAGCCGACCCGCGCATACCTCCTCCAGACGGCGGAGAAGGGCATCGCGTGGCTGCGGCTGCGCGCGACGGGCCGGGCGGGTCACGGCTCGGTCCCCAACGCGGACAACGCCATCGCGCATCTCGCCGGCGCCCTGGAGCGGATCGCGGCCCACGAGTGGCCACGCGAGTTCATCGCCTCCACCCGGACCCTCCTCGACGGCCTGCGCGACGTCACGGGCACCGACTACACCGACGACGACCTCGACGAGCTGCTCGCGCACATCGGCGGGGCACAGGGATTCGTCCGTGCCACGCTGCAGGACACCGCCAACCCGACCATGCTCGACGCCGGGTACAAGCACAACGTCATCCCGCAGTCCGCGACCGCATCGATCGACTGCCGGTTCCTGCCGGGGCACGAGGACGACTTGTACGCGACGCTCAAGGACCTCGTCGGCGGCAACGTCGAGATCGAGGTGGTGCACCGCGACATCGCCCTGGACGCACCCTTCGACACCCCGCTGGTCGAGGCGATGAAGGAGGCCCTACTCGAGGAGGACCCGGGAGCGGTCATCCTGCCCTACTGCCTTTCGGGAGGCACGGACAACAAGGCGCTGTCGCTCCTCGGGATCACCGGCTATGGCTTCGCACCCCTTCAGCTGCCCGCGGATCTCGACTTCGCGCCCATGTTCCACGGCATCAACGAGCGGGTCCCGACCGCCGCGCTGGAGTTCGGGGCCACGGTGCTGCACCGCTTCATCCAGCTGAGCGCACGGGACTGAGTCGGGCTGCGCACAGGCGCCGCCACCATGGACTAGCGCACCCGGATGATCTTGCGCCGCAGCCAGGTCCGGCGGCGACCACCGAGGTAGATCCTCGTGCGCAACAGCTCCCACTCGCCGTACTCGGCGTCCTCGGTGAGCCGGCGCCGGATGTCGGCCCTGGTGATGTCGCGGGTGAAGTCGAGCACGCGGACCTCGTACTCGCCGCGGTAGCGCCCACCCGGCCCCGGGGGGATGACCCGGTCCGTCGGGGGGATCGGGTCGCGGGCTCGAGGTCGATCTGGGTGGTCCATCGATGCCATTGTCACCCACACCCAGTAATGTCGCAGGCATGAGTGCAGATCCGCGCGCCGCCCTCGCTGTGTTCACCGCCGCTCTCGAGCGCCACCTGGAAGCCTGCGCCTCCAAGCATGGCGAGGACGACCCGGCGGTCATCACCGCCGCCGACGCGCTCGCCGACGCCTTCGACACCTACGACGAGGCGCTGCTCGACACCTACGGCGAGGTCACGCCACTCGAGATCTACGACGGTGAGGGCATCGACGAGTTCGGGGACGACGATGCTGACGACGATGACGATGACGATGATGATGACGATGATGCTGACGATGACGCTGATGATGACGACGATGCTGATGATGACGACGATGCTGATGATGACGATGATGCTGACGATGACGATGATGATGACGATGATGCTGATGATGACGACGATGCTGATGATGACGACGATGCTGATGATGACGACGATGATGCTGACTTCGACGAGGACGACTTGGACCCCGATCCGGACGATGACTTCGACGATCACATCGAGGGCGACGAGTCACTGACCCGCTGAGCCGAGGAACACACCGTGGAGCTGGGACTCAACCTCGGGTACGTCGGGCTCGGCGCGGCCGGGAACGACCCGGTCGCCGCACTGGAGACGATGACGCAGGCCGCCGTGCTCGCCGACCATCTCGGCTACTCGGTCGCGTGGGTGGCTGAGGCATACGGCTCCGATGCGCCGACGATCATGGCCTGGATCGGAGCCCGCACGAGCGCGATCGACGTCGGTTCGGCCATCATGCAGATCCCCGCTCGCAGTCCGGCGATGACGGCGATGACCGCAGCGACGCTGGACGCACTGACCGGCGGCCGTGCCCGGCTCGGGCTCGGCGTCTCCGGTCCCCAGGTCAGCGAGGGCTGGCACGGAGTGCGGTTCGACCAACCGCTCGCTCGCACCCGGGAGTACGTCGAGATCGTCGAGAGCGCGCTGCGGCGGGACCGGCTGACGTACTCGGGACGCCACTTCACCCTGCCGCTGCCCGACGGCCCGGGCAAGGCGATCAAACTCACCATCCGGCCGGTCCGGGAGCACATCCCGCTCTACCTCGCCGCCGTCGGACCGAAGAACCTCGAGCTGGCAGGGGAGATCGCCGACGGATGGCTCGGGATGTTCTTTGCGCCAGAGCACTCGGCCGACCAGCTCGACGCCCTTCGTCGAGGCCGCCGCG
This sequence comes from Dermatophilaceae bacterium, assembly GCA_046260445.1. Taxonomy (GTDB): domain Bacteria; phylum Actinomycetota; class Actinomycetes; order Actinomycetales; family Dermatophilaceae; genus F2B08. The sequence goes on along the minus strand of JBHEPF010000061.1, from coordinate 41,722 downwards.
CTGCCGGCCGGGGCGGCGTGGACCATCCGCTCGACGGCTTCGACATCGTCCCGACGGTCCCTGTCGTCGTCACCGATGACGTGGCGGAGGGCCTGCGCCGGATCGCGCCGTACGCCGCGCTCTACATCGGGGGGATGGGCTCACGGGAGCAGAACTTCTACAACAGGCTCGCGTGCGGGATGGGCTTCGCCGAGGAGGCGGCCACGATCCAGGACCTCTACCTGACCGGACGGCACCGAGATGCCGCGGACGCGGTTCCGGAGGAGTTTCTCGACGCCACCGCGCTCGTCGGTCCCAGGGCGCGTCTTCGCGAGCGGGTGCGGCGCTACGAGGACGTCGGCGTCACGACCCTCACCGTCGCGCCCTACTCGCGCACCCTCGAGGAGGGCGCCGCGCTGCTGCAGACGATGGCCGAGGTTGTGCTGGGGGAGCGCCGATGACGACGTGCCTGCTCATCCGGCACGGTCAGTCCGAGGCGAACGTCGCCGGCGTTCTCGCCGGACACCTCGACAGCGCTCTCACCGAGCACGGAGCGGATCAGGCAAGGCGCGTGGCCGCGGCCCTGCGCGACGTCCCCGTTCGGGCCATCATCACCAGTCCACTCTCGCGGTGCCGGGCTACGGCCGATGCGGTCGCCGCGGCCCACGCCGACGCGGGGCCGCCGCAGGTCGAGGAGCGACTCGCCGAGGTCCGCTACGGCGCGTGGACCGGTCGCAGCCTCACCGAGCTCGGCGGAGAAGAGCTGTGGAAGACCGTCCAGTCAAGGCCCAGCGCCGTGACCTTCCCCGCCGACGCGCAGCACGCGCACGAGGCGATGAGCGACATGTCAGCGCGGGCCTGGGCCGCCTGGCAGGACTGGGATGCGTCGATCGCGCAGGAACAGGGTGAGCGGGCGGTCTGGGCGCTGGTCTCGCACGGGGACGTCATCAAGGCGGTGCTCGCTCGGGCTCTCGGCCTCGATCTCGACGCTTTCCAGAGCATCGTCCTTGACCCGGCCTCGGTCAGCATCATCCATCGACAAGGTGAACGCACCGCGGTCAGCGGTCTCAACCTGCGTGAGGACGCCTATGCCAGGTTGGCGGCCACAGCCGACACAGCCGACACAGCGGACACAGACGGACCGCATCCGAGCGTCGGAGTCGTCGGCGGTGGCAACGGCTGAAACCGGACCGGGGTCGCCGGCTGAACCCGGGCGTGCGACTACTGTGAAGGATATGGCGACGATCGACTTCGACCCCCCGACCCGGTGCGTCGTGGGCACCGTCGGGCCCCCCGGCGAGCGGGTCTTCTTCGTGCAGGTGCGCTCCGAGGATCGCGCCGCTGCCGTGTCCATCGAGAAGCTCCACGTCACGACGCTCGCGGACCGGATCAACGACGTCCTCGACCGCGTGGCTGGAGCGGCCGGGAGCGAGGCGGCGGCGGCCCTCGTGGCCGACAGCGACCCTCTCGACACCCCGATCGAGGAGGACTTCCGGGTCAGCACGGTCCGGCTCCTCTGGGACGATGACCGAGACGTCGTCGTCGTCGAGCTGTTCGACGAGGACCCGGACGAGGTCGACACCGCTGAGGGGATCCGCATCTGGCTGACGCCGCAGCATGCGCGCGCCTTCGCCCGTCGAGCGCTCGCGGTCGCGGCCGCAGGTCGGCCGCCCTGCCCGTTCTGCGGTGGCGCGCTCGACCCCGACGGACACATCTGCCCCCGCGCCAACGGCTACCGCCGGAAGTGAGGACGTTCCGAGGTCGCCGGAGCCGACGGTGACGGACCCGGCCGACCTCCCCGGCGTCCTCGACGCGCTGCGGAGCGCTGAGCTCATCGTCGAGGGCCGCATCCTCGTCTCGAGCAACGCGGCGCTCCTCGTCAGTCTCGACGTGGGCACTGCCCGGGTCAACGCGATCTACAAGCCGGTCGCCCGGGAACGTCCACTCTGGGACTACCCCGACGGCACCCTCGCCGGCCGGGAACGAGCCGCCTATCTCGTCTCACAGCTCGGCGGCTGGGGTGTCGTGCCGCCCACCGTGCTGCGGGAGAGCGGTCCGCTCGGCCCGGGATCAGTCCAGCTGTGGGTCGAGGGCGACAGCGAGTCCGTCGTCGACGTCATCGCGCCGGGTGAGGTCCCTGCGGGGTGGCGGGCGGTCATCGAGGGGACCGACGGCCATGGTGCTCCGGTCGTCCTCGTGCACGCGACCGACGCGGCGACCCGACGGCTGGCCGTCCTCGACCTCGTTCTCAACACCTCGGACCGCAAGGGCAGCCACCTCATCCGAGACGCCGGAGACCGGACCCACGTCTGGGGGGTGGACCACGGCGTCTCCCTCGGGGTCGAGCCCAAGGTGCGCACTGTCCTCTGGGGGTTCGTCGGGGAGCGACTCACCGAGGCCGACCTTGCCCCCGTCCACGCTCTGCGCGTGAGACTCGAGGACGCCGCCAGCGACGAGCTCGCGCTGCATCTCACCCAGGACGAGCTGGCCGCGCTCGCGGCCCGCGTCGACGACCTCGTTGACTCCGCCCGGTTTCCGGCCCCGAGCGAGGACTGGCCGGCGGTGCCGTGGCCGGCGCTGTGACCGTCGGCCACTAGGCTTGCGTCCCGTGATCTCCTGGCCCACCCCTTCCGTGCCCGCCGTCCCCGGGACCGGCTCGCCGATCGAGCTCTTCGACCTGCGCACCGACCGGCTCCGACCGCTGCGGCCCGGACCCACTGCCCGGATGTACTCCTGCGGGGTCACCCCCTACGACTCGACCCACCTCGGCCACGCGGCCACCTACGTCGCCGCCGACCTGCTCCATCGGGCACTGCTCGATGCCGGGCACGAGGTGCTCGCGGTCCAGAACATCACCGATGTCGATGACCCGCTCCTCGAGCGTGCGACCCGCGACGGGGTGGACTGGCAGGATCTCGCCGCGGACTCCATCGCCCTGTTCCGTGATGACATGACCGCGCTCGCCGTCATCCCGCCCACCCACTACCTCGGCATCGTCGAGTCGATGCCCACCGTCATCGCCTCGATCCAGGCCCTTGTCGCCCAGGGGGTCACCTACGCGATCACCGACGACGCAGGCGCTCGCGACGTCTACCTCGACCTGTCCATGGTCCCGGCCCCCGCAGGGGCGCTCAGCGGGCTGTCCCACGACGAGATGGTCAAGCTCTCCCACGCACGCGGGGGCGATCCCGACCGCCCGGGCAAACGCGACCCCATCGACCCGCTGCTGTGGCGTGGCGAGCGTGAGGGAGAGCCAGCCTGGGACGGGGGCGAGGGTCTCGGCCCGGGTCGTCCCGGGTGGCACATCGAGTGCACGGCCCTGGCGCTCGAGCACCTCGGAGCACCGTTCGACGTCCAGATCGGCGGTCTGGACCTCGTCTTCCCACACCACGAGATGTCAGCGCTGCAGGCCACGGCGCTCACCGGTGAGGCCACCTACGCAGACCACCACCTCTACCAGGCGCTCGTGGCATACGAGGGCGAGAAGATGAGCAAGTCCAAGGGCAACCTCGTCTTCGTCTCGAGGCTGCGCGAGTCCGGCGTGGACCCCATGGTCATCCGCGCCCTCCTCCTCGCCCAGCACTACAGGACCGTGTGGGAGTACACCGACGACCTGCTCGCGAGCGCGGTGCACCGCGTGGCTCGGTGGAGAGAGGCCCTCTCGGTCAACGCCGGTCCCGATGCCACCGGCACCGTCCGGGCGATCAGGGACGCGCTGGCTCGTGACCTGGACAGCCCCGCCGCACTGTGGGCGATCGACGCGTGGGCCGAGCGCACCCTCCTCGAGGGCGGAGAAGAGATCGACGCCCCAGGCGTGGTCGCTCGCACCATGGACGCACTGCTCGGGCTGCGGCTCTAGCGAGGACCCTTTCGCAGGGCGGCAGGTCCACCGCCGGCCGCCCCGCGCTCATCCCTCCCCGAAGGCCTCCCCGGTCTCCTTCTCGCCGTCGCTGCGGCGGCGCAGGAACCGTTCGAACTCACGGGCGATCGCCTCGCCGCTCGCCTCCGGCAGCTCCGCAGTGTCCTGGGCCTCCTCGAGGGCCTCGACATACTCCGCGACCTCCTCGTCACCGTCGGCGAACTCGTTCACCCCGCGCTCCCAGGCGCGGGAGTCGTCATCGAGATCGAGATGGTCGATGGGTGCGTCGAGAAGCTCCTCGAGCCGGGTGAGCAGCGCAAGGGTCGCCTTCGGAGAGGGCACGTGACCGGCATAGTGAGGGACGGCCGCCCAGCAGGAGATCGACTCGAGACCACCCTGGGCCGCGGCGTCCGCGAGCACCCCGACGATCCCCGTCGGACCTTCGTAGCGGCTCAGCTCCAGGTCGTGGCGGTGGATTGTCGCCTCGTCATCGGAGGTGGCGGTCACCGGAATGGGCCGGGTGTGCGCGACATCGGCCATCAGTGCCCCGAGTGTGATGACGGTGCTGACGCCGATCGAGTGCGCGAAGTCCATGATCTCGATGACGAAGGCGCGCCAGCGGAAGGACGGCTCGACACCCTGGATGAGGATGACATCGCGGCCGAGCGTGGTGCGCTGCGCGAGGAGGATCCGGGTGGTCCGCCAGTGGATCCGGCGACGGCCCTCGTCGATGATCGCACGCGGCCGGTTGACCTGGAAGTCGTAGTAGTCCTCCGGGTCGAGCGCGGCGATCGGCTCCGCGTCCCAGATGAGCGCCAGGTGGTCGACGAGCGCCGTGGCGGCCTCTCCGGCGTCGTTCCACCCCTCGAACGCGGCGATGACGAGCGGGTCGGCCAGCTCGGGGAGGTCATCGAGTTCGATCATGCGGACAGCCTATGCATAGGCTGTCGCGGGTGCCTGCCCTGAACCGACCCGTCGCCCTGCTCTGGGACATGGACGGGACCCTCGTCGACACCGAGCCGTACTGGATCGCAGCCGAGCATGCCATCGTCGAAGCCGCGGGCGGGCACTGGACAGAGGATCTCTCGCTCCGGCTCGTCGGCCAGGACCTCTATGTGTCGGCCGAGTTCATCCGCGCCAACTCGCCGATCACTCTGGAGCCGGAGGCGATCATCGAGGCACTCCTGGACCGGGTGGTGGCCGCCGTCGGCGACCACATCCCGTGGCGGCCGGGCGCACGCGAGCTGCTCACGGCCGCCGGCCGGGCGGGCCTCAGCTCGGCTCTTGTGACGATGTCGTGGACGCGGCTCGTCGAGCCGATCGTCGCGACGCTGCCCGAGGGGACCTTCGGGGCCATCGCCTCCGGAGATGTCGTCGCCCACGGCAAACCGCACCCTGAGCCCTATCTCCACGCCGCGCGAGCGCTCGGCGTCGACCCGGCTCAGTGTCTTGCCATCGAGGACTCACCGACCGGCGTCACCTCGGCGACCCAGGCGGGAGTGCCCACCTTGGCGGTGCGCCACATCATCGATATCCCGCCCACGCCGGGTGCGCTCGCGCTCGACTCCCTCGAGGGCGTCCAGGTCAACGATCTCGGGACCCTGCACCGCCGCGCGGCAGCGAGCTTCAGTCGCCGGAGGCCGTAGGCGTGCAGAGCCCGTCCTCGGCCGCAGCGGTGGCTCCGGAGGCTGCGGGGTCCAGGGCGATCGACGCGGCGTCGACGGGCAGGGGCGGCGGAGTGCCGCCGTACTCGGGGCACAGTGACTGGAACTCACACCACGAGCACAACGACGAGGTGCGCGGACGCCAGTCGCCCGTAAGGGCTGCCCGCTCGATGGCGCTCCAGACCGCCTGCACGTTGCGCTCGATGGCCAGCAGCTCGGTCTCGTCGGCGACGTAGCGCATGATCCGACCGTCGCCGAGATAGACGAGCTGAAGCAGGTCGGGGACGACGCCACGCAGCCGCCACAGGACGAGTGCGTAGAACTTCATCTGGAACAAGGCCTTGCTCTCGAAGCGCTCGTCCGGGCACCGACCGGTCTTGTAGTCGACGATGCGGACCTCACCGGTGGGTGCCACGTCGAGCCGGTCGATGTAGCCGCGCAGGGTCAGGCCGTCGATCTCGGTCTCGACGTAGAGCTCGCGGTCGGTCGGTTCGAGGCGGGTCGGGTCCTCGAGCTCGAACCAGCGCTCGACGAGCGCACCGGCCTGGGCGAACCACGTTGCGTCCGTCACACCGTCGCCGACCAGCATCTCGGCGAGCTGAGGCTCTTTGCCCACGAGCACTCGCCACCGCGGCTCGACGAGCTCCAGGGCCCGGTCAGGGGTCCGCTCCGAAGCAGGCAGGTCGAACAGCGCCTCCAGCACCGCATGGACGAGCGTGCCGCGCGCAGCCGCCGGGCTCGGCGGCCCGCTCAGCCGGTCGACCGCCCGGAACCGGTAGAGCAGCGGACACTGCTTGAAGTCCGCGGTGCGGCTGGGGGAGAGGGCGGGTGGCATACGGATCTCCAATGCAGGGAACAGCCAGGCGGGCGGGTACGGACGACCGTCGGCATCGGTGGTCAGAGAGTATGCGGGGGCACCGACAACACTCGGTGACGGTCCTCGCGGGCTCGCCGCCAGGCTCAGTCCTCGGGGTCGTAGCCGAGGTTGGGGGAGAGCCACCGCTCCGCGGTCCGCAGGTCCCAGCCCTTGCGCTCGGCGTACTCGCTCACCTGGTCCCGGCCCAGGCGTCCGACGACGAAGTAGCTCGACCCGGGGTGGCTGAAGTACCACCCGGACACCGATGCGCCGGGCCACATCGCCATCGACTCGGTGAGCTCGATGCCCGTCGTGGCCGCGACGTCGAGGAGCGACCACAGGGTCTGCTTCTCGGTGTGGTCGGGGCAGGAGGGGTAGCCCGGCGCGGGGCGGACCCCCACGTACCGCTCCGCGACCAGGTCCCCGCTCTCGAGCGACTCATCCGGCGCATACCCCCAGTAGTCGCGGCGCACCTGCTCGTGGAGCCACTCCGCGAAAGCCTCCGCCAGCCGGTCGGCCAGCGACTCGAGAAGGATCGCTGAGTAGTCGTCGTGCACGGCCTTGAGCTCGGCGACCTTCTCCAGGCTGCCGAGTCCGGCGGTGACGGCGAAGGCGCCGACCCAGTCGCGGGTTCCCGACCCGGCCGGCGCGATGAAGTCGGCGTTGGCCTTGTTCGCGACCCCTTCCCGGTGCGCCCCCTGCTGGCGCAGCGTGGGCAGCGTCGCCCGGACCTCGGTACGGGACTCATCGGTGTAGACGACGATGTCGTCGCCCACCGAGGCCGCCGGGAGGATGCCGAACGTCGCGCTGGCGGTGAGCCACCCCTCGGCGATGATCCGGTCGAGCATCTCCTGAGCGTCGTCGTAGAGCCGTCGCGCAGCCTCGCCGCTCGCCGGGTTCGTGAGGATGTCCGGGAAGCGTCCCTTCATCTCCCAGGCGAGGAAGAACGGACCCCAGTCGATGTACTCCCGCAGGACCGCCAGGTCCTGGCTCGTGATGACGTGCGGCCCCGGTCGGCGCGGCTCGACCGGCCGGTGCGCGGCGAAGTCGATGGCCGGTGCGTTGTCCCGGGCGGCCGTGAGGCTCACGAGCGGACGCTCGTTCGCCTTGGCGGCGTGTCGGGTGCGGATCGAGTCGTAGTCCTTCCGGACGCCGGCGAGCAGTGGCTCCTTGCGCGTCGCGGACAGCAGCGCCGAGACCACGCCGACCGAGCGCGAGGCGTCCTTGACCCAGACGACCGGCCCGGAGTACCGCTGGTCCACCTTGACCGCGGTGTGGGCCCGCGACGTCGTGGCACCCCCGATGAGGAGGGGGATCTGCCATCCCTCCCGCTCCATCTCGCTCGCCATGTGGACCATCTGGTCGAGCGACGGGGTGATGAGACCGGATAGGCCGATGATGTCGGCGTCGTGCTCGCGCGCCGCGTCGAGGATCTTCTGCGCGGGGACCATGACCCCGAGATCGATGACGTCGTAGTTGTTGCACTGGAGGACGACACCGACGATGTTCTTGCCGATGTCGTGCACATCGCCCTTGACGGTGGCCATGATGACGGTGCCGTTCCTCGCGCCGGCCGCCGCCCCCGCCTCGATGAACGGGATGAGGTGCGCGACGGCGCGCTTCATCACCCGGGCGCTCTTGACGACCTGAGGCAGGAACATCCTGCCCGCGCCGAAGAGATCCCCGACGACGCCCATCCCCGACATGAGGGGGCCTTCGATGACCTCGATCGGCTCGCCGCCCCGGGAGGCGATGAGCAGGCGGAGCTCTTCGGTGTCGGTCTCGATATGCGCGTCGATCCCCTTGACGAGGGCGTGCGTGATCCGGTCCTCCACCGGCAGTGAGCGCCACGCCTCGACGTCCGCGGGCCCTTCTGCGGCGCCGCCGGAGGTGAAGCGGGGCGCGATCTCGACGAGGCGCTCGGTGGCGTCGGCACGGCGGTTGAGAATGACGTCCTCGATCGCCTCGCGCAGCTCGGGGTCGATCTCGTCATAGGTGACGAGCGCACCGGCGTGGACGATCCCCATGTCCATCCCGGCTGCCACGGCGTGAAAGAGGAACACGGCGTGGATCGCCTCACGGACGGGGTTGTTGCCCCGGAAGGAGAACGAGACGTTGGAGACGCCGCCGCTGACGAGCGCACCCGGGAGGTTGCCCTTGATCCAGCGGGCCGCCTCGATGAAGTCGACGCCGTAGGTGGCGTGCTCCTCGATTCCGGTCGCGACCGCGAAGACGTTCGGGTCGATGATGATGTCCTCGGCCGGGAAGCCGACCTCCTCGGTGAGGATCCGGTAGGCCTCGGATGAGATCTCGATGCGTCGCTGCAGGGTCTCGGCCTGGCCGTCCTCGTCGAAGGCCATGACGACGACCGCGGCACCGTACTTGCGGCACAGGGTGGCCTGCTCGACGAACCCCGCGACACCCTCTTTCATCGAGATCGAGTTGACGATCGGCTTGCCCTGCACACACTGCAGACCGGCCTCGATGACCTCCCACTTGGAGGAGTCCACCATGAGCGGGACCCGGCTGATGTCCGGCTCGCTCGCGATGAGGGTGAGGAAGCGGCGCATGGCCGCGACCCCGTCGATCATGCCCTCGTCCATGTTGACGTCGAGGACCTGTGCGCCGCTCTCGACCTGCTGGCGGGCCACCGAGAGAGCCGTCGGGTAGTCCTCCTCCTGGATGAGCCTGCGGAAGCGGGCCGACCCGGTGATGTTGGTCCGCTCCCCGATGTTGACGAAGAGCGAGTCGTCGTCGATCGTCACCGGCTCCAGCCCGGACAGGCGCATGGCCCTGCGGACGGGAACGACCTCTCGGGTCGTCCCGGCCGCCGCTGCCGCCGCGATGGCGGCGATGTGCTCCGGGGTCGTCCCGCAGCACCCGCCGACGAGGTTCACGAGCCCGGAGCCGACGAACTCGCCCATGACCGCGGCCATCTGCTCGGCCGTCTCGTCGTACTCCCCGAACGCGTTGGGCAGCCCGGCATTGGGGTGACAGCTCACGAAGGTGTCCGCGATCCTCGCCAGGTCGGCGAGGTAGGGCCGGATCTCAGCGGCGCCGAGAGCGCAGTTGAGGCCGATGGCGAGCGGGCGGGCGTGGCGCACCGAGTGCCAGAACGCCTCGGTCACCTGTCCGGAGAGGGTCCGGCCGGACGCATCCGTGATCGTGCCGGAGATGATGACCGGCCAGCGGCGAGCGTGCTCCTCGAAGAGGGTCTCGACCGCGAAGATCGCCGCCTTGGCGTTGAGGGTGTCGAAGATCGTCTCGATGAGGAGGACGTCACTGCCGCCGTCGACGAGGCCCCTGGCCTGCTCGAGGTAGGCCTGGACGAGCTGGGCGAAGGTGACGTTGCGGGCGCCCGGGTCGGACACGTCGGGGGAGATGGAGGCGGTCCGGTTGGTGGGCCCCATGGCCCCCATGACATAGCGCGGCCGGTTCGGGTCCGCCGCGGTGGCGGCGTCGGCCGCACGGCGGGCGAGCTGAGCCGCCACCACGTTCATCTCGTAGGCGAGCTCCGACATGCCGTAGTCCGCCAGCGAGATGCGCTGGGCGTTGAAGGTGTTGGTCGTGACGAGGTCGGCACCCACGTCGAGGTAGCGACGGTGGATGTCCTCGATCGCGTCGGGCTGGGTGAGGACGAGCAGGTCGTTGTTGCCCTGCAGGTCACTGGGCCAGTCCGCGAACCGCTCGCCGCGGAAGTCGGCCTCGCTGAAACCCCTGCCCTGGATGAGCGTGCCCATCGCGCCGTCCATGACGAGGAGCCGTTCGCGCAGGGAGACGGCGAGGGGCGTGGTGGCATCGGGACGTAGGGCGGGCACAACAGCCAAGTATGACAAGGCGCCGGCCGCGCGCCACCTAGTCTTGCGCTATGGCATCGAGCGAGCGCGTCCCACGCGAGAAGACCCCGGGCGCGCGGGTGGGTTCCATCGCGGGGGTCCCCGTCTTCATCGGCTGGTCCTGGCTGCTCCTCGCGGCCATCATCACGGCGATCATCGGGCCCTCGGTCGCCGAGCAGCGGCCGGACCTGGGCGTCCTGGCCTACGGGGTCGGGGTGCTCGTCGCCCTCGGTCTGCTCCTCTCGGTCCTGGTCCACGAGGCCGCTCATGCCCTCAGCGCTCTGGCCTTCGGCCTGCACGTGCGACGCATCGTCGCCGATCTCATGGGCGGACACACCGCCTTCGACGGGAGGACCACGCCGTGGTCACAGGGGCTCACCGCCCTCGCCGGCCCGGTGGCCAACCTCCTGCTCGCCGGTGTTGCCCTCGTGCTGGCGATGGTGCTCGACACCGGTGTGCCCGGCTATCTCGCCGAGATGATCGCCCAGGTCAACATCCTCCTCGCACTCTTCAACCTGTTGCCGGGGATGCCGCTGGACGGGGGGCAGATCCTCCTGGCCGCCGTGTGGCGCCTCACCGGGTCGCAGCACCGAGGATCTGTCGTCGCCGGCTGGAGCGGTCGGGTCGTCGCTCTCCTCGTGGTCGCGGGTTTCCTCCTGGTGCCGATCGCCCGGGGAGGTGCGCCGGGACTCATCACGGTCTTCTGGGTGCTGTTCATCGCAAGCTTCCTGTGGCGGGGGGCATCCCAGTCGATCGTCGTCGGGCGGACCCGGGCCCGCATCGACGCGACCCCGCTGGGGGAGGTCATGCGCCCCGTCACGATGGTGCCGACCGGGGGGCCGATCGCCTCGTGGTGGACCGGCCCGGACCGGGTCTATGTCACGCAGGACCCCCAGGGGCATCCTGTGGGGATCGTGCGCGCGGATGTCGTCGCCTCCGTCCCGCAGAGCGAGTGGTCCGGGGTGCCGGCCTCGGCGGTCGCGGTCGCCGCGCCGCAGGGCTGGGTCCGGGACTTCGCCGAGTCCCCGAGCCTCGGCGACGTCCTCTTCGCCATGGGCCAGTCCCAGCTCGACGTGCTGCTCGTCGGACACCGGGGCCGGGTCGAGGGAATCGTCTTCGGTGCCGACGCCGTGCGAGCGGTCGAGTAGATTCCTTCGCTGTGAGCGAGACCGAGACCCCGACGGGTGACCCCATGGCCACGGGTGCGGCGCTCCGCCGCGGCCCCTTCCAGGTGGGGGAACGGATCCAGCTGACCGATCCCAAGGGCAGGCTCCACACGATCACGCTCGAGGTGGGCAAGCAGTTCCACACCCACCGGGGCTTCCTCGTGCACGACGACCTCATCGGCGCGCCGGACGGCTTCACCGTGACCAACACCGCCGGCGTCGAGTACCTCGCCCTTCGCCCCCTGCTCTCCGACTACGTGATGTCCATGCCCCGCGGGGCAGCGGTCGTCTATCCGAAGGACGCGGGACAGATCGTCACCATGGGCGATGTCTTCCCCGGCGCCGTCGTCGTCGAGGCGGGCGTGGGATCCGGAGCCCTGTCGATGTCCCTGCTCCGCGCGGTGGGGGACACCGGGCGGGTGCTCTCGTTCGAGCGCCGCGCGGACTTCGCGGACATCGCCCAGGCCAATGCCCGGGCGTTCTTCGGCGCCGACCATCCAGCCTGGACCGTCACGGTCGGCGATCTGGTCGAAGAGCTTCCCGACGCGGTCGAGGGGGCGTCGGTGGATCGCGTCGTCCTCGACATGCTCGCCCCCTGGGAGTGCCTCGACGTGGTCGCCGACGCGCTCGTGCCGGGGGGGCTGCTGCTCTGCTACGTCGCGACGACGACCCAGCTGTCCAAGGTGGGCGAGGCCATGCGCGACCTCGGGTGCTTCACCGAGCCCTCCGCATGGGAGTCGCTCGTGCGCGGCTGGCACCTCGAGGGGCTCGCGGTGCGGCCTCAGCACCGGATGCACGGACACACCGGGTTCCTCATCACGACCCGGCGGCTGGCACCCGGTGTCACCCCACCCTTGCGCAAGCGTCGCCCCTCGGGCGGCTTCGAGGCCGCCGAGGCGGAGAAGGACGAGCAGTGGTCCGCCGAGTCGCTCGGTGAGCGGGAGACCTCGCCCAAACGCACACGTCGTCTGCGCCGCGACATCACCGACGGTCCGCAAGGCCCCGCGTAGGAGACTCGCCCAGCATGCGGATGTGACCGAGAACCTGCGGGACTTCCGCGGCGTGCGGGGTTAGTGTCGAAGCATGAGCGAGACGCCGAGCTACCCGCGCAGCCGTGACCTCGAGGCGCGCCTCGCTCAGCTGCAGTCCAACCTCTCGACCGTGTCGTCCCAGAACGAACGCCTCGTTCGGACGCTCAAGGAGGCCCGCGAGCAGATCGTGTCTCTGAAGTCCGAGGTGGACCGGCTCGCCCAGCCGCCCTCGGCATACGGCGTCGTCGTCGAGACCTTCGAGGACGGGACCGTCGACATCCTCACCGGGGGCCGCAAGATGCACGTCGCCGTGAGCCCGACCGTCGAGGTCGAGGACCTCGGCATCGGGCGCGAGGTCATGCTCAACGAGGCCATGAACGTCGTCGCCGTCCACGGGTTCGAACAGATGGGTGAGGTCGTCACGATCAAGGAGGTTCTCGACGACGGACGCGTCCTCGTCGTTGCCCGCGCCGACGAGGAGCGGGTCTGCAGGATCGCCGAGTCGCTCACGGACGTCCCGATCCGGGCCGGGGACTCGCTCCTGCTCGAGTCCCGCTCCGGGCTCGTCTACGAGAAGATCCCCAAGATCGAGGTCGCCGAGCTGGTCCTGGAGGAGGTCCCGGACATCGCCTACGAGGACATCGGTGGCCTGGGCCGCCAGATCGACGCGATCCGCGACGCCGTGGAGCTGCCGTACCTCCACCCGGACCTGTTCACCGAGCACCACCTCAAGCCACCCAAGGGTGTGCTCCTGTACGGCCCGCCCGGCTGCGGCAAGACGATGATCGCCAAGGCCGTCGCGGCCTCCCTGGCGCGCAAGGTGGCCGAGAAGGAGGGCAAGGAGCTGACGAAGAGCTACTTCCTCAACATCAAGGGCCCGGAGCTGCTCAACAAGTATGTGGGGGAGACCGAGCGGCACATCCGCCTCATCTTCCAGCGTGCCCGCGAGAAGGCCGGCGACGGCACCCCTGTCGTCGTGTTCTTCGACGAAATGGACAGCCTCTTCCGTACCCGCGGCTCCGGGATCTCCTCCGACGTCGAGACCACGATCGTCCCCCAGCTGCTGTCCGAGATCGACGGGGTCGAACGACTGGAGAACGTCATCGTCATCGGCGCCTCGAACCGCGAGGACATGATCGACCCGGCGATCCTGCGCCCTGGTCGCCTCGATGTGAAGATCAAGATCGAGCGCCCCGACGCCGAGGCCGCCATGGACATCTTCAGCAAGTACCTCACGACCCAGCTGCCGCTGCACCAGGACGACGTCGCCGTGCACGGAGGCTCCGTCGAGGCCACGATCGAGGCGATGATCCAGGCCGTCGTCGACCGGATGTACTCCGAGATCGACGCGAACCGCTTCCTCGAGGTGACCTACGCCGGCGGTGACAAGGAGGTTCTCTACTTCAAGGACTTCAACTCGGGCGCGATGATGCAGAACATCGTCGACCGGGCCAAGAAGCTCGCGATCAAGGACTTCCTCGAGACCGGCCAGCGGGGCCTGCGGGTGGACCACCTCCTCGACTCCTGCGTCGACGAGTTCAAGGAGAACGAGGACCTGCCGAACACGACGAACCCCGACGACTGGGCCCGGATCTCGGGCAAGAAGGGCGAGCGGATCGTTTACATCCGCACGCTCATCAACGGCAAGTCCGGCTCGGAGCCGGGCCGGGCCATCGACTCGGTCAAGGGCACCGGCCAGTACCTCTAGACCGTCGAGCGGGCCTGGTCCCCGCGCCGGCCGATGAGGTATGCGGTGCCCGCCCGCCAGCCGACCAGGACGAGAAGCAGGAAAGCCAGCGCGACCGCACCGAAGGTGAGCAGCCCGCCGATGCCGTCGCCGACCGACTGCCCCATGACGACCCGCACGATCATGCCCACGACGACGGTGCCGATGGCGAGGGTCACGCCGTGGCCAACCCGGTGCGGCCAGGCGCCGCTGCGCCACCGGATGAGCCCCCATCCGGCGAGCAGCCCGACGAGGAACGGGAGGAGGGCGAGCACCAGGCCGGGGAGCGCGTAGCCGTTCTCGTGGGATCGACGTCCGATGAGGACGAAGAGGACGACGAGGACGACATCGACAGGCAGTGAGAGCGCCGGCGAGAGCGGCACTCGGAGCAGTCGCTCGAGGGCGGTGGCCCTGCTCATGGGTGCAGAGCGTCGAAGAGGGACCGTTGCGGCGGCGCGTGGGTCGGGTCGACGCCGTCGAAGAGACTACTGATGGACTCCCCGGCGTGGATGCGGGCGATCGCCTCCCCGAAGAGGCCGGCGATCGAGCGCACCTGCAGCTCGGGCCACTCGCGAGGCGCCGGGACCGTGTCGGTCGTGACCACCTGGCTGATCATGGGGTGCGAGCGCAACCGTTCGACGGCCTTGCCGGTGAAGAGCCCGTGCGTGCACGCGACCGCGGCCTCGGTGCAGCCGGACTCGGCGAGCTTGTCGAGCAGCTCGACGATCGAGCCACCGGTGACGATCTCGTCATCGAGGACGATGGCGCGTTTGCCGCTGACGTCACCGACGATCTCGTCGATGACGACGCGGTCGTCACCGAGTCGTCGTTTCGACCCGGCCGCGACCGGCAGCCCGAGCAGCCGCGAGAACTGGGTGGCCTCCTTGGCGTTGCCGAGGTCGGGTGAGACGACGATGGAGTCGGTGAGGTCGGTGCCGCGGAAGTGGTCCGCGAGGACGCCCAGCGCGGTGAGGTGGTCCACCGGCACACTGAAGAACCCGTGCACCTGGGGAGCGTGCAGCGTCATCGTCAGGACCCGGTGCGCACCGGCGGTGGAGATCAGGTCGGCGACGAGACGACCCCCGAGGCTGATCCGGGAGGCGTCCTTCTTGTCCGAGCGGGCATAGGCGTAGTGCGGGATGACGGCGGTGATCTGAGCCGCCGAGGCGCCGCGTGCCGCGTCGATCATGAGGAGTAGCTCCATGAGCGAGTCCTGCGTCGGCGGCACGAGTGGCTGGACGATGTAGACGTCGCGCTGGCGGCAGTTCGCGAGCAGCTGGGCCTGGAGGCAGTCGTTGGAGAAGCGGGTGATCTCGGCCTCGGAGAGCTCGATACCCAGCTCCTGGCAGATCCGTTCGGCGAGCCCGCGATGGGCGGATCCGGAGAACACGACGACGTCTCGCACGCAAGCCACACTAGTCGTGCCGGTGCAGCCTGAGTCGCATCTCGGTGATCTCGGCCGGATGCGCGCCCATGTGCGTCGCGCCGGGGGGTCAGCCCGCCGACTGACCTGCGAGGATCCACAAGGCCTCGGCGAGGTCGTCGCGGTGCCGGGCGTCCGCGAGCAACGCCTCGGAGAGTTCCCGGTCGGCCGCGCGGAAGGCGTTGAGCGCGTCCCGGAGGAGACTGTCGCGGGCCCCCTCCGCCACGGTGGCTGCGAGCCGGGCGTGACGCACGGAGAGATTCAGGACTTGAACCGGGACGAGGGCGGGGAGGTCCACAGCGTTCCAGGCGGGTTCCGGCTTCCGACGGCCCAAGTGATGGATCAGGGCCGAGGTCGAGAGGCGGAGGACGACGACCACCTCCTTGCCGGAAGCAGAGAGGGTCGCGGGCGTCCCGGCGGTGAGGTTTCGGTAGGCGTCGCGGAGGGCGTCGCGGAGGCGGTCGAGGAAGCGTGAGTCCGTGTCGAGTCCTGCGAGAGGGAGGACGGGAGCGGTGTCGGTCATCGCCGGGTCCCGTCGTGGTCGAGGAGGAAGCCGAAGTGGCTCTTTCCCGCGTAGACGCCACCCTGGCGTGAGTTCGCGAGCAGCTGCGCTTCTCGATGGGCGGATCCGGAGCACACGATGACAATTCGCACGCCCGTCACCTCAATGGACTGTCCAGGTGCAGTCGAAGGCGCATCTCGGTGAGGATCTCGGCTCGATGCTGCGCGCCTATGCGCGTCGCGCCCGGGAAAGTGGCGAAGCCATGCGGCACACCGAGATAGTTCGTCAGCCGGACCTCCACCCCGGCCGCCCGGAGCGCCTCGGCGTAGCGCACCCCGTCATCGCGCAGGGGGTCGAGATCGGCGGTCTGGATGAGCGCCGGCGGCAGACCCTCGAGGTCGCCGAACAAGGGGGAGACGATCGGGTCACCTCTGCGGGCCTCGTCCGGGATGTAGTGGTCGGCGAAGGAGTCCATCGACCGCTTCGTGAGGATGGCACCGTTGGCGTGCTCGGCGATCGAGGGAGAGGACATCGTCAGGTCGGTTCCGGGGTAGATGAGGCACTGGTGCCGGATGCTCGCGAGGCCGTCGTCGCGGAAGGCCTGAGCGACGACCGCGGCGAGGCTGCCGCCGGCGCTGTCCCCGCATACGGCCAACCGTGTGGGGTCGGCGCCGATGGCGGCGCCGTTGCCGACGACCCAGCGGGAGGCGTCGATGCAGTCGTATGCGGCGGTCGGCGCCCGGTGCTCCGGAGCCATGCGGTAGTCCACGGAGAGGACGAGCGCCTCCAGCTCGTCGCTCAACAGGCTGCAGATCGGGTCGTAGTTGACGACGTTGCCGAGAACCCAGCCGCCCCCGTGGAAGAACATGACGACCGGCAGTGGGCCAAGACCACGCTCGCCGTGCGGACGGTAGGTGCGCACCGGGATCTCGTAGCCGTCGCGGGCGGGCGCCGTGGCGTACCCGATCCCGACGTCCGCACTCACCGCACCGAAGATACTTCGGGCGAGTCGGTGGCGCGGGTAGGTCTGCGTGCGCGACTTCCGGATGTCGCTCTGGCTCATGGACCAGATCGGTCTACGGGCCACCTTGTCCGCCAGTGCCGTGAACGCCGCCGTGCGCAGGGGCATGCCCCTGACCGTGAGTGCCATGGACATAGGCTGCCATCATGACTGTCCGTCGTGTCATGGGGATTGAGAATGTCTCCCCGTCTGTGCTCCCAGGGGGGGCCGAATGACGGTCCGTCGTGTCATGGGGATTGAAACCGAGTACGGGATCTCCGTACCGGGGGACCCTTTGGCCAACCCGATGGTGCTCTCCGGGCACGTCGTCCACGCGTATGCGTCGAGCCAGGGCCTGCCATCCGCTCGCGCGGGATGGGACTACGCGGACGAGGCGCCGCTGCGCGACGCCCGCGGGTGGGAGACGGGGCGGGGTGCGGCGGACCCGAGCCAGCTCACCGATGTCGAGGACCCGACGATGGCCAACATCGTCCTCACGAACGGCGCGCGCCTCTATGTCGACCACGCCCACCCCGAGTACAGCTCACCGGAGGTGACCACGCCGCGGGCAGCGGTCACGTGGGACCGCGCGGGGGAGCTCGTCATGCGTGAGGCCGTCGAGCGCATCCAGGCCGTCCCGGCCGGCGTCGGGGTGCCGGTCAATTTGTACAAGAACAACACCGATGGCAAGGGCGCGTCCTACGGTACGCATGAGAACTACCTCATGCGACGCGAGACGCCGTTCCAGCGCATCATCGCCCAGCTCACCCCGTTCTTCGTCGTCCGCCAGGTCATGAGCGGCAGCGGCCGCGTCGGGATCGGCGTCGAGTCAAGGACCGCGGGGTACCAGATCGCCCAGCGCAGTGACTTCTTCGAGGCCGAGGTGGGCCTGGAGACCACGCTGAAGCGTCCGATCATCAACACCCGTGACGAGCCCCACGCGGTGGCCGACCTCTATCGCCGGCTGCACGTCATCATCGGCGACGCCAACCACTGCGATGTCGCGAACCTGCTCAAGATGGGGACGACGTCACTCGTCCTGGCGATGATCGAGGACGGTGCCGTCACGCGTGACCTCTCGGTGCGTGGTCCCGTGCCGACGCTGCACTGGATCTCCCGGGACCTCGAGCTCACGACGACGGTCGAGCTGACGACGGGGGAGCGGATGCTTCCGATCGAGATCCTCTGGGCCTACTTCGAGATGACGCAGGCCTATCTCGCCGACCGTGGTGGGATGCCCGACGAGGACACCGCCGAGGTCATGGAGTGGTGGGAGCGCGTCCTCACCCTGCTTCAGACGGACCGTGACGCCGCCGCGCCCTACGTCGACTGGGTCGGCAAGCTCGCGGTGCTCGAGCGGTACCGCGAGCGCGACGGCCTCACGTGGGAGTCGCCGCAGCTGCGCGCGATCGACATCCAGTGGTCCGACGTGCGCCTCGACAAGGGCATCTTCCACCGGATGGCGGTGGGCGGACGGTTCCACGAGCTGGTGTCCGGTGCAGAGGTCCGGGACGCCGTCACGAACCCCCCGGCCGACACCCGGGCGTACTTCCGAGGCACGTGCATCTCGCGCTTTCCGGACAACGTCGTCGCCGCGTCGTGGGACTCGGTGATCTTCGATGTCCCCGACAGTCGTGCACTGCAGCGCGTCCCGATGCTGGAGCCGCTTCGCGGTACCAAGGCGGCGGTGGGGACGCTCATCGCCGAGAGCCCGGATGCCGCGACGATGTTGCGGCGACTCGGTGCCGCGGCCGCGAGCGAGTAGACCGCCGGGATAGGTTGGACCCATGGCTGGACAAGAGCAGACCCGTCCGCAGCGCAAGGGTGACGGCCCCGACGACCTCCCCGAGCCGGTGCCCACCGCACCGACGGCCACCAAGGCCGCCCTCGACTCCGACATCGACTCGGTGCTCGACGAGATCGACACCGTCCTCGAGTCCAACGCCGAGGAGTTCGTCCGCGGCTTCGTCCAGAAGGGCGGACAGTGACGGGTCGACTCTCTGCCGCCTTCCACGCCTCGGGAGGCTCATCCTTCACCGAGTTCCTCGCCGCACACGACCCCTCGATGCTGCCGAGCGGGAGGGTCGTACCGCACGCCGCGGTCGACGCGCCGCACGGGACGACCATCGTCGCGCTCATCTACGGCGGCGGCGTCATCATGGCGGGGGACCGTCGCGCGACGATGGGCAACCTCATCGCCAACCATGACATGGAGAAGGTCTTCGTCACCGACGAGTACTCCGTGGCCGGCATCGCCGGCACGGCCGGACTCTCCATCGAGCTGGTCCGACTCTTCCAGGTCGAGCTCGAGCACTACGAGAAGATCGAGGGCACACTCATGTCCCTCGAGGGCAAGGCCAACCGCCTGGCATCGATGATCCGGGGCAACCTCGCGATGGCGATGCGAGGGCTCGCCGTCGTGCCGATGTTCGCGGGCTACGACATCGGGGAGGGCCAGGGCCGAATCTTCTCCTACGACGTCACCGGCGGGTGCTACGAGGAGCACGACCACCACTGTGTCGGCTCGGGATCGCTGTTCGCGCGGGGCGCCATCAAGAAGCTGTGGCGGCCGGGTCTGGACCGGGACGCGGCCATCCGGATCACCGTCGAGGCACTCTACGACGCCGCGGACGACGACTCCGCCACGGGCGGGCCGGACGTGAGCAGACGCATCTGGCCGACCATCGCCACGGTGGACGACGAAGGCGCCCACTTCGTTGCGGGCGAGCAGGTCGGGACCGTCGTCGAGTCGGTGGTCGCCGACCGGTTCGGAAACCCGGGGGGTGCGCGATGACCCAGATGCCGTTCTATGTCTCGCCCGAGCAGCTGATGAAGGACCGGGCGGACTTCGCCCGCAAGGGCATCGCCCGCGGCAGGTCCGTCGTCGTCCTCAGCTATGACGAGGGGATCCTCTTCGTCGCGGAGAACCACTCGAGGGCCCTGCACAAGATCTCCGAGATCTATGACCGGATCGGGTTCGCGGCGGTCGGCAAGTACAACGAGTTCGAGAACCTCCGGGTCGCCGGCATCCGCTATGCCGACCTACGCGGATACTCCTATGATCGCTCCGACGTCTCGGCGCGAGGCCTGGCCAACGCGTATGCGCAGACGCTCGGCACGGTCTTCACCCAGGAGTCCAAGCCCTACGAGGTGGAGATCGTCGTCGCGGAGGTGGGGGAGTCGGTCGACACGGATCAGATCTACCGCCTCACCTATGACGGTTCGGTCGCCGACGAGCACGGCTTCGTGGCCATGGGCGGGGCGACGGAGCCGATCGAGCAGGCTCTCGAGGAGCGGTACTCGTCCTCCTTGTCCCTGACCCGGGCCCTCCGTCTCGCCGTCGAGGTGCTCGCGGCCGACCCTGCAGGTGGCGATCCCCGCCGGCTCGGCGCGAACCAGCTCGAGGTCGCGATCCTCGACCGGGGACGGCCGCGGCGCACCTTCCGGCGCCTCGTCGGCCCCGTGCTGGAGCGGCTGCTCAGCGGCACCGGCCCCGATCCCGCACGTGACGACGACGACGCGGTCGCCTCCGCTCTGCCCGATGAGCCGACCGGGCCGAGCGGCGCGTCGGCCCGCCACGAGTCGACGAACCCGCAGACGCAGCGGGGTCACGCGGAGCCGCACGAGCACCGCGACACCGACTGACGCCACCTCGCTGAGGTGACCGGACGGCCACCCGGTCTCAGCCTTGTGCGGATCCCTCGCCGTCAGCGGCGATGTCGTCGTCGAGGTCGGTCTGCGCGCCCATGTCCTCGTCGTCGCCTGCGTGCTCAGCGGAGTCGTCGGCGGAGTCCGTTGTGGTATCGGCGCTCGCGGTCTTCTCCTGCTCGCTGTGGGTGTCATCCGGCTCGGAGGTGTCGTCGACCTCGTCACCTGAGGCATCCGGGTCGTCCATGGCGGCAGCCATGAGAGCACCGCCGAGGACCGAGCCTCCGCCGACCGTGGCGAGCATGGTGCGCACGTTACCGAGCTGGGCGGTGATCGCGTCGCGCTGCGCGGTGACCGCGGCCAGCTCCCGGTCGGAGTCCCTGCGAATGCGCTCGGCCTGCTCTCGAGCCCTGGCGACGAGCTCCTCGGCCTCGGCCCGGGCCCGGGCGAGCAGACCCTCGGACTCCTCGCGGGCCTTGCGACGGTCAGACTCGGCGTCCGAGATCAGCGCCGCAGAGCGCGCCTGTGCGTCGTCCAGGGTGCGCTGGTGCTCGTCCATGAGAGCGGAGAACTCGGCGCTGGCCCTCTCCCGGCGCTCCCCGAGGGTGGCCTCGAAGTCCGCCGCAGCGGCGGAGGCACGCGCGCGCTGGCTCTCGAAGAGAGCCTCGCCCTCCTCGCGGAGAGCAGTGGTCTCGCGGTCCGCGTCGTCGAGAAGCGCGTCGGCCAGCTGGCGGGCCTTCTCGACGACCCGCGTCGCGTCGGCGTCGGCGGCGGAGCGGGTGTCCGCGGCGTAACGTTCGGCGGCGAGGCGGATCTCGTCGGCCTCGCTCTTGGCCGAGTCGCGCAACCGCTGAGCGTCCTCGTCCGCCGACTGACGCAGGGAGGTGGCCTCCTCATCGGCGAGGGCAAGCATGGAGCCGATCCGCTCGCCGAGGCCCTCGAACGTCGGGGAACCGACCTTCTTGGTCTGCTCCTCGAGCTCGGCCACCCGGGCCTTGGACGCGCGCACCTCGTCGCCGAGTCGTTCATGTGACGCCTGCAGCTGGGCCACCTCGACCGTTCGGTCGGCAGCCTCACTGCGGGCCTGCTCCAGCGCCTGGCGCCAGTCATCGATGCGGCGGTCGACCTCGTTCTGGTCGTAGCCGCGCAGGACGGTGCGGAAGCCTTGCTGCTCAGTCATCAGTGGTCCTTCGGTGGTGCGGTGTCGTGGTCGGTCAGGTCGGTCTGGTGGTTCTGGGAAGTGCGGCCGGGGGACTGGTCGGGAACGGCCAGGGCGTCGATGACGCCGGAGAGCGCACCGAGCTGGCTCGTGATGTCGGTGCGACGTTGCGCCAGCACCTCGACCTCCCCACGAGCCCGCTCGAGCATCTCTCGAGCCTCGCGACGGATGCGGTCGGCGTCGGCTCGCGCCTCATCGGTGAGCGCGATGAGAGCGGCTCGCTGCTGCTGATGTCGCTCGAGGCTCTCTCGGTGGAGCTGCTCCAGCTCGTTCGTGGTGCGCTCACGCAGCAGCCGCGCGCTCTCATCGGCCTCGTGGAGGCGGCGCTCGCCTCGCGCGACGATCTCGGAGGCCTCCTCCTGGGCGGCCGCGCGGGCCCTGCTCGCCTCATCCTCGGCTCGCTGCCTCGTGCGTGCCGCAGCCTGCTCTGCAGCGGCGAGGACGGCGGTCGCCTGCCCCCGGAGCCGTTCGCTCTCGGCCTGAGCGTCGCGCACCGCCATTCGCACCCGGTGCGTGCTGCGGCTGAGGATCTGCTGCAGAGCCAGGCGCCGCGAACGAAGGTGCGCCGCCAGGGCCTGGTGAGTACGGCGCTCGTCGAGGGCAGCCTGCTCCCGGACACGGGCGAGGACCGATGCGGCCGTGGCGTGGCCCCAGTCAAGGTGGTCCTGAGCCTCCTGCAGGAGCTTGGCGACGTCCGCAGCAGCCGTGGCCCGCTGCGCCTCGATGTCCTGCCGCGCGACCTCACGGATGCCGGTCGCGTGCTCGCGGGCCGACTCGAGCACGTCGGCTGCCTCGGCTCGGACCTCTGCGGCGTATGCCTCAGCCGCCGCCCGTGTACCGGCCGCCTCCTCGTCCGCCACCGCGGTCCGCTGAGCCACCGCGGAGTCCAGGTCGGCCCGGATCCGCGTGAACCGCGCCTCGACCCCCCGGACCCACCGGTCGTTCTCGGCGTCTTGCTGGGCCACCCGGGCCGCATAGCCGGCCATGGCCTCGTCGTAGTCACGCTCTGCGGCGGCGCGGATCCCGGCGGCCTCCTCGGTGGCTGCCTCAACCCGCTCGCGGGCCGTCCGGAGCGCGTCCCCGACGGCCTCGTCCGCGTGTGCGGTCGCGCGAGCCGTGAGCGCGGTGGCCTGGCTCGCGGCCGTGGCCAGGAGCTCACGGGCCTCGGACTCGGCGCGCTCGACGACCTCGGCGGCCCGACGATGGCTCGGCTCGACCTCGGCCCGCATCCGGTCCGCCTCGTCGTGCACAGTCAGGGCGTCCGCCCGCACCTCTTCGGCATGGGCTCGCGCCTCGGCGACGACACGATCGGCTTCTGCCTGCATCGCGTCCGCATAAGCCTGCGCGCGCTCGAGGATGGACGCCGTGTGCCGAGCGGTGCCCACGTTCTCGGGGGTCGTGCCTTCGGCCATGCCGACCATCGTCCCACGACTCACCGAGCGGTCGCACCGGCGGAATCCAGCCCCGGTGGGGCTGCCGGACAGCGACGGCGGCCTCCCCACAGGTGACGTAGGGTCGCCGTATGGAGCGCCGGATCTTCGGGATCGAGACGGAGTACGGCATCACCTGTGTCTCCGGCGGGCAGCGCACCCTCACCCCCGACGAGGTGGCCCGCTACCTCTTCCGCAAGGTCGTCTCATGGGGCCGCTCCAGCAACGTCTTCCTCCAGAACGGCTCCCGCCTCTACCTCGACGTCGGCTCCCATCCCGAGTACGCGACGCCCGAGTGTGACGACGTCGCTCAGCTCGTCATCCACGACAAGGCAGGGGAGCGCATCGTCGGTGATCTCGTGCGCGATGCGCAGGAGCGCCTCAGCCAGGAGGGCCTCGAGGGGACGATCTACGTCTTCAAGAACAACACCGACTCGGCGGGCAACTCCTACGGCTGTCATGAGAACTTCCTTCTCTCGCGCACCGGGGACTTCCAGGACGTCTCCGACACCCTCCTGCCCTTCCTCGTCTCGCGCCAGCTCATCTGTGGGGCGGGCAAGGTCGTCACGACCGCGCGCGGCGCGAAGTATGCGGTGAGCCAGCGGGCGGAGCACATCTGGGAGGGCGTCTCCTCGGCCACGACGCGCAGCAGGCCGATCATCAACACCCGTGACGAGCCGCACGCCGACGCCGAACGGTACCGCCGCCTGCACGTCATCGTCGGGGACTCGAACATGAGTGAGACGACGACGATGCTCAAGGTCGGCTCGGCCGACCTCGTCCTGCAGATGATCGAGGCCGGCGTGGTCATCCGCGACCTCACACTGGAGAACCCCATCCGCTCCATCCGCGAGATGAGCTATGACATCACCGGCCGACGGACCGTTCGCCTGGCGAACGGGCGCGAGCTGTCGGCGCTCGACCTGCAGCGCGCCTACTTCGAGGCCGCCTACGCCTTCGCCGAGCGCGAGGGGCTGCTCGATCACCCGGTGCACGCCCCGGTGCTCGACCTCTGGGAACGCACGGTCCGGGCGGTCGAGACAGGGGAGCTGTCGGACGTCGAGACTGAGATCGACTGGGTGATCAAGCGCCGGCTCCTGGTGCGCTACGCGGACAAGCACGGCCTCACGCTCGAGGATCCCCGGATCGCCCAGCTCGACCTGGCCTACCACGACATCGATCAGCGTCGTGGACTCTTCTACACCGCGCAGCGCGGCGGTCTGGCCGCCCGCACCACCGATGACGCCGCCATCGAGGCCGCGATGACCACACCACCCCAGACCACCAGGGCCAAGCTCCGCGGCGACTTCGTGCGGGCCGCTCAGCAGCACCGGCGAGACTTCACCGTCGACTGGGTCCACCTCAAGCTCAACGACCAGGCCCAGCGCACGGTGCTGTGCAAGAACCCGTTCACCGCGGTCGATGCCCGGGTCGAGCGGCTCATCGAGGGGATGGCAGCGGGCTCGGGGAACCCCCATCCGCAGACGCCCGTTTAGACAAACGGCTCTGCCCGTCTAGGCTTGATGCTTTGCCTGCCACCCGTACTCTCTCCTGCAAGGTGTTCCTGTGCCCAAGCCCCGCCTCCTCCGCCTCGCGGCCGTCGCCGCCGCGGCGGCTCTCACTCTCGCCGCGTGCGGCAGTGACGCACCCGAGTCCACGACCCCGAACAGTGGGTTGGACGAGGTCACTGTCACCGACGCAGCGGACGAAGCGACGACTCCGGGGGTGAGCTTCGAGCCCGGGTCGGTCTCCGTCGAGCAGAGCGAGGCCCGGGTCATCACCGCCGGCGACGGCGCCGAGCTCGGCGGCACCGAGCTGCTCAGCTTCGACTACGCGATCTTCTCGGCGGAGACCGCGGAAGAGGTGAGCAGCAGCTATCCGACCCAGCCCGTGGGACTCGACCTCTCGGACGAGAGCGTCCTGCCGGGTCTGGCGTCCACGCTCACCGGCCAGACGCTCGGATCCAGGGTGCTGCTGGCGCTGCCGCCGCAGGATGCCTTCGGCGAGGAGGGGAACCCGGAGCTCGGCATCGAGGGCGACGAGACCATCCTCTTCCTCGTGGACCTCATCTCGGCCGTCACCCCGCTCTCCGAAGCGAACGGCACCGCCGTCGAGCCCGTGGAGGGTCTGCCGACAGCCGAGGTCACCGCGGGTGAGCCCGCCACGATCACGATCCCCGAGGGCTTCGAGGACCCGGACGCCACCGTGGTCCAGCCGCTCGTCGAGGGGGAGGGCCCCGAGGTCGCCGCCGGCCAGACCATCCGGGTCTCCTACACCGGCGCGACGACGCGCGACGGCAACGTCTTCGACTCCTCGGCGAACGCTCCGACCGGCTTCGCCGAGTTCCCCATCGGCGTCGGCCGGGTCATCCAGGGCTGGGACACGGGGCTCGTCGGCCAGAAGGTCGGCAGCCGGGTCCTCCTCGTCATCCCGGCCGCGGAGGGATACGGTGAGGAAGGCAGCCCGCCGGACATCCAGGGCGGCGACACGCTGGTGTTCGTCGTCGACATCCTCGCCGCCTACTGACCACCCGCACCACGAGCTGACACCCCGAACCACCCTGAGGAGCGACGCATGAGCCTCGACCGCGACAAGCCCGAGATCGACTTCCCCGGTGACGAGCCGCCCACCCACCTCGTCATCGAGGACCTCATCGACGGCGACGGCGAGACCGCCACGGCCGGCAGGACGGTGAGCGCCCACTATGTCGGGGTCGCGCACTCCACCGGCGAGGAGTTCGACGCCTCGTGGAACCGCGGGTTGCCGCTCGACTTCCGGCTCGGGGTCGGCCAGGTCATCAAGGGCTGGGACGACGGCATCGAGGGAATGCGGGTCGGCGGGCGACGCAAGCTCGTCATCCCTGCTCACCTCGCCTACGGCGACCGGGGAGCCGGCAGCGCCATCGCGCCGGGGGAGACGCTCGTCTTCGTCGTCGATCTCGTCGACGTCCGATAGTTCACCCCGGCGCGGGCCGCGTGGCTCGCGCCGCCCATCGTCCCGCGACCGCGGCGGCCACGAACGCGATGCGGTCCTCGTCAAGGCCGCGCCCCATCGTCGACAGGCGCACCGGGCTCTCGCACAGCGCCTCGTCCAGCCCGTCCGTCTCCACCTCCACCACCTGGTGACCCGCGGACGCCGTGCCGGCGAGCTGCGAGCACTGCTCGATGAGGTCTGGTCGGTCGGCGGGCACCGGCAGGACTGCGGCCGCGAGCGCCACCCGACCGTATGCAGTGGTGCTGTGGTGCGAGATGCCGCGATGCCGGGGACGCGGGTCGGCGTCCGAGACGCGGAGCGCGGCAACCGCTCGACCCCCCAGGACCGCGACGGCGTTGACGGCCTCACCCGCGGCGACTCCCGAGAAGCCCCATCGCGTCCCGGTCCCGACGTTGCCAGGACCCTGGATGACCACGGTGATGTCCGCGTCCAGCACGTGGTGCGCCGCGAGCAGACCTGTCTGCAGGCTCACCGCCTCGAGGTCGCCGCCGAACGCCTGCCCGACCGTCACCGTCCCGCTGAGCCATCCGGCGTCCTGCAGACCCGCGACCGAGCGCGAGAAGGCGAGCGGCAACGCCCCACCGTCCGTCATGACATAGGCGACCCGCAGGCCGGGCCGCTCCGCGCGGATCCCCGCGACGACCGCCGGGAGGGCCGAGTGCAGGTCGGCGACGACGACCGGCATCCCGGACAGGTCATCGGCCTCGGCGAGCACCGGATGGTACGGGCTGTCCTGTTCGTCGACCGCGAACAGCATCTGTTGCAGCGGCGTGTAGCGAGCCTTGACGATGTGCCCGACGCTCGGAGTGTCCTCGGGCAGCCGAGCGCGCGAGACGACGAAGGCCAGCCCGCCGGTGCCGAGCGCGCGCAGCAGAGCGCCGACGTTGAGGACGACCTCCTCGCCGACCTCGGGTTCGCCGACCAGAGAGGTGTAGGCGAGGGCGGCGACGGTCTCAACCGCCGCGTCCGGTCCCCTCAGGCGGGGGACGGCCACGGCATACTCGACAGCGCCCGGCCAGGCGCGGGTCCGGGAGAGGACCCGCCCGGAACGCCACTGCATACCTCTCGGGGTCTTTCCGGCAGCGTGCACCGCACCACCGTAGCCGTCGGGTAGCGTGCCAGAGTGGCACCCGCACCGTCGGCGAAGACCGAGCGCCTGATGAACCTCGTCATGACGCTGCTCTGGACCCGGCGCCCGCTGAGCCGGCACGAGCTGCGACGCACCGTCGAGCAGTACCGTCTGGCGCCGAGCGACGAGGCCTTCGAGCGGATGTTCGAGCGCGACAAGGACGAGCTGCGTGAGCTCGGGGTCCCGCTCCAGACGGTGGAGTCCGATGTCCTCTTCGAGGACGAGGTCGGCTACCGGATCCACTCCGACGACTACGTCCTGCCCGAGATCGAGTTCGAGACCGACGAGCTCGTCGTGCTCGGCCTCGCCGCCCGGACCTGGTCCCACGGCACGCTCGGGGGTGCGGCTGCTCAGGCGCTGCGCAAGCTCCAGGCGACCCAGCCGGACACCGATGACGCGCCGTCGGGCCTCGTCGAGCCTCGGCTCGGCACCTCCGAGCCGACCTTCCCGGAGATCCTTCGTTGCGTCCAGGAGCTGCGCGAGATCCGGTTCGGCTACCGAAGGGCGGACGCGACGCAGGTGCAGCAGCGCCGCGTACAGCCGTGGGCGCTCAGCTCGATCCGGGGGCACTGGTACCTCACCGGACTCGACCTGGACCGCGACGAGCAGCGCGTCTTCCGGCTCAGTCGCATCGCCGGGGCCGTGACCCGGCACGGTCCCTCCGGTGCCTACACGATCCCGCCCGACGCGCGGCCGGCCGACCTCGCCCGGGCCGCCGTCCCGCAGGAACCGACCCCTGTGGTCGAGGTCTCGGTCGCGGCGGGGGCCGGCGCGGGTTTGCGGCGCTCCGCCTGCGTCGTCCCTCACGAGGGATCCGACAATGGCGGCTGGGACCGTCTGCGGGTGGAGACCCTGCCCCGGGATGCGGTCGCCACCGAGATCGCCGTTCTGCTCGCGAGCGCCCGGCAGGTCACCCCGGACGAGGTCCGCGCCCGGGTCATCGGCCACCTCGCCGCCGTCCTGGGGGCTCACGAACGGGAGGACATCGACACCGTCACCGCCCACTCCCTCACCGCGCTCACCGCCGAGCGCGCTCGCTCGAGCCGACGGCACGGCACCATCGAGCCCGCCACAGCACGGTTGAGCCGGCTGTTGGCGATGGTCCCGTGGCTCGTTCACCGCCAGGGCATCGACCTCGCCGAAGCCGCACACGGACTCGGGGTGAGCGAGGACCAGCTCCGCTCGGACCTCGATCTGCTGTTCCTCTGCGGCTACGGCTCGATGCCCGACGAGCTCATCGACGTCGAGTCGGAAGGGGGCCGGATCTTCATCCGCAACGCGGACACGATCGCCCGCCCTCTGCGGCTCGCCTGGGACGAGGCGGTCACCCTCATCGTCGGGCTGCGGGCGCTGGCCGGTGTCCCGGGGCTGCGCGACGATGACGCCGTCGTACGGGCCCTGGCCAAGCTCGAGCACGCGGCGGGGGACCTTGCCGCCACAGCGGACCGGGTCAGCGCGCACATCGACGAGGGGGTCGACCCGGGCCTGCTGGCCACGCTCAGGAGTGCTCTCGCAGCCGGACGACGGGTGCACCTCGTCTACGAGGGCGCCGCGCGCGATGCCCGCACCGAACGCGACGTCGACATCATGCGCGTTGTCAGCGCCGACGGTCGCTGGTACGTCGAGGGGTGGTGCCATCGCGCCCAGGACACCCGTCTCTTCCGCCTCGACCGCATCCAGGAGGCCACCCCACTCGACGTCGACGGCACGCCCCCTTCGCAGGCACGGACCCGCGACCTCGGTGCCGGTGCCTACCACCCTGCTGCGGATGCCACCACCGCCACCGTCCTGCTCGCCCCGGCTGCTCGGTGGGTCTGCGAGTACTATCCCGTCGAGGAGCAGGTGTCTCTTGAGCTGCCCTCGGGCGTTCCCGCGGAGGCGGTCACGATGCGCGTCTCCCGCACCGACTGGCTTCTGCGTCTCGTCGTCCGTCTCGGCGGACACGCGACGATCCTCGCTCCCGACGACCTGCGGGAGACCCTGATGGGCCAGGTCCGGGCGGCACGGGACCAGCACGCCTCGTCCTGACGCTCGTCCTGACGCGACCCTCGTGTGTCGGCGAGGGCCGCGGACCCTCTCACGTAGACTCATCGGGAGCGGTGTCATCACGGACCCGCGCCATCATCGAAAGGGCGGATCCCCATGGGCGGTCTTCGCGGCCAAGAGATCCTCATCATCCTCATCCTGCTCATCCTGGTCTTCGGCTGGAAGCGACTCCCTGACGCCGCGCGCAGCCTGGGCCGCTCGGCCCGGGTGTTCAAGAGCGAGGTCGAGGAGATGAAGAAGGACGGCAAGGGCGAGGCCGCCGACGAGACAGTCCAGGGCCAGTCGAGCGACTCGCGTCCGGCACCCCAGGTCACGCCGCCCCCGCCGGTCCAGGACTACCAGGCGCCGCAGAGCCAGAACCCCCCGCCGGGACAGCAGCCGCAGTACCAGCCGGCTCCCCAGGCCCATCCTCAGCAGGCCCCTCAGCAGCAGGGCCAGCAGGCATACCAGCCGCCGGCCCAGGACCAGTCCACCCCGGACGACCCGACCCGCCCGGTCGCCTGACCCCTGGTCCGTTAGCCGACGCCACCGGTGGCCCTTCGACGCCGCGCCCCTCGCGACCCCGAGGGGCGGATGACCCTATCCGAGCACTTCCGTGAGTTCCGGCGACGGCTCGTGGTCTCCGCGGTCGCCGTCGGTGCCACCTCCCTCGCCGTCGGCCTGCTCTACTTCCAGGAGGTCTACGACCTCCTCGCGGCCCCCTTCGACTCGTACAAGGTTGCCAACCCCGAGTCGCTCATCACCCTCAACCTCGGCGAGGCCACCTCGCCGCTGAGCCTGACGATCAGCCTGTCTCTCTTCGCGGGCATCATCATCGCCAGCCCGGTCTGGCTCTACCAGATCTGGGCCTTCATCGTTCCCGGGCTCACCCGCAAGGAGAAGCGCCTCTCCCTCGCCTTCATCGCCGCGGTGGTCCCGCTCTTCCTCGGGGGTGTGTTCGTCGCGTACTCGGTCCTGCCGACGGCCCTGAAGGTGCTCTACGGGTTCACGCCACCGGGTACGTCGAACATCCAGGACACGACGAAGTACTTCGCCTTCGTCACCCGGTTCCTCCTCGTCTTCGGCTTCGCGTTCCTCCTGCCGGTGTTCATGGTCGCGCTCAACATCATCGGGCTGCTGGCCTCCAGCTTCGTCTTCAAGCACTGGCGGGTCGCGAGCCTCCTCATCATGGTGTTCGCAGCCGTCGCCACCCCCACCGGTGACGCTTTCACGATGATTCTGCTCGGTTTCCCGCTGCTCGCTCTCTACCTGGCCGCCGGTCTCGTCATGCGACTCATCGAACGACGGCGTGCCAAGAACCGTCCCGAGTGGGCCTCCGAGGTCGCCGACGACCAGGCCTCGGCGCTCTAACGTGCGGCCTCCGTTCGAGCGGGTCGGCCTCGTCGTCAACCCCACCGCCGGAGGCAGCCGGGCCATCCGCGTCGGTCACGATATCGCCGCCGACCTGCGGGACCGGGAGATTCCCTACGTCGACCTCTCCGGCTCGACCGGGATCCAGGCGGTCGAGCAGGTCCGTGCCGCGGTGCGCGCCGACGCCATCGACCGGCTCGTCGTCGTCGGGGGCGACGGCATGGTCAACCTCGCGGTCCACGCCCTCGCGGGCACCGATGTCCCGCTCGTCGTCATCCCCGCCGGCACCGGCAACGACACCGCCGTCGCGCTCGGGGTCCCCCAGGGCGACCCACGCAAAGCGCTGGACCTCATGCTCACGGGTGCGACGCATACGGTCGATGCGGCGCGGGTGACCGGAGCAGACGGCGAAGAGAGCTGGTTCGTCGGGGTGCTTGCCGGGGGGTTCGACGCCATCGTCAACGAGCGCGCCAACGCCATGACGTGGCCGCGGGGCAGCGCCAAGTACACGCTGGCGGCCATGCGTGAGCTCCCGCTGTTCCGCCCCATCCCCTACCGCATCTCCATCGACGGGGTGGCCCATGACGGCGGCGCCATGCTCGTCGCCGTCGCCAACTCCACCTCGTACGGCGGCGGGATGAAGGTCGTTCCCGGTGCGCTCATCGACGACGGTCTCCTCGACGTCCTCATCCTCGGTCCGCTGTCGACGACGACCTTCCTGCGGGTCTTTCCCAGGGTCTTCTCCGGCGGCCACATCAGCCACCCGGCGATCACCCTGGTCCGGGGACGGCACGTCGAGCTCGACGCACCCGGGATCGTCGCATACGCCGACGGCGAGCGGGTGGGCAAGATGCCTCGCGCCATCGACGTGGTCCCTGGGGCGATGCGCATGGTCGGGGCGCGTCGTCGACCCGGCACGCCGGGGCCGTAGCGACGACGTCTTCGGGGACCCGGTCGGCCGGTGCACGTCACGTAGGCTGGCGGCCATGAGCAGCCCGGCCCAGCGCTATGCCGCCTCACGAGTCCGGGCCGGCTATCCACACCTGCAGGCCTTCACCGACAGCCTCGACTTCCCCCTCGACGACTTCCAGATCGCGGCGGCCCAGCACGTCGAGGACGGCAAGGGTGTGCTCGTCGCCGCGCCCACCGGGGCGGGCAAGACCGTCGTCGGTGAGTTCGCGGTCCATCTCGCCCTGGCCGCCGGGCGCAAGGCGTTCTACACGACCCCGATCAAGGCGCTGTCGAACCAGAAGTACCACGACCTCGTCCGGGTGCACGGGGCCGACCGGGTGGGACTGCTCACGGGCGACTCCTCGATCAACGGCGAGGCCCCGATCGTCGTCATGACGACCGAGGTGCTCCGCAACATGATGTATGCGGCATCCAGGACCCTCACCGGACTGGGCTTCGTCGTCATGGACGAGGTGCACTACCTCGCCGACCGCTTCCGCGGAGCCGTCTGGGAGGAGGTCATCATCCACCTCCCACAGTCGGTCCAGGTCGTCTCGCTCTCCGCGACGGTGAGCAACGCCGAGGAGTTCGGCGCCTGGCTCGCCGAGGTGCGCGGCGAGCACGAGATCGTCGTCTCCGAGCACCGGCCGGTCCCGCTCTGGCAGCACCTCATGGTCGGCCAGGAGCTGCACGACCTCTTCGACGACACCCGCGTCAACCCCGAGGCGATCTCCGCGATCCGCAACGCCGAGCACAAAGGCGCCTGGGTCGAGGAGGCGATGAGCGGACCCGGTGGACGGAGTGGGCGGGTCGTCAAGGGCCGCGCCCGACGCGATGGAGGACCACGGCGCGGGGGAGGCCCGCCGGTCGGCCGCGCGCGAGGCGGTGCCCCGAGCCGGGTCGAGGTCATCACGACCCTGGAACGCGAGGGACTGCTCCCGGCCATCACGTTCATCTTCAGCAGGGTGGGCTGCGACGCCGCAGTGGGCCAGCTGCTCGCAGCGGGTGTGCGTCTCATCCCGCAGAGCCAGGGGGAGCGGATCCGCCGCCGGGTCGAGGAGAAGATGGCCGCCCTCGCCGACGAGGATCTCTCGGTCCTCGGGTACTGGGACTTCGTCGAGGGGCTCACGCGAGGATTCGCCGCCCACCACGCCGGGATGCTCCCCCTCTTCCGGGAGATCGTCGAGGAGCTCTTCACCACCGCCACCATCCGCGCCGTCTTCGCCACCGAGACCCTCGCCCTCGGGATCAACATGCCGGCCAAGACCGTCGTCATCGAGAAGCTGACGAAGTTCAACGGCGAGACACACGCCGAGCTCACCCCGGCCGAGTACACCCAGCTCACCGGACGTGCCGGTCGGCGTGGCATCGACATCGAGGGCCATGCGGTCGTCCTGTGGCACCGAGGACTCGACCCGCTCGCCGTTGCCGGGCTGGCCTCGACGCGCACCTACCCGCTGCGGTCGAGCTTCCGCCCGACCTACAACATGGCCGTCAACCTCGTCGCGACCGTCGGGCGCGACACCGCCGCAGAGATCCTGGAGACCTCCTTCGCACAGTTCCAGGCCGACCGTGCCGTCGTCGGCATGGCGAGCACGGTGCGCCGCAACCAGGAGGCGCTCGACGGCTACGCCGAGGCCATGCAGTGCCACCTCGGGGACTTCGCCTCGTACGCCTCCCTCCGGCACCAGGTCAACCAGGTCCAGAAGGACGGCGCGAAGGCCCGATCCGCGTCCCTGCGGGCCGCCGCCGAGGTCAGCCTCACCGGACTGCGGATCGGGGACGTCATCAAGATCCCGGCCGGCCGACGCGCCGGCTGGGCGGTCGTCATCGCACCGGCGCGCACCTACCGGGGCCAGACCGAGCTGCCGACCGTCCTCACCGAGGAGCGCCAGATCAAGCGGCTCACCGTCCTCGATGTCCCGCGTCCGGTCGAGGCGGTGGCCCAGGTCAGGGTGCCGTCGCGGTTCAACCCGAAGAACCCCAAGGCCCGTCGCGACCTCGCCACCTCGTTGCGCATCGCGGTGCCGCACGAGCCGCCACCCAAGGAGCGTGCCGCGGAGGCGGCCCGGGGAGAGGACGGCAGGGTCGAGGAGCTCCGCCGCCGCCTCGCGGCGCACCCGTGCCACCAGTGCCCCGACCGCGAGGACCACGCGCGCTGGGCGGAGCGATGGTGGCGGTTGAAGCGTGAGACGGGTGCCGTGCAGCGCAAGGTCGACAGCCGCACCACCTCGGTCGCCAAGACCTTCGAACGGATCTGCGACGTACTCTCCGACCTCGGCTACCTCGACGAGACGGGCTCGGCGACGACCGAGCTCGGGGAGAAGCTGAGGCGCCTCTACACCGAGAAGGACCTGCTGGCCGCCCAGTCGTTGCGCAGCGGCATCTGGTCACGGTTGGACGCGCCGTCACTGGCGGCGGTCGTGAGCGCGCTCATCCACGAGCCGCGCCATGATGACGCCGATCCCTCACCGCGGATGCCGAACGCAGAGGTCGCCGAGGCGATCCGGCAGATGGCGGTGCTCTGGAGCGAGATCAACGACCGCGAGGCCGACAACGCACTCCCGCAGACCGGGGCTCCCGACGGCGGCATGGCGTGGATGGCGCACCGCTGGGCGAGCGGCCAGTCCCTCGACCTCGTGCTGCGCGACCAGGAGATGGCCGCCGGCGACTTCGTGCGCCGGTGCAAGCAGCTCGTCGACCTGCTCGGCCAGATCGCCGACGCCGCCCCGACACCGCAGCTGAGGACCACTGCCCGCAATTCCATGCAGTCGGTGCTGCGGGGCGTCGTCGCCGCCGACCGGCTCGACTGACCGCCGGGACGACCTCGCGTCAGCCGAGCCGGAGAGCGGCGAGCAGCCGACGGACCGGGGAGTCGAGGCCGAAAGTGGTGACCAGGTCCTCCAGGAGGGCCGGGTCGGCGATCTCGGTGGGCAGCGCATACTCCTGCGGTGGAAGGGGGACGTCGTGTGCGACGGCTACGACGGTGGGTGCGACGTCGAGGTATGCAGTGGCCGCCTCGAGGTTCGCCCGGCGGGCTCCCTTGATACGTGGGTCCCCGCTCTCGACCGCGGCCCGGAGTGCGGCGAGGGACCCGAACTCGGCGATGAGGACGGCAGCGGTCTTGTCCCCGATCCCCTTGACTCCGGGCAGTCCGTCGCTGGTGTCTCCGCGCAGGATCGACATCTCGAGATAGGCGCGGCCGTCCGGCACCGCATACCGCTCCTGCAGGAAAGCCTCGGTGGCGATGTCCGGGTCTCGCACGCCGCCCTTGCCCGTGTAGAGGACCCGCACCGCGCGAGCGTCGTCGACGAGCTGAAGCAGGTCACGGTCCCCGGTGACGATGTCGACGGCCATCGCACCGCCGTGCCGGTGGGTGAGGGTGCCGATGATGTCGTCCGCCTCGTATCCCGGTGCCCCGACCCGGGCCAGGCCGACCCCGGCGAGCAGGTCGCGGATGACCGGAACCTGGGGGGTGAGATCCTCCGGCGACTCCTCGGCGACATCGCTGCCCTCGACGAGCCGGTGGGTCTTGTACGTCGGGATGAGGTCGACCCGCCACTGCGGCCGCCAGTCGTCGTCCCAGCAGGCGACGAGATGGGTGGGGGAGTGGGCCGTGACGAGGGTCGCGATCATGTCGGCGAACCCGCGTACGGCGTTCGTCGGGGTGCCGGACGGACTGCGCCCCTGCTCGGGTACGCCGAAGTAGGAGCGGAAGTAGAGCGAGGCCGAGTCGAGCAGGAGGAGGCGGTCCACGAGGCCAGCCTGCCACGGTCACGCCGCGCACTAGGCTGACAGCGTGGAAGCCACCGATCGTCGCATCGTCGACCTGCTGCGCCAGGACGGGCGGCTCAGCTTCACCGACCTCGGCAAGCTGCTCGGGTTGTCGACCTCCGCGGCGCACCAGCGGGTGCGCCGGCTCGAGGAGCGCGGCGTCATCACCGGTTACACGGCGCGCATCGACGCCGGCAAGGTCGGCCTGCCGATCACCGCCTTCATCTCCGTCACCCCGGTCGACCCGGCGGCACCGGACGACATCCCGGAGCGGTTGCGGGAGCTGGTGGAGATCGAGGCCTGCTACTCCGTGGCCGGTGACGAGAGCTACATCCTCACGGTGCGGGTCGCGACTCCGGGAGCGCTCGAGGACCTCATCGCGCGGATCCGGGCCGCCGCGGCCGTCTCGACCCGCACGACGGTCGTCCTCTCGACGCCCTGGGAGTAGCCGCGCTCACCGGGCGATCGGCGCGAACCCTGCCTGCGTGGCAGCCCCGAGATCGGCCGGTGCGATCTCGATCTCGAAGCCTCGCCGACCTCCTGAGACGAAGACGGTCGCGAAGGCCTGCGCCGAGTCGTCGATAACGGTGGGCAGCGGCCTGCGCTGGCCGACGGGAGAGATTCCGCCGACGACGTAGCCGCTCGATCGCTCGGCGGCGCGCGGATCGGCCATCGTCACCTTCTTGAGGCCGAGCGCGGCGGCCATCGCCTTGAGGTCGAGCGAGCCGGAGACCGGGACGACGCCGACGGCCAGCCCGGAGCCGGTGTCGACGAGCAGCGTCTTGAAGATCCGCCCGGGCTCCACGCCGGTCGCCTGGGCGGCCTCCTCGCCGTAGGAGTCGGCCGACGGGTCATGCGCATACGTATGCGTCCGGAAGGGCAGTCCGATCCGCGTCAGGGCCGTTGTGGCCGGGGTGCTCACCCCAGCGACGCTACCCGGCTCGACGCTGCGGAGGCGACAGCGGCGGCATGGGTCGCGTCGATGTCGGTGGTGTTCCGCCACCACTGCTGACCGCTCTGCGGGAGGGTATAGATCGGGTCGTAGTACACGTACTCGCGGGAGAGCGCCTGGTCGTCCCCGGCCTCGATCGAGGTGCGATAGTTCTTGCGCCAGAACGACATGCCCTTGTCGATGTCGTAGCTGTCGACCTGGTGCACCCAGCGCTTGCCCACGTACGGCACGTCGCAGACGATGCGAGGGGTCGCGAAGCCCGGGAGATAACCCATGATCGCGTGCTGGAGCTCCTGGGCCTCCCGCAGCGAGAGCCGCCAGTGCTCGGAGAACGGGATCATGTCGCACATGTAGAAGTAGTACGGCGTGATCGACGCCTCGTCCTGGAGCGCGAAGCACAGGTCGAGGAGCTGCTCAGAGGTGTCGTTGACGCTCCGCATGAGGACGCCCTGGTTGCGCACGTCGCGCACTCCGACGTCGAGCATCGCCCGCGCGGCCTCGGCGACGAGCGGGGTGACCGACTGTGCGTTGTTGACGTGGGTGTGGATCGCCAGCGCCACGCCCCGCTCGCGGGCCTTCTGCGCGACCCGCCCCACACCCTCGACGACATCGGGCTGCAGCCAGTGCTGCGGCAGCCCCATGAGGGCCTTCGTGGCCAGTCGGATGTCGCGGACCGTCTCGACCTCGAGCAGCTTGTCGAGGAATCCCTCGAGGTTCTTCCAGGGCATGTTCGCGACGTCTCCGCCTGAGACGACGACGTCCCGCACGCCGGGGGTGCGCTGGAGGTAGTCGAGCATCGCCGCGTAGCGGTCGACCGGCTTGCCCTGCAGCTTGAGCTTGGCGACCTGGGGGGTCGAGTTGCCGACGAGGTCCATTCGGGTGCAGTGACCGCAGTACTGCGGGCAGGTCGGGAGCATCTCGGCAAGCACCTTGGTGGGGTAGCGGTGCGTCAGGCCCTCCACGGCCCACATGTCGTGCTCGTGCAGGCTGTCCCGCGTCGCGAACGGGTGGCTCGGCCAGTCCGTCCTGCGGTCGGAGAACACCGGGAGCATGTATGCGCGCACCGGGTCCGCGTAGAACGCGTCGGTGAACCCGGCGCCGGCAGCGGGCATCCGCCCGTCGCTCCAGGTCAGCTCCGAGACCATCGTGTTGAGCATCTGCGGGGTGACGAGCATCGACATCGTCGCCCGCTCGTGCTGGTCGCGCTCGAGGTCCGCGTAGAAGCGGTCCTCGAGCAGGTCGCCCATGACAGCGCGCAGCTGGGCGATGTTCTTCACGCAGCTCACGCGCTGCCACTGGACGTCCTGCCACTGCTCGACGGTGATCTCCCGCCAGCCGGGCAGGCGGGTCCAGTCGGGCTCGAGGAGCTCACGACGCGCATACAGATAGGGCTGCTCAAGGACGGTCATACGTGGCAGGATAAAGGAGGAAGTCTGCCATTGTCGCGCTCTGGCGACAGATTTTCTACCTTTGGACCCCACTGAACGGGAGATTGTTCGTGACCATCGAGTCGTCGGTCGGCCTTCACCGCGTCCTCGACCCCCGAGACGAGCACGGGCAGCCGCTGATGCTGCCGCAGGCCGCGCGCCGCCTCGACCCACGGGCCGAGCTGTGGCCGGGCGAGGTGCGCATCGACATCGAGACCCTCAACCTCGACGCCGCCTCCTACCGCCAGCTCCACGAGAAGCACGCCGGCGACGGGGCGGCGGTCCGGGCCGAGGTGCTGCAGATCGTCACCGACCGGGGCAAGATGCAGAACCCCGTCACCGGCTCCGGAGGCATGCTCATCGGCACGGTGGCGGAGGTCGGCCCGGAGTCGCCCCTCGGACTGCGGGTGGGGGAGCGAGTTGCGACCCTGGTCTCGCTCAGCCTCACCCCGCTCGTCATCACCGACGGACTGCGCGGGTGGGCCGGCCGTACCGAGCGGGTCCCGGCACAGGGGCACGCCATCCTCTTCAGCCGCTCGATCGCCGCCCGCTTGCCGGGCGACCTGGCCCCCGAGCTCGCCCTCATGGTCATGGACGTCTGCGGAGCGCCGGCCCTCGTCGCCCGGGTCGTCCGGGAGTATGCGTCGGGCGGGTCGGCCCCGACGGTGTGCGTCCTCGGCGGTGCCGGCAAGTCGGGCTCGCTGTCGCTCGCGGCGGCACGCGAGGCCGGAGCAGGTCGACGCATCGCCGTCGTCCCCCATCAGGGAGAGGCCGACCTGCTCGCGGACACGGGGCTGGCGGACGAGGTCGTCATCGCTGACGCCCGCTCGCCGCTCGGCCTGTCGTCCGCCGTTGCAGCGGCCGGGGGACCGGCCGACATCACCGTCGTGTGCGTCGACGTGCCCGGATGCGAGCAGCCGGCGATCCTTGCCACCGCGGAGGGTGGGACGATCATCTTCTTCTCGATGGCGACCAGCTTCGCCGCCGCGGCGCTGGGCGCCGAGGGCCTCGCGGCGGATGTCCGGATGCTCGTCGGCAACGGCTACGTGCCGGGGCACGCCGCCTACGCCCTCGACCTGCTCCGCTCCACCCACTCGGTGAGGAGACTCTTCGAGTCGCGGCTCTGAGGGCACTAGGTTGAAGGGGTGACCAGCCTCTACATCAGCGCGACCGACGCCGCCTCGGGCAAGTCCGCGGTCGCCCTCGGAATCCTCCACCAGCTCGCCCGGCGCCACGGTCGGATCGGAGTCTTCCGGCCGGTCGCCGCAGCCGACGACGAGCTCGTCGACCTACTCCTGGGCCAGCTGACCGTCCTCGGCATGGAGGACGCGGCCCAGGACCCGGCCTCGGCGGTGGGCGTGACCTACGACCAGGTGCATGCCGGGGCCGAGGCGGCGATGAACCGCATCGTCGACCGGTTCCACGCGGTCGCCGATCGGTTCGACACGGTGCTGGTCATCGGCTCGGACTTCGCCGACGTCACCGCTCCGAGCGAGTTCGCCTTCAACGCTCGTGTCGCAGCGAACCTCGGCGCCCCGATGCTCCTCGTCATTCCCGGGGGCTCGCGCGGCGCCAAGTCGACGGCGACGGCTGCCCGACTGGCGATCCTCACCGCACGCGACAACCACGCGACCGTCGTCGGCGTGGTCGCCAACCAGGTGCCTCCGGAGCGCCTGGAGCGCACGAGCGACCTGCTGCGCCGACACGTCGGCGAGCTGTCGGTCTCGGTGGTCAGCGATGTCCCACTGCTGCGCGCGCCGACGATGCAGGACTATGTCGACGCGACGGGAGGCAGGCTCGTCCATGGTGACCCCGAGCTGCTCGACCGGGAGTGCCACAGCGTCATCGTCGCCGCCATGACGATGCCGCACGTGCTCGACCGTCTCATCGACGGGGGAGTGGTCGTCGTGCCCGGCGACCGCGAGGAGATCGTCGTCGGCGCGCTTCTGGCGCACCGTTCGACGACGTTCCCCGCTCTGACCGGCATCATCATCAACGGCGGCTTCCAGCTGTCCCCGCAGGTCTCGCGGCTCATCGACGGCGTCGACGTGAGCCTGCCGATCGTCTCCGTCGAGCCGGGGACGATGGAGACCGCGACCCGGCTACTGCGCACCGCCGGCAGGATCATCTCGGCCTCGTCCCGCAAGATCGACGCGGCGATCGCCGTCATCGACGAGACGGTCGATGCCGGCGCGCTCCTGCACATCGTCGACCGCCCCGGTCGCGAGCGGGTCGTCACCCCGTTGATGTTCGAGCACGACCTCGTCGACAGCGCCCGACGGTCCGGCGCCCATGTCGTCCTCCCGGAGGGCACCGAGCCGCGCATCCTCGAGGCTGCGGCGATCTGCCGGGAGCGGGGAATCGCCCGCCTCACCCTGC
Organism: Dermatophilaceae bacterium; assembly: GCA_046260445.1. Classification (GTDB taxonomy): domain Bacteria; phylum Actinomycetota; class Actinomycetes; order Actinomycetales; family Dermatophilaceae; genus F2B08. Next base: position 1,381 of record JBHEPF010000061.1, on the reverse strand, counting down.
TCGGGCACCCCGACGCGGTGCAGGCCGTCGCCCGGGACCGGGGTATCGAACTCGACGGCATCGCGATCGTGGACCCGGAGGCCAGTGAGTGGCGCGAAGGATTCGCGCAGGAGTATGCCCGGCTGCGGGCTCACCGAGGCATGACCGTCGACCACGCGAGCGACATCGTCACCGACCGGTCCTACTTCGGCACACTCATGGTCCATCAGGGTCTCGCCGACGGCATGGTGTCCGGGTCGGTGACGACCACGGCTGCCACGGTGCGGCCGGCCCTCGAGATCGTCAGGACCTCACCGGGGGTCTCGGTCGTCTCGAGCGTCTTCTTCATGTGCCTGCCCGACCGGGTGCTCGTCTACGGCGACTGCGCGATCAACCCCGACCCGACCGCACCGCAGCTCGCCGACATCGCGATCTCCTCCGCCCGCACGGCCGCGCAGTTCGGGATCGAGCCACGCGTGGCCATGCTGTCCTACTCGACCGGGGCCTCCGGCACCGGCGCCGACGTCGAGAAGGTCCGCGAGGCGACCCTGCTCGTCCGCCAGCGCCAGCCCGACCTGCTCGTCGAGGGCCCGATCCAGTACGACGCAGCCGTCGACCCCGCCGTGGCCGCGACCAAGCTCAAGGACAGCCCGGTCGCCGGATCCGCGACGGTGCTGATCTTCCCCGACCTCAACACCGGCAACAACACCTACAAGGCGGTCCAGCGCAGCGCATCGGCGGTCGCGATCGGCCCGGTCCTCCAAGGCCTCAACAGGCCGGTAAACGACCTCTCGCGAGGAGCCCTCATCCGCGACATCGTCAACACCATCGCCATCACGGCGATCCAGGCCGGTGCCTGATGACCGCCCCACTCGTCCTCGTCGTCAACTCCGGCTCGTCGTCGCTGAAGTACCAGCTCATCGACCCGCGGACGGGCGAGAACCGCGCAAAGGGCACGATCGAGCGGATCGGCGAGCCCGGCAGTGACGTCGCCGACCACGCGGCCGCGCTGCACCGCGCGCTGGAGCAGATGGGCGATCGCCTCGATCCGGCGGCATTGCTCGCTGTCGGCCACCGGGTCGTGCACGGCGGGTCGCGCTTCTCTGCAGCGACAGTCATCGACGAGGACGTCCGTGCCGCCATCGCCGACCTGGCCCCGCTCGCTCCGCTGCACAACCCGGCCAACCTCCTCGGCATCGAGGCGACAGCCGCCCTCTTCCCGGACGTGCCGCAGGTCGCCGTCTTCGACACGGCGTTCCACCACAGCCTTCCCGCAGAGGCGTACACCTACGCCGTGCCGCGTGAGTGGCGTGAGTCCTACGGCGTGCGCCGCTACGGATTCCACGGCACGTCACTGTCCTACGTCGCCCGCCGCGCCGCGAGGCTCCTCGGCAAGGATCTC
>JBHEPF010000056.1:0-4543 GCA_046260445.1 Dermatophilaceae bacterium | reverse complement strand
GTGACGTCGGCGCCATGGTCGCTCAGGTGCGAGTCCTCGTTGTATGCGGTGACCGTCCACCCGGTGGGCGACTCCTCGTCCCGCACGATCCGGGTGATCGCGGCGTTGCGCAGCCCGTTGGTCTTGCTGCGCTCGAGCACGCTCTCTTCGTCCAAGCCCTCGGCGACGTAGCAGAAGAGCATGAGGACGACGTCGTGGGCGGAGACGAGCACCCGCTCCTCGCGCTCGACGTTGGCGAGGTCGGTGAGCACCGCCCGGACCCGAAGCGCGACGTCGGCCCAGGACTCGCCACCCGGCGGCCGGTAGTAGAACTTGCCGATCCACCCGCGACGATCGGACTCCTCCGGGTACTTCTCACGGATCCCCGCGGCGGTGAGCATGTCGGTGATCCCCATGTCCCGGTCGCGCAGGCGTTCGTCCACCCGCATGTCGAGGTGCGCACCGCATACCTCCAACGCGATCTCGGCCGTCTCGCGGGCGCGACGGTACGGACTGCTCCACACCACACCCGGGCGCTCGTCCTCCGGCAGCTCGCTGAGCCACTGCCCGAGGGCGGTCGCCTGCTTGCGGCCCGTCTCGGAAAGGACGACGTCGGGGTCGCGCGCGGGGGCGTCGATCTCGTGCAGCCGGTCGCGGTTGGCCGCCTCGGCCGCGACATTCCCCTCGGACTGGCCGTGCCGGACCAGGATGAGCTCGCGGACTGTCACCTCCGCAGACTATGGCCACGTCGAACGGTCTGCGGGAGACAATGGGTGGGGCGACTGACGGAGAGCGAAGGAGAGGCATGACCCGCATCGCCGATGCAGCCGAGACATTCCTACAGAGCAGGACGATCGCCGTCACCGGGGTCTCACGGGATCCCAAGGGGGAGGCGAGCAACGGCATCTACCGCAGACTGCGCGAGCGGGGGTATGCGGTGTTCGCCGTCAACCCGCAGGCCGCCGAGGTCGAGGGAGACCCGGCCTATCCCGACCTCGCGAGCATCCCGGGCGGGGTCGAGGCCGTCGTCATCGCGACCCGGCCCGAGCACGCGCTCGCGACGGTCCGGGAGGCGGTCGACCTGGGGGTGCGCCAGGTGTGGATGCACCGGTCGTTCGGGGCGGGCTCCGTCGACGACGAGGCCGTCCGGGTCGGGCGCGAGGCCGGCTGACCGTCATCGACGGCGGGTGCCCGCTGATGTTCGGTGCCGCGTCGGACGGCGGGCACCGGTTCCTGTGCCGGTGGTTCACGATGACCGGCAAGGTCCCGAAGAGCGTCTGAGGTCAGGTGCGGTCGCGGTCTGCGTGTGCGCCCGATGCCGCGCGGCGTTCGCGCCACGCGCGCCACGCACCCGTCGACCACAGCGCCCACGCGATGAGGACCGGCTGGAAGAAGAGCCGGATGAAACGGGCCTGGTCCGACTCGAGTCCAAACGCGTCGCGGCCCTCGAGCCACTGCGCGACGTTGCCGGGGAAGATCGCGACGAAGAACGCGGTCGTCACCCATCCGACGAGCGGGCGGTGGCGGCGCGGCGCGAGGATGAGCGCGAGACCGAGGGTCAGCTCGACGATGCCGGAGACGATGACGACGAGGTCGACGTCGAGGGGGAGCCACGGCGGCACCTGCGCTTGGAACTCCGCGCGGGCGAAGGTCAGGTGGGCCGTCCCCGCGAAGAGCAGGAACAGTCCGAGCAGGATCCTCGCCATGGTGCGCACGCTCTGACTGTATGCGCGGTGCGCCGGAACGGGTCTGTCACCTCCGTCGGCGGTGGGCGGTGGACGGTGTCCGGGGGGTCCGCACCGTTCCTCTCGACGTCCCGGGCGTTGAGGTGCACACTGTGACCCATGCCACAGTCGCGTACCGGGTTCGCTCTGCTCGCCTCCCTCGCTCTCGTCCTCGGCTCGACGGCCGGTGCGAGCGCGGCTCCGAAGCCGAAGCCGCCGCCGGAGCCGGCGGGCACCCTGGTCGCCCTCGGTGACTCGTTCTCCGCCGGGACGGGGACCTTCGACCGGGACGACACCGAGTGCTACCGCTCGAGGGACTACGCCTATCCCGTCCTGCTCGCCGAGCGACTCGGCGCCAACCTGGACTTCCGGGCGTGCGAGGGGGCGACGACGGGCGATGTCGCTGCAAACCAATTGGCGACCATGCCGGCGAACACCACGTTGGTGACGATGACCGTCGGCGGCAATGACGTCGGCTTCGCCGACGTGCTCACCACGTGCGCGCTGCCGTGGAACACGAGCTCGTGCATCAGCGCGATCAACGGAGGGAAGGCCATGCTCAGCGGCGCGCTCGGGACGAGCCTGACCACGCTGTACGGGTCTATCAAGAGCAAGGCCCCGAACGCCTCCGTTACGGTCGGCGGATACCCGCACCTCTTCAACGGCGTCAACGACTGCAGCTGGATCACCTCCTTCGACACGCGAGAGATGGCCGAGCTCAACAAGGCCACCGACGAGCTCGACGCCTTCATAGCCGCGCGGGTCGCCGAGGTGGCCGGGGTGAGCTACGTCGACCCACGCACGATCTTCGACAACCATGCGGTGTGCGACTCGAGCCCCTACATCAACGGCTACATCTCCACGAACGTCGGAGAGTCCTACCACCCGAACCGCGCGGGCAACGTCGCGTACGCCGACGTCTTCGTGCCTGCGGGTGGGGACAGCGGCGGAGGCGGCGGCAAGGGCGGCGGGAAGCCGAAGGCCACGAGCCGGACGACGTCGATCGACGAGCAGGCGACCTATGTCGCCGACCTCGGTCTCGACAGCCCGGAGTCCCTCGCCCGTGCCGAGGCCGCCGGCCTCGACCCTCGCGAGATCCGCGGACTCGTCGCACAGCTGCGGTCGGGGAACGAGAAGGTCCAGCTCGCGGCCCTCAAGCGGATCGAGGTCCTCGACGAACGGGCGGCGGCGTCCGCCGGTCGCTGACTCGGAGTCGCCCGCACCGCCACGGTCGTCCCGCCCGTCGGTGACGGCCGGCTGATCCGACCCATGACGCAGCCGACACAATGGGCGCATGCGCGCGGTCGTCATCGACGAGGTCCGGGGCCGACCAGAGGTCCGCACGGTGGCCGACCCGGTCGCCCCGCGAGACGGGGTCGTCGTCGAGGTCGCGGCGACGGGGATGTGCCGCAGCGACTGGCACGCCTGGGCCGGGCACGACGACATCGCCTGGCCGCACGTGCCGGGCCACGAGCTGGCCGGGGTGATCGCCGAAGTGGGACCGCACGTTGGGCGGTGGCGGACCGGAGACCGGGTCACGGTCCCCTTCGTCTGCGGCTGTGGCCGGTGCCAATGGTGTCGCCAGGGTGACGCGCAGGTGTGCCCGGACCAGCAGCAGCCGGGATTCACCCACTGGGGGTCGTTCGCCGAGTACGTCGCCCTGCACGCCGCCGACACCAACCTCGTCGCCGTGCCCGACGAGGTCGACTTCACGACCGCGGCGAGTCTCGGGTGCCGCTTCGCCACCGCATACCGGGCCCTCGTCGGCCGGGCGCAGGTGCGAGAGGGCGAGTGGGTGACCGTCGTCGGCGCCGGTGGCCTCGGGCTCAGCACGGTGATGATCGCCCGCGCGCTCGGCGCCCGAGTCATCGCGGTGGACCGACACTACGAGGCGCTGGCCCTCGCCCAGCGGTTGGGCGCGGAGCACGTCCTGCGAGCGGACAAGCTGGACGTGCCGTCGGCGATCGACGACCTCACCGACGGCGGAAGCCATGTCGCGGTCGACGCCGTCGGCAGCCAGCGGACCAGTGCCGATGCGATCCTCTCGCTGCGCCGGCGGGGACGGCACGTCCAGGTCGGTCTCCTGCCGCCCCTGGACGGTCACCACCCCCGGGTGCCGATGTCGCGCGCCATCGCCTGGGAGCTCGACCTGCTCGGCAGCCACGGGATGGCCGCTGCGGACTACCCGGCCATGATGGCGCTCGTCGAGGACGGCACCCTTCAGCCCCACCTGCTCGTCGAGCGGACGATCGGCCTGCACGAGGCGGCCGAGCTGCTGCCCGTTTTCGACACGATCGCGGTGGCCGGCATGACGATGATCGACCCCTCACGCTGAGGGCGACGCCGGACTCCCGCCGGCGCCCTCCCCGGCTCAGCTGTGCCGCAGGCACCGGACCGACCACGGACGGGCCTCCAGGCGCGCCGCACCGATGTCCTCGCCGCACTCGTCGCACCGCCCGTAGCTTCCCTCGTCGAGCTTGACGAGGGCGCGGCGGACCTGTTCGAGCAGCGCAGCGAGGTTGTCGTGCGCCGTGACGGCGCTGAGCCGGTCCACCGCCATGGCGGTCCCATCGCCGACCCGCTTGCCGAAGCTGATGCTGCCCTGGTCCTGCTGTGGTCGGGTGAGGGTCTCCATCTCGCCGAGGAGCTCGGCCTCCCGCCGGGTCAGCAGCGCGCGCACGTCCTCCATCACCCCAGCCTGCCACCGTCGCCGACGCGGCGGCGCCCCCGCCCTCGGATGCCCTGCCTCAGTCCCGGGTGGACGCCTCACGCTCGGCGTCGCTGTAGCCGACGCCCTCGGTCGAACGGCCCTCGGCGCGAGCGGCTCGCACCCGTCCGAT
>JBHEPF010000045.1:0-48239 GCA_046260445.1 Dermatophilaceae bacterium | reverse complement strand
CCGGCGCGCTGCTGATCCTGGCCTACGCCCTGTTCCGGTGGGGCTCGGGCCGGGAAGCCGCAAGCGGCCTCGGCATCATCCTGCTCTGGCTGCCCGTCACGACCGTCGCCACCCCCACCAGCTTGGCGGACACGGTCGGAGCGTACGCGTTCTTCCTGTTCGCCGCCGCGCTCGGCGCCGCGATCCGCTATCAGACGAAGATCCGTGTCCGCGACCTCGACCAGGCCAAAGCCCGCGAGCGCGAACAGCTCGCTCGTGAGCTCCACGACACCGTCGCCCACCACGTCTCGGGCATCGCCATCCAGGCCCAAGCAGGACGTGCCATCGCAGCCTCCCACCCCGAACGTGCCATCGAGGCCCTGGCCACCATCGAGGACGCAGCGACCCGCACCCTCACCGAGCTGCGAGCCATCGTCGGCGTCCTCCGCGCCTCACAGGACACCGAGTTCGCGCCACAGCCCGGCGTGGCCGAGGTCGAGCAGCTCGCCACCGATGACCAGGAGCGTCCCTGCGTCACGGTGACGCTCTCCGGCGAGTTCGACGACCTCAGCCCGGCGGTCGGGGCCGCGATCTACCGCCTCGCCCAGGAGTCCGTCACCAACGCTCGACGGCACGCCCGCCACGCCACCCACGTCACCGTGGCCGTCACAGGAGACACGGACCGGGTACGGCTGACCGTCGACGACGACGGCGCCCCCGGCGCTGGCGGCCGCACCCCAGCAGGCTACGGCCTGGTGGGCATGCAGGAACGCGCTTCCCTGCTCGGCGGCACCTTCCACGCAGGCCCCACCGCCGACCGAGGCTGGCGGGTCGAGGTCGTCCTGCCCCGCACCGGGACGCCACGATGAGCATCAGGGTCCTCATCGCCGACGACCAACTCATCGTACGCACCGGTCTGACGATGCTGCTCGACGCACAACCCGACATCGACGTGGTCGGCGCGGCCGCCGACGGGCGCGAAGCAGTCCGCCTGGCACGCCAGCTGCGCCCCGACGTCGGCCTCTTCGACATCCGAATGCCGCTGATGGACGGCATCGAAGCCACCCGCCGACTCGCCGGCCCCGACGTCACCGACCCCCTCCCGATCGTGGTCATCACCACCTTCGACCTCGACGAGTACGTCCACGGCGCCCTCAAAGCCGGCGCCCGCGGATTCCTCCTCAAGGACGCCGGACCCGCCCTGCTGACCCAGGCGATCCACGCCGCCGCCGACGGAGACGCACTCATCGCCCCCAGCGTCACCGTCCGGCTACTCGCAGCATTCGCGCATACACAGACCTCACCACCCCGCCAGCCGATAGAACCGCTCACCGCCCGCGAGGAGGAAGTCCTCGTGCCCGTAGCCCAAGGCCGCACCAACAACGAGATCGCCGGCGAGCTCTACATCACCCCCAGCACCGTCAAAGCCCACATCGCCAGCCTCATGAGAAAACTCGGCGCCCGCAACCGCGTCGAGGTCGCCATGTGGGCCCACGAGACCGGCCGCATCTAGGCCCCGCAAAGGCCCCCTGCTGCCGGAGACCAGGGCGCTGCTCGGCAACGCCAACCGGTGGCTTCCCCAGTGGCTCGACCGGGCGCTGCCCGCCTGGCCATCGACGGTGCAGACGACGGCGTCCCGAGCGCGACGGACGCTCGCGCGGCGGCTTCACGAACGGAGGAGCCTGTCCCGCGGTGAGTGCCCCGTCCTCACGACCCCCGCCGGCTCCGGGTTCCCCCACCCGGAGCCGGCGGGCCCGTTCACGCTCTCTAGGGCGTGGTCCGCGGTGTCGCATGCGCTCCCCCAGGCGCCCGAACATGCTCAGCATCTCCGCCAGCGCCTCACCTGTACTGCCGAACAAGTGCGGGACCGTCGTGTCGAACTCGGCCATCTCCCCGTGCTCGAGCACCCAGTCCTGCTCGCCCAGCATCAGACGGACGCGACCGGAGAGGCCGTAGCCCCACTCGCGTCCGTCGTGCGCACGCGGCTCTGGGTCGACCTTGCTCCTGGGGGCGCCCTCGCCGCACTCGTCGAACGTGGCATTCATGGCACTCCCTTCGGTCATGACGTGAACGCGTCCGCGTCCGCGTCCGTGCAGGGATCAACCTCAGGCTCGCTGAGGGACCGATCTCAGCGCCTCGCCGGCAACGAGGAAGCAGTCCGCTAGGCCGTCAGTAGGCCGTCACAGGTCTGAAGCAGGCGCCTTCGTCTGCGCTTGTTGATCACGTTTGCCACGGTCAGGGCCATGACGACGAAGGGCATGGGGGACTCAACGGCCCCAGATCCCTCGGTCGTCGGTTCAAACCCGACACGCCGCACCTCCCCAACCAAGCTCAGCCGGTCTGCTGGGACGACCATGAGCCATGCATCCGGGAGTAGACGCCACCGGCATCGACGAGGTCCCGGTGCGGGCCGACCTGCACGATCTCGCCCTTGTCGACGACGATGACGACATCGGCCGCCTCGGCCGTGGAGAGCCGGTGCGCGATGGCGATCGAGGTCCGGCCGCGGGTCAACCCCTCCAGAGCGCGCTGCACGCGCACCTCGGTCGATGGGTCCACAGCACTCGTCGCCTCGTCGAGGACGAGCAGATCCGGGTCGGCGAGGTAGGCCCGCACGATCGCGACGAGCTGGCGCTCCCCCGCCGACAGGGACTCGCCGCGCTGTCCGACATGGGTGTCGAGCCCGTGCGGGAGCCCCTCGATCCACGCGTCGAGGCCGAGCTCGGTAAGCGCGAGCGCGATCTCGTCATCGGTGGCGGACGGCTTGCCGAAGCGGATGTTCTCGGCAAGGTCGGCGTCGAAGAGGAAGCCCTCCTGGGGGACCAGCACCACCCGCTCCCGCAGACTGCTGAAGGCGATGGTGCGCAGCTCGACACCGTCGAGGAGCACGCGCCCACCCGCCGGGTCCATGAGTCTGGTGAGCAGCTTGGCAAGGGTGGTCTTGCCCGATCCGGTCTCCCCGACGACCGCAACCCGGGTGTGCGGTTCGATCCGTAGGTCGACATCTCGCAGGACGAGGTCCCCGCCGGGGTATGCGTAGGAGACGTCCTCGAACTCGACGGTGATCGGGCCGCGCTTCTGCACGACCCCGTCCGTCCCCGGGTCGGAGACGTCTGCCGGGGTGTCGATGACACCGATGACTCGGCGCCATCCGGCCACGGCGTTCTGCATCTCGTTGAGGATCTCGGTCGCCATGAGGACCGGCATCGTGAAGAGGTTGACGAGGAACAGGAACGCCAGCAGCTCACCGAGGCTGATCTGCCCGCGCACCGCAAGGACGGTCCCGACGACGAGCACCACGGCGGTGGTCACGCCCGCGAAGGTCTGCCCGGAGACGAAGGCCATCACCGAGCGGATCTGCGCCTTGATCGCCGCCGCGCGGTGGGCCTCGATCGCGACGTCGATCCGCTCCGAGGTACGCGCCTCGACCCCATAGGCGCGGATGGTCGTGGCGCCGACGATCGACTCGCTGATCGACCCGAGCATCTCGCCCACCTGAACCCGCACCGCACCGTAGGCGCGGCCGAGCATCGGCTGGAACCGCCGCACGAGGAAGACCAGGGGCACGAAGCATAGGTAGACCACCAGAGCAAGGAGCGGGCTGTAGATGACCATGAGGGCGGTCGCCAACATGATCTGCGACGCACTGATGAGCAGCATCAGACCGCCGAACTGGACGAACATCGAGATGGTGTCGACGTCGCTCGTCACGCGAGAGACCAGCGCTCCCCGGCGCTCGGTGCTCTGGGTCAGCACGGACAGGTCGTGGATGTGCCGGAAGGCGCGCATCCGCAGCGTCGCCAGCCCGGACTCGGCGGCGGTGAAGAGACGGACGTTGACGACGTACTGAGCAAAGGATGTCAGGACCACGACACCGGCGGCCACGCCTATCGCGCCCAGGACATAGTCGAGGTTCGTGCCGCCGTCGGCCAGGATGCCCTTGTCCGTCGTCTGCTGGACGACGAACGGGATGAGCACCCGGCCGACGGTCGCGATGACGGCGAGGGCGATGGTGAGCAGGATCCCCTGACGGATCTCGGGGGACAGCTCCAGGCCCCGGCGGAGCGTGGCCATCGTTCCGAGCTCGCTCGTCTGCTCGATCCGGCTGCTCGCCCAGGGGCCGGCATCGTCAGCCGTCTCGTCCGCGGATGTCGCGTCGTCGCTCATGTCACCCCTTCCTCCTCGCGCGCCACGGCGGCCCGCTCAGCGGCCTCGCGGGCATAGGCGTGGACGAGGTTCGCATAGCCCTCGCAGCGCTCGACGAGCCGGTCGTGGGTGCCGTGGTCGACCACCCGGCCGTGCTCGATGTAGACGACCTGGTCGGCGAGCAGGATCGTCGCCATCCGGTAGGCGACCACGATCACGGTCATTCCCTCGCGGGCCTCCCGCAGCCCCGCGAGGATGGCCTGCTCGACCGAGGGGTCCACCGCGCTCGTCGCGTCGTCGAGGACGAGCAGGCGCGGGTGACGCCAGATCGCCCGGGCCAGAGCGATGCGCTGGCGCTGGCCACCGGACAGGGTGCCGCCACGCTCTCCGATCATGGTGTCGAGCCCGTGTGGCAGCGCTTGCACGAAGCCGTCGGCCTGGGCGATCCGCAGCGCCTCCCATACCGCCTCGTCATCGGAGTCCTCACCGAGGCTGACGTTGCCGCGCACCGTGTCGTCGAACATGAAGGTCTGCTGGGCGACGAGCGTGGCCACGGAAGGCAGCTGACCACGGGCCAGCTCGCGGGTCTCGATCCCGTCGACGAGCACCGAGCCGGAGTCGGCGTCGATGAGGCGAAGGGCGAGGTTGGCCAGCGTGGTCTTGCCCGAGCCCGTCGGGCCCACCAGGGCGGTCGTGCCGCCGGCGGGCACCTCGAGGGTCACGCCATGGATCGTCGGCTGGTCCTCACCCTCATGGGTGTAGACCACCCTCCGCAGCGACGATGATGCCGGCCCGGAGCGGTCCGGCAGCTCACGTACGCCGAAGGGCATGCTGCCCTTTGCGGTGAGGACGTGTTGGACCCGGTCGAACCCCACGACCGAGCGCGGGATCTCGGCGAGCACCCAGCCGAGCGCCCGCACCGGGAAGGAGAGGATCGAGAACAGATAGGCCATCTGGACCACTTGTGCTGCGCCCAGCTCACCACGGGAGACCTGCCAGGTGCCGACGCCGAGCACCGCGAGCGTGCCGAGCGTCGGTATCGCCTCGATGACGGGCTCGAAGATCCCTCTCGTTCGTCCCACCTGGATGAGCGCGTCACGCAGCTGGTGGGTCTTGACGCGGAACCGCTCGGCCTCCTGGTCCTCGCGCCCCATCGCCTTGACGATGAGACCGGCCTCGAACGACTCGTGAGCGACCTCGGCCACATCGGCGCGCAGCTGTTGGGCCAGGGTGATCCGCGGCGACATGAAGCGCTGGAAGACGACATTGGCGAGGAACAGGCCGGGAAAGACGAGCAGCCCGATGAAGGCGAGGAAGGGGTCCCCCATCACCATCATCGTCCCGGCGATGACGAGCATGACGATGACCCCGATGGCCATCGGCAGGGGGTTGAAGACCTGCCACGTCGCCTCGATGTCGGCGTGCGCGTTGGAGAGCAGCTGGCCCGACGGGTGCGCGTGGTGCCAGGAGAGTGGCAGGCGAAGGTACTTGCGCGTCACGTCGCGCCGGTACTGCGCCTGGAGGTTGAAGCCGGCGACCGTCGCATACACCCGTCGCAGGATGACCCCGACGACGTTGACGGCGAGGATCGCGACGAGGACACCGAAGATCAGCCAGAGTCCGGCCGCCTCGACGCGACGGTCCCGGACGGCCGGCTCGATGACGGTGTCGGTGACCCACCCGATGGCCCACGCCGTCCCGACCGTCGCGGAGGCCCAGAGGACCGCACCGATGACGGCGATCGTCGTCGCCCGGGGCTGGGCGCGCATACCTCCCCAGATGACCCGCAGGCCACGGCGCAGGACAGCACCGGTGGCCGCGGGCCGGGGCACGGGCGCGGTGGTCGAGGACATCGGGACGAACTTAGGTGAGCACTCCGACAGTGCCGTAGTCGCCGACGCGGGAGGCGAGGGCGCCGAGGTGCTGACGGGGGTCGCCGTAGGTCCGCTCGATCGCGGTGAGCATGGCGGTGAAGTGGCCGACGGCATACTCGGCAGTGACACCGATGCCGCCGTGCAGCTGGATCGCCTCCTGGCCGATGTGCCGGCCCGTCCGGGCCAGGACCACCCGGCACCGGGAGACGAGGGCAGGGTCGGTGTCGCCTTCCGCGACCGACATCGCGAGGTACATCGCGGTCGAGCTGGCGAGCTCGAGCGAGACGTACATGTCCGCAGCGCGGTGCGTGAGCGCCTGGAACGCCGCGAGCGGCACCCCGAACTGCTTGCGGGTGCGCAGGTAGTCGGTCGTCATCGACACGGCCGCCTCCATCGCACCTACCGCCTGTCCGGCGAGGACCACGGAGGCGAGGGCGAGTGCGTCGGTGAGGGCCTGGTCGGCGGCCGCACCTCGCAGGAGTATGCGTCCGCTCGCCTCCTCCAGCCGGAGAATCTCGTCCTCGACCCGGGGACCGTCGACGAGGACGAGAACGGTCTCGTCGCCGGCGCTCGCGGACAGGACACAGTGGGTCGCTGCGGCTCCGAAGGGGACCGGCCCCTTGAAGCCGGACACCGTCACGGCGTCACCGCTCACCGACGCCGTCACCCCGCCGGGCACCGGCGCGAACGCACGCATCGGCTCCGCCAGTGCCGGAAGGACGAGCGACTCACCCGAGACGGTCTCCTCGAGCAGGGCGTCGTCGGCCGCGGCCAGCAGACTGGCCGCGAGCAGCGCGTCGGCGTAGGCGCTCTGCACGCCGGCCCGCCCGAGCTCACGGGCCGCGACGAACACCTCGACGGCGGAGGCACCGAAGCCACCGGCGTCCTCGCTGAACGGCAGTCCCAGGAGCCCGGTCTCGGCCATCGCGGACCAGAGCTCGGGGTCGTGCGGACGCGGGCCGGCGCCGTTGTCGCCCGGCTCGGCCTTGCGGCGCCCGACCATCTCGCGCACGGCCTCGGCCAGCGCCTTCTGCTCGTTGTCGATCGTGAAGTCCATTGCTAATCCTTGCTCCCCACTCAGACCTTGAGGCCCAGGACGCTGCCGGCGATGATGCTGCGCTGCACCTCGTTCGAGCCTCCATAGATGGAGGCCTTCCGGAAGTTGAGATAGGCCGGCGTCGAGCGGCGCGCCCAGCCCGGGATGACCGCGTCGTCCTCGACCTCTCCGAGCGCGTCGTCCTCGATGAGCCACACGAGCGACATCGGGCCCGCGACGTCGACGGCGAACTCGAGGACCTCCTGCTGCAGCTGGGTGGCCCGGATCTTGAGGATGGAGGACGCCGGGTCGGGCTTGCCGTCGTGCGAGCTGCCCGCGACCCTCAGTACCGTCACTTCGAGGGCCATGAGCTCGGCCTCGAGCTCGGCGATCCGGGCGGCGACGAGGGGGTCACCGAGGAGAGCGCCGCCGTCTGCGGTGGAGATGCCGGCCGCATACGTCTTGATCTGGGCCAGGTGCCGCTTGATCCCGCCGACGGGCGCGATGCCGGACCGCTCGTTGCCGAGGAGGAACTTCGCGTAGTCCCAGCCCTTGTTCTCCTCCCCCACGAGGTTCTCGGCGGGGACGCGCACGTCGGTGAAGAACACCTCGTTGACCTCGTGACCACCGTCGAGCAGCTGGATCGGGCGGACCTCGATGCCGGCAGTGGTCATGTCGATGAGGAGGAACGAGATTCCTGCCTGCTTCTTGACGTTTGAGTCGGTGCGGACGAGACAGAAGATCCAGTCCGCGTGCTGGGCCATCGTCGTCCAGGTCTTCTGGCCGTTGACGACGAACTCGTCCCCATCGCGCACGGCCACCGTGCGCAGCGAGGCCAGGTCGGACCCGGCGTCGGGCTCCGAGAACCCCTGGCACCACCAGATGTCGAGGTTGGCGGTGGGCGGGAGGAACCGCTTCTTCTGCTCGTCGTTGCCGAAGGTGGCGATGACCGGTCCGACCATGCTCACGTTGAACGGCAGCAGCGCAGGCACGCCGGCGTCCTGCATCTCCGTCTGCCAGATGTGCAGCTGGCGGGGCGTCCAGTCCCGGCCGCCCCACTCGACCGGCCAGTGCGGGACCGCGTAGCCGCCCTCGTTGAGGATCCGCTGACCGAGAACGATCTCGTCCTTGGTGAGCTCGACCCCTGCGCTGACCTTGTCCCGCAGTTCCTGCGGCACCTGCGTCGTCATGAACTCGCGCATCTTCGCCTGGAACTGCGCATCCTCGGCACTCAGCGAGCGCTGCATCCGGCCCGACCCCTTGTCATCGTCATGCTCTTGTCATGGACCTGTCATTGACCAACCTATCCCGCCGTTGGCAGGCTCAGGCCCATGGATAGCACGATGCAGTCGCCGCCCCTCCTCATCAGCTCGATCCTCACGTACGGGTCGACCCTCCACGCGGACCAGGAGGTGGTCACCTGCACCGCCGCCGACGGGTCGGCCCGGCGGATGACGTATGCGGAGGTCGGCCGCCGCTCGGCCCAGCTGGCTCACGCGCTGCGCGGGTTGGGCATCGAGGGTGACAAGCGCGTCGCGACGTTCATGTGGAACAACGCCGAGCACCTCATCGCCTATCTGGCGGTGCCGTCGATGGGCGCCGTGCTCCACGCCCTCAACATCCGTCTCTTCCCCCAACAGCTCATCTATATCACCGCCCACGCAGGCAACGAGGTCGTCATCGTCGACAACACCCTCGCCGCACCGTTCAGCCAGCTGCTCCCCCACCTCACCACCCTGCGCCACGTCATCGTCAACGGCCCGATCGACGACGCGACCCGCGAGGCGCTGGCGGCACCCAAGCACATCGAGTCGGTCCACGACTTCTACGAGCTCCTCGACGGCGAGCCGGAGACCTATGACTGGCCGCAGGACCTCGAGGAGGACTCGGCGAGCTCGATGTGCTACACCTCAGGGACCACCGGCAACCCCAAGGGCGTCGCCTACTCGCACCGCTCGAACTACCTGCACTCGGCGGCGGTCGGGATGACCCTCGGCGTGGGCCAGGGCGACCGGCTCCTCACCGTGGTGCCGCTCTTCCATGCCAACGCGTGGGGGTTCCCCTATCTCTGCTTCATGGCCGGCGCCTCGCTCATCATGCCCGACCGGTTCCTGCAGGCAGAGCCCCTCGCCCGGCTCATCGAGCGGGAGAACGTCACGAGCGGCGGCGGGGTGCCGACGATCTGGAACGACCTCGTCCGCTACCTCGACGAGCACCGGCCGGACGTCTCGAGCGTCAAGCGCCTCATGGTGGGCGGCTCGGCCTGCCCTCCAGCGCTCATGCGTGCCTTCCAGGACAACCACGACATCGAGATCGTCCATGGCTGGGGCATGACC
Source organism: Dermatophilaceae bacterium (assembly GCA_046260445.1). Taxonomy (GTDB): domain Bacteria; phylum Actinomycetota; class Actinomycetes; order Actinomycetales; family Dermatophilaceae; genus F2B08. The sequence continues at coordinate 38,868 of JBHEPF010000045.1, read as the reverse complement.
GAGATGTCACCGGTCGGCACGCTCGCCATCCCGCCGGTCGAGGCGGAGGTCGGAAGCGACGCATACTGGCGCTATCGGGCGGCGCAGGGCAGGCTTCTGCCGGGCGTGGAGGCGCGGCTCATCGGCCCGGACGGCGACGAGAAGCCCTGGGACGGGGAGTCCGTCGGCGAGCTGGAGGTCCGCGGACCCTGGATCACCGCGTCCTACTACGCGAACGGCACCGAGTCGGAGGCCGAGCTCGCGGACATGGCGTCGAAGTTCGACGACGGCTGGCTGCGCACGGGCGACGTCGGCGCGCTGACCAAGGACGGGTTCCTCATCCTCACCGACCGGGCCAAGGACGTCATCAAGTCCGGCGGCGAGTGGATCAGCTCGGTCGACCTCGAGAACGCGATCATGGCGCACCCGAGCGTCGTCGAGGCCTCCGTCATCGGCATCCCCGACGAGAAGTGGGGTGAGCGGCCGCTCGCAACCGTCGTCGTCGCCGAGGGGGCCGAGGTGACGGCCGCGGAGCTAAGGGACTTCCTGGACGGCAAGGTGGCGCACTGGCAGCTGCCGGAGCGGTGGTCCTTCATCGACGAGGTGCCCAAGACCTCGGTCGGCAAGTTCGACAAGAAGGTCCTTCGGTCCCGCTATGCCGAGGGCCAGCTCGCCGTGGAACAGCTCGAGTGAGCCGGACGTGAACGAGTCGTGACCGCATGGTTACCAAGTTGGTGCCCTGTGGCGTGGGACACACGAGCCCTGAGTCGGTAGGTTCGACCCATGTCAGAGCCACTGGTCGTCATGAAGGACGTCAACAAGCACTTCGGTGACCTGCACGTCCTGCAAGACATCAACCTCACCGTCGGCCGGGGTGAGGTCGTCGTCCTCATCGGCCCCTCGGGGTCGGGCAAGTCGACCCTCATCCGCACGATCAACCGCCTCGAGACGATCGGCAGCGGAGTGATCAGCATCGACGGCACCGTCCTTCCCGAGGAGGGCAAGGGTCTCGCCCGGCTGCGCGCCGATGTCGGCATGGTGTTCCAGTCCTTCAACCTCTTCGCGCACAAGACGATCCTCGAGAACGTCACGCTCGGGCCGAGCAAGGTGCGAAAGATGAAGAAGGGCGACGCCGAGAAGCGCGCGATGGAGATCCTCACCCGCGTTGGCGTCGAGGCCCAGGCGAAGAAGTACCCGGCTCAGCTCTCCGGTGGGCAGCAGCAGCGCGTCGCCATCGCCCGAGCCCTGGCCATGGATCCCAAGGTCATGCTTTTCGACGAGCCGACGAGCGCCCTCGACCCGGAGATGATCAACGAGGTTCTCGACGTCATGGTCGGGCTCGCCGAGTCCGGGATGACCATGGTCGTTGTCACGCACGAGATGGGCTTCGCACGCAAGGCCGCCAACCGCGTCGTCTTCCTCTCCGAGGGAGCCATCATCGAGGAGAACACCCCGGAGCAGTTCTTTACCAACCCGCAGTCCGAGCGGGCCAAGGACTTCCTCGGCAAGATCCTCACTCACTAGACCCCTTCCACCCACCCAGACCCCGCACTCGCCGCTCACCTGGCGGGTCACCAGGGAAACAAAGGAGAAGCACATGTTCACACGACGCATGGGGGCGATCGGCGCCGCCGCGGCCCTCACGTTCGGTCTGGCCGCCTGCGGCTCGGACGACACGGCGAGCACAGATGACGCCACAGCGGACGCCGGCAGCACCGCCGAGGGCGGCGGCAGCTACGACAGCCTCCGCATCGGCATCAAGTTCGACCAGCCCGGCCTCGGCCTGCGCGAAGGTAGCGAGTACGCCGGCTTCGACGTCGAGGTCGCGAAGTACGTCGCCGCCGAGCTCGGCGTCGACGAGGGCTCGATCGAGTGGGTCGAGGCGCCGAGTGCCCAGCGCGAGACGCTTATCGAGACCGACCAGGTCGACCTCGTCTTCGCGACGTACTCCATCACCGACTCCCGCAAGGAGCGCATCTCCTTCGCCGGTCCGTACTTCATCGCCGGCCAGGGCCTTCTCGTGCGCGCCGACGATACGGAGATCACCGGTCCGGACACGCTCGACGGGAAGCGACTGTGCTCGGTGACGGGGTCCACGCCGGCACAGAACATCAAGGACGAGTACCCCGAGGTCCAGCTCCAGGAGTTCGGCACCTACTCGGAGTGCCTGCCCGCTCTGCTGTCCGGCGGCATCGACGCCGTCACGACCGACGACACGATCCTCGCCGGCTTCGCCGCGCAGGAGCAGTACGCCGGTCAGCTCAAGCTCGTCGGTGAGCCCTTCACCGAGGAGCAGTACGGCGTCGGCCTGACCAAGGGTGACACCGAGCTGTGCGAGGCCGTCAACGACGCCATCACCAAGATGGTCGAGGACGGAGCCTGGGAGCAGGCCGTCGCGGACACGCTCGGGCCGGCCGGCTACGAGCCCGGTCCGGGCAACCCGCCCACCCCCGCCGACTGCGAGTAGCCACCCGCTCATCCGAGCCTGATGGTGGGTATGCCGTCCTCACCCGAGGACGGCATACCCACCCTCGCCCCCACCCCATAGACCCGGAGGACGCATGATCGACATCCTCTCGAGGTACGACCTCCTCGGTGCCTTCTGGATGACGATCCAGCTCGCCCTGTGGTCCGCCCTCGGCTCTCTCGTCTTCGGCACGATCCTCGCGATCATGCGCGTCTCCCCGGTCCGCACCCTCCAGGTGCTGGGCACCCTCTACGTCAACATCGCTCGCAACACCCCGCTCACCCTCATCCTCGTCTTCTGCTCCCTCGGTGCTCTCTTCATCCTCGAGATCTACCTGGCACCCCGTGATGCCCCGAACTCGCTGGCGGCGAACGCCTTCCGCTGGGCGATCGTCGGCCTATCGGCCTACCACGCCTCCTTCGTCTGTGAGGCGCTGAGATCGGGGGTCAACACGGTGCCCGTCGGACAGGCGGAGGCGGCTCGGGCGATCGGCTTGACGTTCAACCAGTCGCTCAGCCAGGTGATCCTGCCGCAGGCGTTCCGCGGCGCCATCGCCCCCCTGGGCTCGGTCCTCATCGCCCTGATCAAGAACACGACCGTCGCGGCGGTCATCAGCGTCCCGGAGGCCGCCGCCCTGATGCGCACCATCATCGAGAACGAGACCGGTAGCCTCATCGTGTTCTTCATCTTCGCCCTCGGGTTCGTCATTCTGACCCTCCCCATCGGCGTCGGGTTCACCGCGATGTCCCGGCGACTGGCGGTGAAGCGATGAGCGCTCAGAACGTCCTCTTCGACGTCCCCGGGCCGAGGGCCAAGCGTCGGCACCTCATCCTCACGATCTTCGGCGCTCTTCTCGGCGTCGGGGTCATCGCTCTCGTGCTGTGGAAGTTCAACGAGCAGAACCAGCTCGAGGGCCAGTTGTGGCGGCCCTTCCTCCTCGGCGAGACGTGGACGCAGTACCTTCTGCCGGGGTTGTTCAAGACCCTGCAGGCCGCAGCGGTCTCGGTCGTGTTCGCGGTGATGTTCGGCCTTGTCTTCGGAATGGGCCGGCTGTCCCACATCCGCCCGGTGCGCTGGGTGTGCGGGGTCATCGTCGAGTTCTTCCGCTCGGTCCCCGTGCTCCTGATGATGATCTTCACCTTCTTCTTCTTCGCCCGGAACCTCGGGATGCCGGGGTCACAGGCATCCTTCTGGGCTGTCGTCACCGCACTGACCCTCTACAACGGCTCGGTCATCGCCGAGCTGGTCCGCTCCGGCGTCCACCAGCTCCCCGCGGGCCAGGGCGAGGCGGGGCTCGCCGTCGGACTCACCGAGGGCCAGACCCTGCGTTCCATCAAGTTGCCTCAGGCCCTTACGGCCATGCTCCCCGCCTTGATGAGCCAGCTCGTCGTGGTCCTCAAGGACAGCGCTCTCGGCACCGCGATCACCTATCCGGAGCTCATCACCGCCGGACGTCAGCTCGGTTCCCGTTACGGCAACGTGGTCGCTGCGTACATCATCATCGGGGTCATCTTCATCCTGCTCAACTGGATGCTCACCACCTCCGCCGGACGGCTCGAGCAGTTCATCAACCGTCGCGGACACATTGCGGGCGGGGCGACGGCCGCCTCCGCCCTGCTCGGCCCTGGCGAGTTCGGCGTCAACGCGCTCGAGGGGGTCGAGGATGAGATCCACGACCGACGGACCGCCCACCACCCACATGGCAAGAAGCTCAAGTGACCAGCGCATACACCTGAGGAACGTACCAAGGCCCGGACCGTGAGGTCCGGGCCTTCGGCGTCCCCGGGCAATTCCCCGGAACGAAGCGCTCCCCCGGTTGGACTCGAACCAACAACCCTTCGATTAACAGTCGAATGCTCTGCCAATTGAGCTACGGGGGAATGGCTCGGTCACGATAGCAAATTCCGCACGATCCCACCCAATCGGCGCGGCGTGAGCCGGCCGCAGCCGAGCCTCAACCTCGGTCGAGCCCTCAGTGCAGGCCGACCTGCTCGCGAAGCGCTCGGCGGGCCGTCTCGACCCGCGGCCGCACCCCGGGGTCGCCGAGGCGCACACCCTTGCCGAGGATGACCTGGTCGAGCAGCCGGTCCTGGCCCAGGTCCTTGCGGATGACGAGGCGCGCGGCCCGGCTCTGACCGAGGTCGAGGGTGTCGGCGATGACGACGGAGGCCTGGACCCGCTCCCGGAAGGCCTGGAGGAACGGCCGGTGTCCGCCGACGCGCAGAGCGAGATCGGGGGCCCGGTCGACCCAGCTCACGTGCAGGACGTCGGCGTCGTTGTCATAGCTGCCGGTGTCGACGAGGTGCCACGGCCGCTGCAGCCGGACCGTCCCGTCCGTGCCGACGACGCTCAGGTGGTGGGTCGAGGCCGTCAGCGCCTCGCCCGTGGCCGTGTCATGGCATGCCGCAAGGATCCGATCGCCGGTCGCGAGACCGAGGTCGACCTCCGCCAGCGGGTCCTTGGCGTCGTTCTGCCGTCCGAAGATGCCCATCTACCGTCCTGCCGTTGTCTCTCGAAGGGTGGCCAGCGTGCGCTGCAGGGCCTGCAGCTCGGCATAGAGCTCCCGGGTCTCGTCCGGGTCGTTCTCTCCGCCGGTGTCGACCTGGCGTACCCGGACCATGAGGTCGGAGATGGACCGGGTGAGGGCCACCTCGTGCACGCGCGAGAGCAGCGCCTCGACATAGCGTCGCTGGGGCCGGCCGGTGTTCTCGTCGAGTGCGCTCGGCAGGTCCGCGACGGCGAGCTCGGACAGGTAGTCATGGACGACGAGCGGGGCCGCGGCACGGATCAGCTCTAGCCACGCGGTGAGCGGCCTTGAGTCGTCGAAGGTCACCGAGCGCAGCGCCTCGAAGACCGCCCGGTGCGCCGGCGCGACGAAGGCCTCGACGGGGATCCCCTGGATCGCGCTCGGGTCGACCATCCCGGGGTACTGGATGAGCACCTGGAGCAGCTGCCGCTCGGCATGGACGAGCGGGTCGCGCAGGTCGGGCGCGCCGATCGTCGGCGACCCCGCGTCCGCTCCTGGGTATGCGCTGCTCGCCTGCTCCTGCCGGCTCCCCGGAGCCGGTCGCGGGGATCGCGCGGCCCGGGCCACCTCGCCCTGCATCTGCGTGATGTCGATCCCGAGCCAGCCGGCGACCTCACGGGTGTACTCGGGACGGAGCCCCGGGTCGCGCACGGTCGAGACCATCGGCGCGACGGCGCGGGCGGCCGCGACCCGACCCTCGGGCGAGGTGAGGTCGAAACGGGCGAGCGTGGTGCGGACGGCGAACTCGAACATCGGGGTGGCGTCGGCGACGAGGGCCTGGACCGCCTCGGGACCCTTGGCCTTGCGCAGGTCGCAGGGGTCCATCCCGTCGGGGGCGACCGCCACATACGACTGAGCGGCCCAGCGCTGGTCCTCGGCGAACGCCTTCATCGCGGCCTTCTGCCCGGCGGCGTCACCGTCGAACGTGAAGACGACCCGGGCCGGGCTCATCCCCTCCTCGTCCCGCACGATCCGGCGCAGGATCTTGATGTGGTCGACCCCGAAGGCCGTGCCGCAGGTCGCGACGGCCGTCTCCACGCCGGAGAGGTGGGCGGCCATGACGTCGGTGTATCCCTCGACGATGACGGCGACGCGCTCCTTGGCCATCGCCTTGCGGGCGAGGTCGAGGCCGTAGAGCACCTGGCTCTTCTTGTAGATGGGGGTCTCGGCGGTGTTGAGGTACTTGGCCTCGATGCGGTCGTCGTCGAAGAGCCGGCGTGCCCCGAACCCGACGACGTCGCCCGCAGGGTTGTGGATCGGCCAGACGAGCCGTCCGCGGAACCGGTCATAGAGGCCGCGCTGCCCACGGCCGGCGAGCCCGGAGGTGACGAGCTCGTCCTCGGTGAAGCCCTTGCCGGTGAGGTGGCGGCTCAGCTCGTCGAAGCCCATCGGGGCGAAGCCGACCCCGAACCGGGCGGCCGCCTCCCCGTTGAAGTCGCGAGAGCGCAGGAAGTCCCTGGCCACCCGGGCCCGCTGGTTGCCGAGGTCGCGCAGGTGCTCCTCGTAGTACTCCTGCGCGACCCGGTGCGCCTCGATGAGCCGCGAACGGCCGGACAGGCTCATCTCGCTGCGTCCGGTCCCCTCGGTGCGTCGCAGCTCCATGCCGAGCCCGCCGGCGAGCCGCTCGACCGCGTCGGCGAAGGTGAGGTGCTCGACCTTCTGGATGAAGGAGATGACATCGCCGCTCTCGCCGCACCCGAAGCAGTGGTAGTAGCCCATCGCCGGGCGGATCGTGAAGGACGGCGTCTTCTCGTCGTGGAAGGGGCAGAGCCCCTTGGACGAGCCCACCCCCGCGGGTCGCAGCGTCACGTGCTCGCGCACGACATCCTCGATCGACGCCCGTTCCTTGACGGCCGCGATGTCATCAGGATGGATCAGACCCGCCACGCGTGCAGTCTATGAGCCGGGACCGTCAGTCGGCCGATCGTCACGACCACTCACGGTGCAGCGCCATCGCCCGGACGTCGCTGAGCGAGGCCACCTGGTCGATGACCACCCGCCGGGCCGCCGCGTCGGAGCCGGCCGTCTCGTAGTCGTCGCGCAGGTCCGGGTCGAGACGGGTCTGCGGCGCCTCACCCACCATCGCCACCAGATCGCCGATGATCTCGCGCTCGCGGGCCATGAGAGCAACCCGCTCCTGCGCATACATGACGAAGTGGGCGGCGACCGCCTTGAGCACCGCACACTCGGCCCGTGTCTCGAGCGGGACGATGAGGTCTGCCTCGTGCCGGACGAGGTCCCCGGTGCCGTGAGCCGCCCTGGTGGCCTGCTCGACGGCCTGCACGAACCGGCCGATGAGCCGCGACGTCATGTCCTTGAGGACGGCCCGGTCGGCCCGGGACCCGTCGTAGCGGGACGGGACTGCGCCGGTGGCCAGCACGCGGTCGAGGGCGGCGCCGAGGTCCTCGCCGGTGAGGTCGGTGGCGTAGACCCCGGCCGCAACGGCCAGCACGCCGTCGACCTCGATGACGTCCCGCAGCCGACGGGGGTCGAGCCGCCCGGAGGCGATGGCGTCCTCGACGTCGTGGACGGAGTAGGCCACGTCGTCGGACCAGTCCATCACCTCGGCCTCGAGCGAGCGCCGGCCCGGTGCCGCACCGTCGCGGAACCAGTCGAAGACCACGCGGTCGTCCTCGTAGACGCCGAACTTGTGCGTCTCGACCGGCCCCCGGCCGCGCCGCCAGGGGTACTTCGTCGCGGCGTCGAGGCTGGCCCGGGTGAGGTTGAGCCCGGCCGGCCGGCCGTCTGCGTGAGAGCGCTTGGGCTCCAGCCGGGTGAGGATCCGCAGCGTCTGGGCGTTGCCCTCGAAGCCCCCGATGTCGACCGCGAGCGCGTCGAGCGCGGTCTCGCCGTTGTGGCCGAAGGGCGGGTGTCCGAGGTCGTGGGCGAGACAGGCCGTGTCGACGACGTCGCCGCTGCACCCGAGGGCGGCGCCGAACTCCCGCCCGATCTGGGCGACCTCGAGGGAGTGCGTGAGCCGGTTGCGGATGAAGTCGTCGGTGGTGGGCTGCAGGACCTGGGTCTTGGAGGCGAGTCGGCGCAGCGAGGCGGAGTGGATGAGCCGGGCCCGGTCGCGGGCGAAGTCGTCGCGGTCGGCGCGCTTGGTGGCGGGGTCCTCAGCCACCCATCGCTCGCGGTCCCGCTCCGTGTAGCTCACGGCAGAGAGCCTAGTGAGCCGCGCTGACAGGTCCTGTCCTCGGCCGGGTCGGTGCGGTCAGAGCTGCGGCGGTGAGGACTTTGGTGGTGAGGACTGTGGTGGTCAGGGCCGGTGACGACCGTTGTATGCGGTGCCCGCCGAGCCCTCCCGGTGCCGGCCCGCGTACTGCCGGGTGGGCACGAAGGCCGTCAGGAGCGCGACGAGCCACGGGCGTCGCGCGCCGCGGTGACGGCCCGCCGGGTACACCGGGATGGAGGGGGTCCAACGGCGCGCCGGCAGGGTGAACTCCGGCGTCCGGAGCCCCGGCGCCGCGACCGAGTCCCAGGACGGTGCGAGAGCCATGAGACAAGAGTGGCGGATGTGACAGAGGAGACCGTGCACCTTCGAATCCCGGGCGTGTCACGCAGTGAGCGAGGACCCTGACGGCGCACCCCGCGCGCCCAGATCAGCCGCTCGCGCCGACCCGAGGCGCGGCCGTCCCACCAGGCGATATAGCGCCATCCCGACGCGGGGAGACCTCGTCTCGGGAGGAACGACTGATCTCGGCGCTCGAGAAACCCCCCTCAGCCCCCGGAGACCGAGATCTCCGCGGCCGCCAGCCGAGCCCGCGTCGCGTCGTCGAGGTCAGGCGAGGCGAGCCACCCCTCCGGCAGTGCGACGACGCGCGGTGACCCGGCCCGGCCCCGCTGCCCTTCTGCAGCCTCGCCGGGCCAGGGAGCACTCGGGTCGAGAGTCGCGATGAGATCGTCGAGCGCCGCGAGGGAGTCGACGAGCGCGAGCCGGCTGCGCACGCTGGATCCCGCGGGGAAGCCCTTGAGGTACCACGCGATGTGCTTGCGGATGTCCCGGCAGGCGCGCGGCTCGTCCCCGTAGAACTCCGCGAGATAGACCGTATGCCGGCGCATGATCGCGCTCACCTCACCGAGCGTCGGCTCCACTCGCACGGGCTCCCCCGCGAACGCCGCGGCGAGGTCGGCGAAGAGCCACGGGCGGCCCAGGCAGCCGCGCCCCACGACGACGCCGTCGCAGCCTGTCTGGCGGACCATCTCGAGAGCGTCCTCGGCGGACCAGATGTCACCGTTGCCGAGGACGGGGACCGACGTGATGGCTTCCTTGAGCCGGGCGATCGCCGACCAGTCGGCCGTGCCGCTGTAGGCCTGCGCGGCCGTGCGGGCATGGAGCGCGATGGCCGCCACGCCCTCCGCCTCAGCAGCCCGCGCAGCGTCGAGGTAGGTCAGATGGTCCGCGTCGATCCCGGTGCGCATCTTGATCGTCACGGGCACCGCATACCGGCTCGCCTCCCGGACCGCGGTGGCGACGATCGAGCGGAACAGGTCCCGCTTCCAGGGCAGGGCCGCTCCCCCGCCCTTGCGGGTGACCTTGGGCACCGGGCAGCCGAAGTTGAGGTCGATGTGGTCGGCGCGGTCCTCGCTCACGAGGATCCGGACCGCGGCGCCCACGGTGGCCGGGTCAACGCCATAGAGCTGGATCGAGCGCGGCGACTCCTCCGGGTCGTGCTCGATGAGCCGCATCGTCTCCGAGGACCGCTCGACGAGGGCGCGCGAGGTGATCATCTCGGAGACGTAGAGCGAGGTCGCACCCGAGGCGCCTGTTCCAGGGGCCCCGTACTCGCGGCACAGCCGGCGGAAGGCACGGTTGGTGATGCCGGCCATCGGCGCGAGCACGACGGGTGACTCGATCGTGTGCCGCCCGATGCACAACGGCGGGAGCACGCTCGGCGAGGGCGAGGAGGGCGGGGCCCCGACAGGGCTCGCCACAGGGGTCACGATGGTCGTCGACATAGCCGCACCAGTGTCCCACCCACCCCACGGTCCCTCCGAATGCGCGACCTCCCCTGCCCGTGGGTCCGGTGCGTAGACTCCCCCCGTGCTCTCCGCCGCTCTCGTCGCCGCCGGTGTCGTCTTCCTCGCCGAGCTCGGCGACAAGAGCCAGCTCATGGCGCTCGCGATGGCGGCCAAGCACCGTGCCAGGGACGTCTTCATCGGGATGTTCTTCGCGATCCTGCTCATGTTCGCCATCGCCGTCGGCCTCGGAGCGCTGCTCGGCACCTTCCTGGACGACCACCGCGACGTCGTGACGATCGGCGCCGGGGTCATCTTCCTGCTCTTCGCCGTCTGGACCCTGCGCGACGACGACGATGACGACGACGAGGAGCTCGACACGCTCTCGCCGATGGCGGGCAGTCGTACGGTCATCACGGCCGCGTTCACCGCCTTCGTCATCGCCGAGCTCGGCGACAAGACCCAGCTCGCGAGCGCGACCCTGGCCATGCGGGACGGCTTCTGGCCGGTCTACCTCGGCAGCGTCGTCGGCGAGGTCGCGGCGATCGGCCTGGCCATCGTCGTCGGGGCGGTGGCCGGCAAGCACCTGCCCGAGCTGCTCATCCGCTACGGCGCCGCCGCCCTCTTCGCCGTCTTCGGCGTCATCATGATCGTCCAGGGCATCCGTGGGTGAGCAGGCCGGCGCCCTCCTCTCCCCAGCCGAACTGGGGGAGCGCCTCGCCGAGGTCGTGCTCCTCGACGTGCAGTATGCGCTGAGCGGCACCGCCGGTCGGGACCGCTATGCAGCGGCTCACCTTCCGGGGGCCCGGTTCCTCGACCTCGATGCCGTCCTCGCCGACCCACCGGGCGAGCGCGGCCGGCATCCGATGCCGACGCCAGAGCGGCTCGAGGCCGGGTTGCGCGCCCTCGGGGTACACGACGACTCGCAGGTCGTGGTCTATGACCAGCAGACCTCGCTCAGCGCGGCCCGCGCGTGGTGGGTGCTGCGCTGGGCCGGGCTCGCGGACGTCCGGGTGCTCGACGGCGGACTCGAGGCGTGGGTTCGTGCCGGAGGCGGGACGACGACTGACGTGCCGGCATCTGATGACGGCACGGTGACGGTGCGTCCTGGTGCGCTGCCGGTCCTCGAGGCCCTCGACGTGCCGCGCTTCATCGAGGGCGGAGGCGCTCTGCTCGACGCCCGCACCGTTGAACGGTTCCGCGGCGAGGTCGAGCCGATCGACGCCGAGGCGGGTCACATCCCGGGCTCGCGCAGCCTGCCGATCGCCGAGGTCATGCGCCCGGACGGCCGGTTCGCCCCACCGCAGGCGATCCGGGCGACGCTCGGTGAGCACCGCATACCGACTGACCGGCCGCTCGGCACCTCGTGCGGCTCCGGCATCACCGCCTGCCAGCTCACGCTCGCCCTGCACGAGGCCGGGATCCCGTCCACGCCCTACATCGGGTCGTGGTCGGAGTGGATCCGCGACCCGCGTCGACCGCGCGCCGTCGGCGCCGCCTAGACTTGGCGCTCGTGCCCAGCCTGAGAGAGTCCGTCGAGTCCGCCAGCTATCCCCTCGTCAAGCGGCTGGCGGAGTGGCCCCGATGGGCGCCCTTCCTCCTCATCCTCGGGTTCATGGTGGCCGGAGTGGTCATCCCGACCTACGGCTGGATCCTCATCGCGCTCGTCGCCGTGTTCCTCACCTGGCTGCTCTATCTGGGCTGGCCGACCCTGACCACCGTCGACCGGCTCATGCGCTTCGCCGTGATCGCCATCGTCATCGTCGCCGCGGTCACGCGCGCCAACCCCCGCACTGGCGCCTGACCTCTGCTTTTGACAATGATTCTCACTTGAGGCGAGAATGATTCTCATGAAGCGTTCATTCGGTCTCCTCGCCGCATCGGCCCTCGTCACCTCTCTCGGCGCCTGCAGTGGTGGTGGAGCGACATCGACGACCACCGCCGGTGACGGGCCCGCCACGACGACCCCTGCGGCAGCCGTCGAGCCCGAGCCCCTCGAGCCGGCTCTCGATGTCGCAGCGGCCTTCTACCCGCTCGAGTTCGCCGTGCAGCGCATCGGCGGCGACCGCGTCTCGGTCACGCCTCTCACCCAGCCGGGTGCCGACCCCCACGACGCCGAGCTCACCCCGAGGGAGGTGGGTCAGCTCAGCAGTGTCGACCTGGTCGTCTACCTCGCCGAGTTCCAGCCCGCCGTCGACGACGCTGTCGGAAGCGTCGCCGGCGAGCGGGCCCTCGAGGTCTCTGAGTACGCCGACCTCACCCTGACGGCCATCGACGACGGCCACGGACACGGCGACGACGAAGGCGACGCGCACAGCGACGAGGAAGGCGACGCGCACAACGACGAGGCGACGGACCCGCACTTCTGGCTCGACCCGATCCGCTATGCCTCGGTCGCCGAGGCGATCACCGACCGTCTCGTGGAGCTCGACCCGGAGGGCGCCCAGGACTACGAGGCCCGGGCGGCGGAGTTCACCGCTGAGCTGGCAGCCCTCGATGAGGAGTTCTCGACCGCCCTGGGGACCTGCACCCACCGCGACCTCGTCACCGGCCACACGGCCTTCGGCTACCTCGCCGACCGCTACGACCTGCACCAGGAGGGCATCTCCGGCCTCTCCACCGAGAGCGAGCCCTCCGCAGCGGCAATGCGCGACCTCGTCGAGCACGTTCGCGAGAGCGGCGTGACAACGATCTACTCCGAGACCCTCGTGGACCCGGCACTCACCGAGACCATCGCCCGGGAGAGCGGCGCACAGGTCGCCGTCCTCGATACGCTCGAGGGCATCACCGACGCCTCGGCCGGAAGCGACTACTTTGAGATCATGCGAGTCAACCTGCAGACGCTGCGCCAGGGCCAGGACTGCTCATAGATGACCCGTCCTCCTCTGGTCCTGCGTGAGGCGGCGTTCGGTTATGCCGACCAGCGCGTGGTCTCGGGTGTGACCCTCACCGTCAACGCGGGCGATGTCGTCGCGATCCTCGGCCCGAACGGCTCGGGCAAGTCCACCATCGTCCGCGGGGTGCTCGGCCTCGCCGACCACCTCGGCGGCTCGGTCGAGGTGCTCGGCACTCCCCTGGCAGATCTGCACGACCGGACCGCGATCGGGTACGTACCCCAGCATCACTCCCTCTCGACATCGGTCGCCGCGACGGTCGAGGAAGTCGTCGCGTGCGGGCGTCTTCCACGCCGGCGCTGGTGGCAGCGGGCGACTGCGGCAGACGGGGGCATCATCGCGGAGGCCATCGCGACTGTCGGTCTCGCGGATCGTGCCCGGGCCGAGGTCAGCCGGCTCTCGGGCGGCCAGCAGCGCAGGGTTCTCATCGCCCGTGCCCTCGCCGCGCAGCCGCAGATCCTCATCATGGACGAGCCGACGGCAGGCGTGGACTCCGCCAACCAGCAGGTCCTCGCCGACGTCCTCGGCCGCCTCGCATCCGACGGCACGACCATGCTCGTCGTCACCCATGAGCTCGACGCCCTGAACGACATCGTCTCCCACGTGGTGTGCGTGAGCGACGGCCACGTCGACTTCGACGGCACGAGCACCCAGTACGAGGCGCACATGGCCGCTCACGCCCACGGGTCGGCTCACCACCCGGAGCTCTCGTCCACGATGCCTGTCACGTCGCCTCTCGGCCCCGGTCCGCTCGACCCCACGACGGTGAGGAGGGCGTCATGAGCGAGATGCTCGCCCTCGAGTTCATGCGCAACGCCCTCATCGGAGCGGTGCTCGTCGGGTTCGCCGCCCCTCTCGTCGGAGTCTTCCTCGTCCAGCGGCGGATGTCGCTCATCGGCGATGGCATGGGTCACGTCGCCCTCGCGGGTGTGGCCGTCGGTGTCCTCACCGGCACCCAGCCGGTCTACACCGCGCTGGTCGCCGCGGTGCTTGCGGGTGTCGCCATCGAGCTGCTCCGCATGCGGGGCGGAACCTCCGGAGATGTCGCTCTCGCGGTGATGTTCTACGGCGGCATCGCCGCCGGTGTCGTCCTCATGAGCCAGTCGACGTCGTCATCGGCCGCCAACCTCACCGGATACCTCTTCGGGGCGATTCTGACGACGACCCGTGCCGACCTCATCGCCTTTGCCGTCCTCAGTGTCATCGTCGTCGGGACCGCCACGGTTCTGCGCCAGAGACTGTTCGCCGTCGCCAACGACGAGGAGTATGCGCGGGCCACCGGCATGCGGGTCACCGCCCTCAATCTCACGTTGGCCGTCCTCACCGCCGTCACCGTCGTCGTCTCGATGCGGATCGTCGGTCTGCTTCTCATCAGCGCCCTGATGATCCTGCCGAACGCGACAGCGCAGCGGATCGGGCGGAGCTTCGCCACCACCGTGCGGTGGGCGGCGCTCATCGGAGTCGTCGCCGCGGTCACCGGCGTGGTCACGTCGTACTACACCGAGACCCCGTCGGGCGGGACGATCGTCCTCATCCTCATCGCGATCTTCATCGCCACGGCCCTCGTCACTTCGGTCGCCGGGCGCCTCGCTGCGCGCTCGCACCGGCACGCCGAGCGGCACGACCACGAGCACGGTCCGGACTGCGGGCACGAGGCGGTCCTGCACGACGACCATGTCGACTACCTCCACGACGGGCACCGCCACGCGGCGCACCTCGAGCACTACGACGAGCACCACCCGGCTCCCGAAGGGGTCGGAGTTGCTCCGACCGCTCAGGGGGATCGATGAGCGAGGCGACCACGCACGCCGGCACCGAGGCGCGACGGCACACCCGACAGCGCGCCGCGCTCGCGACCGCACTGGACGCCACCGCGGAGTTCGTCTCCGCGCAGGAGCTGCACACCCGGCTCGCCGAGTCAGGGACGAAGGTCGGCCTCGCGACCGTCTACCGCAACCTCCAGGCCATGGCCGCCGACGGCGAGATCGACGTGCTGCGCACCGATGACGGCGAGTCCGTGTACCGTGCCTGCTCGAGCGGGCACCATCACCACCTCGTCTGTCGCCAGTGCGGCCGCACCGTCGAGATCGACGGTCCCGCGGTCGAGCGCTGGGCGGCGGCGATGAGCAGCGAGCACGGCTTCACCGAGGTGACCCACACCGTCGAGATCTTCGGCCGCTGCGGCGGCTGCTCCATCTGACCTATCGGCGACCGGTCACTCGTAGGGGTTCTCGGGCGGCTCGATCTGGCCCATCGACTCGATCTCGAGGATCGGGAGTGAGTAGGAGCCGTCCGCGTTCGGTGGCGTCGGGACCCACCGGCCGACGGCCTCGATCCACGTGTCGTCGGGCAGTGGCTCGCCGCCGACCACGTCGACCTTGAGCGCGTAGCCGTCAGCGGCGCAGCAGTTGAGCGCGAGCCGGGTGATCGCCCAGCCCTCACCGGAGTCGACCGAGGAGACGAACCCGATCAGGCGGATCTGGCGGTCGCGCAAGGACTCGGACTCGTCGAAGAGCGCGCGACCCTGGTAGGCGCCAAGGGTCATCTCAACCGGGTCACCAGGTGGCAGCGGCTCCCAGCCTCCGCCCGCGACCTGGGTCGTGAGCCCGGTGTCACGCTGAGCGGAGTATGCACCGAGCGGCGGGGGGACGACGACGCTCATCACGAGGAACGGGAGGACGAGGAACCAGCCGACCAGGGAGACCTTGTCGTGCGCCACGTCGTGGCCGGGCCTGTGGACGACGGCGTCGGGGCCGCGGTCCTCCGCGAAGGCCTGGTACAGCCCCATGAGGATGAGGATCACCGCGGCGACGAGGAGCGGGATCTCGAGGATGTCCTTGACGAAGTTGAGGAAGAGTCCGGTGATCGTCGCGGTGATGACCGTGGCCCCGATGACGGCCATGATGACGCCCTGGGTGAGCCGGTTCACAGCAGCAGACCTCCGACGAGGATGGACATGATGACGGCGACGACGAACGTCGCGGGCGCGAAGCGCAGCGCGAAGCTCTTGCCGAAGGTGCCCGCCTGCATGGCGAAGAGCTTCGCGTCCACCGCAGGCCCCACGACCATGAAGGCGAGCTGGGCCGACGGCGGGAACTGGCTGAGACTGGCCGCGATGAACGCGTCGGCCTCCGAGCACACCGCGACGATGACCGCGAAGATCGCCAGGATGAGCACGGACAACAGGAGTGATCCGGCGATCGAGTCGATCCACGCCCGGGGCACGAGCACGTTGACCGTCGCGGCCACGGCTGAGCCGATGACGAGGAAACCGCCGGCCTGGAAGAGGTCGTGACCCGCGGCGCCGACGAAGCTGCCGAGGCGCGTGGATCCGTGACTGTGCCTCCGTGGGATCCGAAGCGGCAGGCGGTGCCCGATGAACAGCCAGAGCCAGCCCATGATGACGGCGACGCTCAGAGAGGCGATGAACCTCGCCGCCACGAACTCGTACCGGCCGTTGAATGCCACGGCGGTCGAGACGAGCACGATCGGGTTGATCGCCGGAGCGGCCAGAAGGAAGGTCAGGGCCGCCGCGGGCTTGATCCCCCGAGACATGAGCGAACCCGCAATGGGCACCGAGGCGCACTCGCACCCCGGCAGCACCATGCCTGACAACCCGGCGACCGGCACGGCGGCGGCGGGATGGCGAGGGAGCCATCTCGCGAGGACATCCGTCGGCACGTAGACGGCGATGAGGGCTGAGAGGGCCACGCCCATGACGAGGAAGGGCAGCGCCTGCAGGCCGATCGAGACGAACACCGTCAGCCATGCGGCCAGCGCGCCGTTGGTCGCGAGATAGTCGCTGATCGTGGCGCGCATGAGGATGAGGACGACGATGATGGCTGAGAGGACGTACGGGACGAGGTCGCCGCCCGAGCGCCCCGATGACCGGGACGACGGGGCGAGCTGCTCCTCGGTCCGTGTCTCTGGTTCTGTCATGCCTGCGCCCCCCCGGCCGTGGGCGTCGCGGTCCCAGCCGCCCGGTCGACGGCGCCGCCATAGCGGCGGTCGCGGGCCGCATACGTCTCGATCGCCTCCCACAGGTCGAGGCGCGAGTAGTCCGGCCAGAGCCGGTCCTGGAAGACCATCTCGGCATAGGCGCTCTGCCACAGCAGGAAGTTCGACGTGCGCTGCTCCCCCGAGCTGCGCACGAAGAGGTCGACGTCGGGCATGTCCGGCTCGGGCAGATAGCGCGCGACCGTGTCCTCGTCGACCCGCCGCGGCGAGAGCCGGCCGCGCTTGACGTCCTCCGCCAGTCGCGCCACGGCGTCGCCGATCTCGGCCCGCCCCCCGTAGTTGACGCAGAAGTACAGCGTGAGCCCGGTGTTGTCCCGGGTCATCTCCTGGGCCGTCTCGAGCTCGCGGATCACCGAGGACCACAGCCGCGGCCGGCGGCCTACCCACCGCATCCGCACGCCCCATGAGTGCAGCTGGTCCCGGCGCCGGCGGATGACGTCGCGGTTGAACCCCATGAGGAAGCGCACCTCATCGGGCGAGCGCTTCCAGTTCTCGGTGGAGAAGGCGTACGCCGACAGGTGCGTCACGCCGATCTCGACCGCACCGGCGACGACGTCCAGGAGAGCACTCTCGCCGGCCTCGTGGCCCTTCGTCCGCGGCAGACCCCGCTCGTTGGCCCAACGTCCGTTGCCGTCCATGACCACGGCGACATGACGCGGGAGCACCTCTGCGGGGATCGCCGGCGGGCGCGCACCGGTCGGGTGCGGGAACGGCCGCTCGTATGCCATGGTCCGCCAGCCTAGGCGCGCTCGACCAGGCGCAGCGAGCGGACCCCGCGCTCGAGGTGCCACTGCAGGAAGGCGCTCGTCAGGCCGCTGCCCTCGATCCGGTGCCGCTGCTCGCTCGAGTCGGCGATCATCCAGTCGCCGGTGAGCAGCGAGGCGAGGAGCCGGAGCGTCTCCGGGGCAGGCGAGGCGGAGCCAGGCGGGCGGCAGCCGGGGCAGACGACCCCGCCCGAGGCGAGGTTGAAGGCCCGGTGCGGGCCGGGGTCCCCGCAGCGCGCGCAGTCGTGGAAGCTCGGCGCCCAGCCGGCCACGGCGAGCGCACGCAGGAGGTATGCGTCGAGCACCAGCTCCGGGGCGTGCACGTCATCGGCGAGGGACCGCAGCGCGCCCGCGATGAGGAGGTACTGCTGGAGGTTGGGCTCGCCCTCCTCGGTGAGCCGGTCGCAGGTCTCCAGCGCCGCAGCGGCAGCGGTCCATCTCGGGTAGTCCCGGGAGATGGCGTCGCCGTAGGTCGCCAGGCTGACCGCCTGGGTGACCGTGTCGAGGTTGCGCCCCTCGTAGCACTGGACGTCGACGACCATCCCGGGCTCGAGGCGTGAGCCGAAGCGGCTCTTGGTGCGGCGCACCCCCTTGGCGACGGCGCGGACCTTGCCGCGCGTGCGGGTGAGGATCGTGACGATCCGGTCGGCCTCGCCGAGCTTGTGGGTGCGCAGCACGACACCCTCGTCCCGGTACAGCGGCATACCGGACATTGTCCCCCGGATGGGACGGTGGCGTCGGCAGGCGCACCGCCCGCACTTTCTCGCCCAGGGAGGGAACCTTCATCTTCGGGAGGCAACCGTTGCCTCCCGAGGATGAGCATTCCCTCCCTGGGAGAGAAAACGAACGCACGTTCGTGGCGCGTGGTAGCGTGTCGACATGGCCCTTGCGCTTCAGGGATCGCTCTTCGACGGCGCGACGCACGTGCAGCCCGTGCTGCGTGCGGTCGGGGCCGGGATGACGCGCATCGGGCTCGACGCTCGCTCATGGGTCGACGTCCGCCCCGGGTGGCTGGCGGCCCCGGACGTCCTCTTCGAAGCTCTCGTCCGGAACGTGCCCTGGCATGCGGAGCGACGCCAGATGTACGACCGGGTCGTCGACGTCCCGCGCCTGACGAAGTTCTACGGCCGGGCGGACCCGCTCCCCCATCCGGTCCTCGACACCGCCCGAGCGCTGCTCAGCCGGCACTACGCCGACGAGCTCGGCGAGCCGTTCGTCTCGGCCGGCCTGTGCTACTACCGCACCGGCACCGACTCGGTGGCCTGGCATGGCGACCGGGTCGGGCGCAGCCGGTCCGAGGACACCATGGTCGCCATCCTCTCGGTCGGCTCACCGCGCACTCTGGCGCTGCGACCGAACGGCGGGCGCACCGCATACCGGATCGGTTTGGGCCACGGCGACCTCATCGTCATGGGCGGCGCCTGCCAGCGCGAGTGGGAGCACTCCGTGCCCAAGACCGCCGACGCGGTCGGTCCGCGGATCTCGATCCAGTACCGCGTCGCAGGGGTGCGCTAGCGCGCTCGAGCGGCTCGCTTCGCCGGCGCCTTGGGGCTTGTGGTTGGTGCCTTGGCCGTGGCGGCGGCGCGTCGCTTGGGTGCCCCCTTGCGCGCTTCCTCCTCCTGCGCCCGGCGCGTTTGCTCAGCACGAGCGAGGGCCAGCAGGATCGCGAGCTCCTCCTCGATCCAGTCGTTGATCCGGTCCACGTCGGGGACCCGCTCGCGCCCGGCGATGAGTCCGAAGTGGAGCTGACCGAGGTAGCCGATGACCGTCATGTTGAGCGCCAGCCCGTCGGTGACGACCGAGACCGGGTAGTGCGCGAGGAGCTTGGCGCCCGCCACATACACCGGGATCGGCGGGCCGGGGACGTTGGAGATCACGACGTTGAACGGCGGGACGCGGTTGAAGATGTGCGAGGCGAAGTACATGCGGGCGGCGCGCGCGACCAGTGCCGGCGGAGCGAAGTCCACGGCCTCGTCGACCAGACCCTGAGGGATCGACGCCTGGTTGCTCTTGGCGGCCATGGTCACGGCCCTGGTCGCCTCGAGCCGCTCGAGGGGGTCCCCCAGGTGTGTCGGGATGGAGACGAGCATCGCCGAGACCTTGTTCCCGTCGGGTGACTTGTCGTCCTCGGAGCGGATGCTCACCGGCATCATGGACACGAGCGGTCGGTCCGGCAGTGCCTTGTGCTCCTGTAGCCAGCGTCGCAGCGCCGCCGCACACATCGACATGACGACGTCGTTGACCGAGCAGCCGAAGGTGTTCTTGATCTCCTTGACCTCATCGAGACTGACGCTGCGGAACGAGCATTTACGGTGCGGTGTGATGGGCCCGTTGAGCGGTGTCGGCGGCGGGAGCGTCGGCGCGACATCGATGACGTCGCCGTCCCTGTTGCCGGAGCCGCGCCGCAGGATTGCGTTGAGGTAGGGCTTGAGCAACGGCGCGAGCGACGGAACCGCGACGACCGCGTCGGTGACGAGCTTGGTCGCCTCGAAGGGCCGCAGCGCGAGCTTGAGCACGGCGTCGCGGCCGAGGCGCAGGCTGCTGGGCGCGGGCCGCGGCGTGAAGTCGCTCGGCGGCATCTCCTGCGGTTCGGGGGTCAGCTCGAAGAGGAGAGTGATCAGCTCGGTGCCCGACACCCCGTCGACGGCGGCGTGGTGCACCTTGGTGTAGATCGCCAGCCGCCCCTTGCGCAGGCCGGTGATGAGGTAGGTCTCCCAGAGCGGCTTGGCCCGGTCGAGCGGGCGTGAGTGTATGCGCGCCACCTGCTCGGCGAGCTGCGCGTCGCTGCCTGGCTTGGGCAGGGCGATCTCGCGGATGTGGTACTCGACGTCGAAGTGCTCGTCGTCGATCCACACCGGCTGGTCCAGGCCGAAGGGCACGCTGGCCAGACGCTGGCGCAGCACCGGGACGTGAGCGAGCCTAGGCTCCATGATCGAGATGAGGCGCTCGAGGTTGAGCTCCTGGGCCGCGGTCGTCGCGTCGACGATGGACACGCCTCCGACATGCCCGGTGGAGCTGGGTGTCTCCAGGGCGAGGAAGGCGGCATCGAGTCCGGACAGTCGTCGCATGTCAGAACACTAGTCGACCTGAAATCCGATCGGCGGGTCATGACCTCTCCACAGCCGCCCTCAGGCGTGCGGCATAGTCCGCGGCTTCGCCCTCGGCGTACGTGGTGCGCGGCCAGAAGAAACCTCGGAGCCCGTCGCCCTTGGTGCGGGGCACGACATGCACATGCAGGTGGGCGACGGACTGGCTGACGGTGTTGTTCATCGCCACGAACGAACCCTGAGCGCCGAGCCCGTCCTTGACCGCCTGTGCCAGGGCCCGCGCGGCCCTGAAGAGCGGCCCGACGAGGTCGTCCGGGAGCTCGGTGAGGGTGAGCACGTGCTGCCGCGGGATGAGAAGTACATGACCCTTGAAGAGGGGCCGCCGGTCGAGGAACCCGATGACCTCGGCCGTCGAGAGCACGATGTCGGCGGACTCGTCTCCGTCGCCGATCAGGCAGAAGGTACAGGCCACCCGGCGATCATGACACGGCCGGGCATGCCTGCCGCGCGTTCCGTCGGCTATCCGATGTAGCGGTAGAGCCGGCGCGCACGCTTCGGCGCCTCGAAGCGATGCCAGTCTTCGGCGGGCTGGGCGAGCCGGTCGGCGACACACCAGATCGACGCCGGGTCGAAGCCGAACCCGAGGTGACTGCAACGGACCTCGACGTTCTGGTGCAGGTCGGTGTCCTCGGCGATGCAGGCCCGCCAGGGGACGACCCCGTCAAGGCGGGAGTACAGCGAGGTAGACGGCACGGTCAGCGCATCGGCGAGCCGGGCCCGGTCGGGCGCGAGACGCGGACGCGGACGCCCTTGGATGATGCGAAGTCGCTCGAACGCTCCGTCGGCCCGGGTCTTGTGCCCGTGGGCGACGCCGAAGGGTGATCCGAGGGTGATGACCTGTCGCACCAGGTGCGGATGGTCGAGCGCCAGGGTTCGGGCATAGATGCCACCGAGCGACCAGCCGATGACGCTCACCGGCCCTTCGGTGCGGTCCACGAGGTCGCGCGCGGCCTGCGGGATGCCCTCGAGGATGGCCTCGCTCGGCCCGAGGTTGCGGCCGAGCCGCCAGCCGCGCACGTAGTAGCCGCGCTCCCGCAGGAACCTGCGCAGCGGGGCCGTGCTCCGGTCCGAGGCGAGCAGCCCGGGGAGCACGAGCACCCCGTGACCGTCCCCGGCGGGGGCGTTGCGCAGCAGCGGGCCGGCGATCGGGAGCAACGCCGCATCGAGGAGGCCGCGGAACGGCTCGGTGACGTAGAGCGCATTCGACGGGATCCGCCCGAGATCGCGCAGGTGGAAGGGCACCTCCTCCGGGGCAGGAGGACCGTCAGGTGCGTTCATCGCTGAGCTCACGCCCCCACTGTGACACAGGCGGACTCAGAGCCGAGGCTTTGTCACCCGCGAGTCACATCACCAGAACCGTGCCGGTCACCTGCGACTCGTCCGTCTCGGCCTCGTCGCGCTCGGCCCGGTTGATGGCCGACATGATCGCTCGCAGCGAGGCCTTGACGATCGACTCGTGCAGGCCGACACCCCAGAGGACCCGGTCGCCGACCGCGCACTCGACGTATGCGGCGGCTCGCGCGTCGCCACCGGCTGACAGGGCGTGCTCGGCGTAGTCCAGGACGCGGACGTCGACGCCGAGCGGCTCGAGGGCGCTGATGAAGGCGTCGATCGGGCCGTTGCCGCGCCCGACGATCGTCACCTCCTGGCCATTGTCCCGGATGATCGACTCGATCGTGTCGTGGCCGTCCTCGGTGCTCGTGATCGTCGAGCGCACCGGGAAGAACCGGCCCCAGCGCTGGTCCTCCTGCGCCGAGTGGAGGTACTCGTCGGAGAACAGCTGCCAGATCTGCGCTGCGGTCATCTCGCCGCCGTGGCTGTCGGTCTCGCGCTGGACGACGTGGCTGAACTCGATCTGGAGCCGGCGCGGCAGGTCGAGGCCGTGCTCGGACTGCAGCAGGTAGGAGACCCCGCCCTTGCCGGACTGGCTGTTGACCCGGACGACCGCCTCGTAGGACCGGCCGATGTCGTGCGGGTCGATGGGCAGGTAGGGTACGCCCCAGTCGATCTCGTTGACCGTGACGCCCGCCGCGGCGGTGCGCTTGTCCATGTCCTCGAAGCCCTTCTTGATGGCGTCCTGGTGGGACCCGGAGAAGGCCGTGTAGACGAGGTCGCCGCCCCACGGGTGCCGCTCGTGGACGGGCAGCTGGTTGCAGTGCTCGACGGTGCGCCGGATCTCGGCCATGTCGGAGAAGTCGATCTCGGGGTCGATGCCCTGGCTGAACAGGTTCATCCCCAGCGTGACGAGGCAGACGTTGCCGGTGCGCTCGCCGTTGCCGAACAGGCAGCCCTCGATCCGGTCGGCACCGGCCAAGAAGCCGAGCTCGGCGGCCGCGACGCCCTCGCCCCGGTCGTTGTGCGGGTGCAGCGAGACGACGATCGACTCGCGCCGGTCGAGGTGACGGACCATCCACTCGATGCTGTCCGCATACACGTTCGGGGTAGCCATCTCGACGGTCGCCGGAAGGTTGATGATCATCTTGTGGTCCGGTGTCGGGTCGATGACGTCGATGACCTCGTTGCAGACCCGCACGGCGAACTCGAGCTCGGTTCCGGTGTAGGACTCCGGGGAGTACTCGTAGTAGACATCGGTGTCGGGAATTGTCTCCTCGAGCTTCCTGCACAGCCGGGCGGCCTGCAGGGCGATGTCGACGATGCCGTCCTGGTCCATCCCGAACACGACGCGGCGCTGCAGCACCGAGGTCGAGTTGTAGAAGTGCACGATCGCCTGCTTGGCGCCGGTGATGGCGTCGAAGGTCCGCTCGATGAGGTGGTCCCGGCTCTGGGTGAGCACCTGGATCGTCACGTCGTCGGGAATGTGCCCGCCGACGATGAGCTCACGGCAGAAGTCGAAGTCGGTCTGGCTCGCGCTCGGGAAGCCGACCTCGATCTCCTTGTAGCCCATGCGCACGAGGAGCTTGAACATCTGCATCTTGCGCTCGGCGTCCATCGGGTCGATGAGCGCCTGGTTGCCGTCGCGCAGGTCGACCGCGCACCAGCGCGGGGCCTTCGTCATGACCTGGTCGGGCCAGGTGCGGTCGGGCAGGTGGACGTCGATCTGGTCCTGGAACGGGACGTACTTGGCGATCGGCATCCCGGAGGGCTGCTGGGGGTGGATCATCTCGAACTCTCTTCGTCTCTCGTCGGGAGGTGCTCAGCCTGCACGAGAACTCCGCGACGAGGACGGCCGATTCAGGCCTCGTCGCGGCAGAGAAGGAGGAGGGTGTGACCCATGGGGCCCAGTATGCCGTGCTCACCGGCGACGACCAACCCCGGGTCCGCACTCTGGTCACCCCGCTGCCTCGCCACCGCGAAGGACCCTCCTCACGCGCCTCCCCTCATCTCCTCGAGATCTCCTCGAGCGAGGGACGGTTCTGCGTTGGCTATCCAACCAAGTGACCAACGAGGAACCGTCCGTCGCGGGAGAGAGGGTCAGAGCAGGCGGACCGAGAGGCACGTGACGCAGCCCTCGAGCTTCTCGAGACTTGCCGCACCTCACTCAGGGCGCGTCAACACCTCCAGCAGCTCATGGTTGACGAAGAGGAGCTCCCTGCCGACCTTGACATCGCGGAGGAGCCCCGCCGCGACCAGGGCGTGCAACCAGGACGATGCGGTCTGACGCGAGACGTCGCATCGATCGGCGACAGTATTGATGCGGCAGTAGGGCTGCTCGAACAGGACAGCGAGGAACCGAGCGTCCCGTCCACCCGGGGTGGCGGCCCGGGCTCGCTCGGCGATGTCCTCCTGACACACGCGGATAGCGCCGATCTTCCTCGTCGTCGATGCTGCGGACTCGCGGACGACATCGAGCATGTAGAGGACCCATTCGGTCCAGGCGCCATCGGCTGTCACGGCTCGTAGGAGTGCGTAGTAGTCGTCCTTGCGGGCGATGATTGCGCGCGAGAGGTAGAGGATCGGGTCGCGCAACAGGCCGGCCTCGATGAGCATCAGGATGTTGATGACGCGGCCTGTGCGCCCGTTGCCGTCGTGGAACGGGTGGATCGCCTCGAACTGGTAGTGGGCCACCGCCATGCGCACGAGCGGGTCAAGGTCGTCTTCCGCGTGGACGAAGCGCTCCCACGCCGAGAGCTTCTCGCGGATGAGATCGGCACCCTCCGGTGGCGCGTAGACGATCTCCCGCGTGGCCGGGTTGGCGATCCGGGTGCCAGGCACAGCACGAACCGCCATCTCCCGCCCCTGCAGCAGGGAGCAGACTCGAGCAGCCGTTTCAGCCGTGAGCGGCCGGGTCCTGATCGAGTCGGCGCCGGCGAACAGCGCGCTCCGGTAGCGCAGCGCCTCCTTGGTGGCGTGATCTCCCCCGCCCGAGTCGACGTACTTGAACAGGTCACCGGCCGTCGTCACGATGTTCTCGATCTCGGAGCTGGCCTGCGCCTCGAGCAGTGGGACCGCGTGGATCAGAATGGTGGAGTTCGGGAGCAGCTGGCCGGCCTGAGCGAGAGTGGCCAGCGCCGTTCGGGCTTCGATGGTGGCCTTGAGCACGGGTTTGGGCTCGAGATCGCAGCCGGCCGGCGGCAGCGGTGGGAGATCGTTGAACGGGACTTCAGGTCTCCAGGACACGTGTCAGCTCCTTGGTCATATCCGCGTCAAAGTGTTAAGAATCTAAGACAAACTTAACACTTTCTCGGGACGTGTCAGGAGAGTTTACGCGTGGCAGATGCTCCTGAGTGGGTCGGGCGGGACGGCTCAGCGGAGGCGGACCGAGAGGCAGGTGACACAGCCCTCGAGTTTCTCGAACTCGGAGATATCGACGGTCGTGATCGTGTAGCCCCGCCCGCGCAGCAGCTCGGCGGTCTGCGGTGCGCTGGCCGCCATGAGTAGGTGGTTCTCCCCGATCCGGATGATGTGGGCGCCGCCCTCCTCGGGCATCCCCTCGTAGTGCGGGAAGGCCTCCGGGTCGTCGACGACCGGGTCCCAGCCGATGACTGTGCCGTCCGGCAGCGCCGTGACCGCGGATTTCAGGTGCAGCGCACGCTCGACCGGGACAGCCTGGACCCGGACACCGAACGGGGCCATCAACTCAGCCAGCTGGTCGACCCCCTGGCCGTTCGTGCGGGCGCCGAGTCCCACATACATCGTCGTGGACTCGGGGGTGGCGACACGGAGGACGTCCCCGCCGTCGAGCGTGCCCGGCGCCTCGATGCGGGCCACGTCCAGGCCAAGGTCTCGGGCGAACTCTGCAACGCCCTCCGTCTCCGGCGCGCGCTCGTGTGCACCGGGGTTGGTGACGACGGCGAGGTTCTCGTGCACGACGAGCACGTCCTCGACGAAGACCGAGTCCGGACAGCCGTCCGCCGGCGGCATCTCGACGATGTCCCAGCCGGCCTCCGCGAGCGCGTCGACATAGCCCTGCCACTGCTCGACAGCGAGGTCAGGGTCGACCGCGGACTGCTCGATGTGGGTGACGAGCCCGTCCGCGATGCGGGGGTCGGGCCGACGGACGATCGCGCGCTGTTGCTCGGTCATGCGCGCCAGCGTAGAGCGACCATTCGGCCTTGGCTTGTCGTGTCCATCCCGCGCGAAGGGAGACTATAGAAGTATGCCGATCGCTCGCCTTCGCCGTCACGCCGGATTGGCGCTGCGCGCCAAGGTCGCCGGGGACAACCCGTCCGACCGAGCCTCCCGGGTGTGGGGTGCCGTGGGCCCGCGGTGGTTCACCGACGCCGACCCGATCTGGCGCGTCCACGCCGACGCCGCGATGTTCCCAGGCGGGATCCGTTCGCTGCTGCTGCAGAGCCTGCACCCGCTCGCCATGCAGGGAGTCGAGGACCACTCCGACTACCGGAGCGAGCCGTGGGTGCGGGTGAGCAACACCTCGTTCTTCCTCGCGCAGACCACGTTCGGAACGATCGAGAACGCCGAGAAGGTCATCGCGGCGGTGCGGGCTATCCACGAGCGGGTCACCGGGGTAGCCGCGGACGGTCGGGAGTACAGGGCGAGCGACCCACACCTGCTCCTCTGGGTGCACATCGCCGAGATCGAGAGCTTCCTGACCTCCTACCAGACCTTCTCCCCCACCCCACTCACACCCGCCGAGGCGGATACGTATGTGGCGCAGACCGCCCACGTGGCGCGCGAGCTCGGCGTGGTCGACCCGCCGCTGACAGTGAGCGAGCTGCACGCGGTGATCGACGCATACCGGCCGGAGCTGGAGGTGACCGACGCGGCCCGGCGCGCGGCGCACTTCCTCCTCGACGAGCCGCCGGTGTCCGGGATCGAGGTGCTTGGTTACCGCGCGCTCGCGAGCGCCGCCATCCGGACGCTGCAGCCGTGGGCGCGCGAGATGCTCGGGCTGCGGACCGCGCCGGCACCTGATCGGGTGGCTCTGGCAGTGCTTGGACGTCCCACCGTCAGCGCAGTCCGATGGCTTCTGAGCGACCCCAACGTTGCCTTAGACCGAGTCGTCGGACATTCGGGAGAGGCTCAGGTCAACCCCAGGTAAAGTCGAAGCAAATACGCCTGTTTCGCCTTCTGAACAGCGATTTTGTGCAAGTGTGACGTTTCGTGGCCGCCAGATCAAAGGCGCGCACAGACACCTGCTGGCGATCTATCGGTTCGCCCAAGCGCAAGGAGCACACATGCACAGACGAGCCATAGCCATGGCCGCAGCGAGCGCAACCGCTGTGGGCATGCTGGCGGCGATGACGCCTGCCACGGCCGCACCCAAGGAGGGTGCGAAGAAGCCCTATGTCGTCCTGATGGCCGCGGAGCCGGCACTCGGCTACGACGGCGGAGTCAAGGGCATTCCGGCGACCCAGCCCGAGAAGGGCGAGAAAATCAACCCGAACGCCAAGAATGTCAAGAAGTACCGCGAGTATCTGGAGAAGGCCCAGGTCCAGACGCTCAAGAGCGCCGGCGTCAACGCCACCCCGCGCAACCAGCTCACCATCGCGGCGAACGGCTTCGCTGTGAGCCTCACGGAGGCCGAGGCGGCCAAGCTCGCCACCGCCAAGGGTGTCGTGCGGGTCATGGACGATGTGCTCAAGCAGAAGCAGACGGATGTCTCGCCGGACTTCCTCGGTCTCGACGGCAAGAAGGAGGCCTGGGACACCGGATTCACCGGCAAGGGCGTGGTCGTCGGAATCATCGACACGGGCATCTGGCCGGAGCACCCCTCGTTTGCCGACCCGGGCGGCCTGCCGAAGCATGACATGGCAGTCGACTGCGACTTCGGAAACACGAAGTACAACCCGGAGGACGACCCCTTCGAGTGCAACAACAAGCTAATCGGTGCCCGCGACATGACGGCGACCTACCGCGCCGTGGTTGGTCCTGACCTGTACGACTCGGCGCGGGACGCTGACGGCCACGGCACGCATACCGCGTCGACCGCTGCGGGCAACCGCGACATCCCGGCCGAGATCTTCGGCATTGACCGCGGCACCGTGAGCGGCATCGCTCCTGAAGCCGGCATCATCGCCTACAAGGGCCTAGGGGACCTCGGAGGATTCACCTCAGATCTCGCCGCTGCTATCGACCAGGCGGTTGCGGACGGCGTCGACGTCATCAACTACTCGATCGGCTCCGACACTCCAGGTATCGGAGGCGCCGACGACATCGCATTCCTCTTCGCAGCCGCCAACGGCGTCTCCGTCGCCTCCTCGAACGGCAACGGCGGCCCGGGAGCCAGCACGACGGGCTCACCCGCCAACGTGCCCTGGCTGACGGCGGTCGGTGCGAGCACGACGCCCCGGACCTTCGAGGCGACTGCGACTCTCGGCTCTGGGCCGACCGAAGGCACAAAGAGAAAGCCCGGTAAGGGCAAGGGCGACAAGAAGGGCACTACTGCGAAGTCGTACACCGGTGCCTCCATCACCGAGGGCCTCGACGGCACCGCTCGGCTCGTCGACTCTGCCGAGCACGGGAACCCGCTCTGTCTAACGAACGTCACCTTCACACCCTCGGTCAAGGGTGCTGTCGTCCTTTGCGCTCGCGGCACCAACGCCCGGGTCGACAAGAGCCTGGCCGTCAAGGACGGTGGCGGGGTCGGGATGATCCTCTACAACCAGACCGACGCTCAGGCACTCGTCACGGACAACCACTGGATCCCCAGCGTGCACATCCGGTACTCGGAGGGTATGGAGATCAAGGCGTACATCGCCGAGGCCGGTGCCGACGCCACCGCGTCGCTCACCCAGGGCGTGAAGGCTCCGGCCCAGGCCAATGTCATGGCGGACTTCTCCTCGCGCGGACCTGTCGGCTCACCTGGTGACCCGAACATCATCCGTCCCGACGTCACGGCTCCCGGTGTGAACATCCTCGCGGGCAACACCCCGACCCCGGGCTCCGGACGACCGGGACAGCTGTTCCAGTCGATCTCCGGCACCTCGATGTCCAGCCCGCACGTGGCGGGTCTGTTCGCCCTGCTCAAGCAGGCGCACCCGGACTGGACGCCGGCGATGGCGAAGTCGGCGCTCATGACGACCGCCCGCCAGGACGTCACCAAGGAGGACGGGACGACCCCGGCCGACCCGTTCGACTTCGGTGCGGGTCACGTCGACCCGGGCCAGCCGAGCAAGCGAGGTTCGATGTTCGACCCGGGCATCGCCCTGGACGCGGGGTTCAACGACTACCTCGCATACATGTGCGGGGTGTTCCCCGACATCTTCACCAACCCGACGGCCACGTGCGCAAGCCTAGAGGTCGCGGGATACTCGACCGAGCCCTCCAACCTCAACATCCCGTCCATCGGGATCGCCGAGGTGGCTGGAACGCGCACGGTCGAGCGCACGATCACCAACGTGTCCGACCGCAGGCTGGACCTCAAGGCCAAGGCGGACGCTCCGAAGGGGTATGTCGTCGAATTCTCCCCCGCCAGGGTGACCCTGAAGCCGGGTGAGTCGACGACCGTTCAGGTTACCGTCACCAACCGGTCCGCACCAGTGGGTGAGTGGCGCTTCGGTGCCATCACCTGGAAGGGCACCGGCTACGACGCACGCATTCCGCTCGCCGTCGCGGGCACGCCCATCAAGGCACCGGCAGAGGTCTCCCACACCGGCGAGTCCGGCAGCGGATCAGTCGATGTCGACTTCGGGTACACCGGTGACTTCTCCGCGAACGCCTACGGTCTGGCCGACGAGGCCCTCACGACAGACTCGGTCGGACAAGACGAGACGCCCGCCCCCCCAGCGAGTCCAGTCTTCTCGCCAGAGGATCTCGGGAAGGGGGCGACTGCCCACGAGTTTGACCTCACGAACGTCAAATTCTGGCGGCTGACCTTGGACGAGGATGACCTCACTGATCCGCCAGACGGAACGGATATCGATATCTTCGTCTACGGCCCGGACGGCAAAGAGGTGGCCAGTTCGACAGCCGGTGGGACCGACGAGATCATCGACCTGCACAACCCTGCTCCAGGGACCTACACGGTGTACGTCCACGGCTGGCAGACCGGCGGCGAGTCGGTCGAGTACACCGCACACACCTGGACCGTCAGCGACGCGACCAACGGCACCCTTCTGGTGACCTCGGCACCGGCCTCGGCCACAGTCGGCACCACCGGGACGGTGGAGTACAGCTGGTCCGACGTGGCGGCGGAGTCGACCGAGATCGGCCTGCTCATCTACAGCGACGGCAGCGGCGAGATCGGCCGGACCCTGGTGTCAGTGGACAACTGACACACCACAGCGCAGGCCCCGGATCCTCGTGATCCGGGGCCTGTCCCTTTGTGTGAGGGCGTCGCGCAAGGGGGCCGAGCCGCGGGCGCTTTCACGGGCGGCGGGCGACGAGCTCCTCGGCGATCTGCACGGCGTTGAGGGCTGCGCCCTTGCGCAGGTTGTCGCCAACGACGAAGAGAACGAGCCCCTTACCCTCGGGAGCCGCCTGGTCGCGGCGCACGCGCCCGACGAAGACCTCGTCACGCCCGGTCGCCTCAAGTGGGTTCGGCACATCGGTCACGACGACGCCCGGTGCGTTCTTGAGCACGTCGAGCGCCTCCACCGGCGAAATGTCGCCGGAGAACTCGGCGTGGATCGCGAGCGAGTGCCCTGAGAACACCGGCACCCGCACGCAGGTCCCAGAGACGCGCAGGTCCGGGATGTGCAAGATCCGGCGCGACTCGTTGCGCAGCTTCTGCTCCTCGTCGGTCTCCCCCGAGTCGTCATCAACGAGCGATCCTGCGATGGGAACGACGTTGAAGGCGACGGGCACCATATACACCTGCGGGGAGGGGAGGGTGAGCGCACCACCGTCGCGGGCGAGGTCCTTGGGGTCGCCAGAGGCATACCCGGCCCGCAGCTGGCTGTCGAGCTCGGTGAGGCCGACCCCGCCGGAGCCGGACACGGCCTGGTAGGACGAGACCTGCAGCCGCACCAGCCCGGCGAGCTCATGCAGCGGACCGAGGACCGGCATGGCCGCCATCGTCGTGCAGTTCGGGTTGGCGACGATCCCCTTGGGGATGTCGTCCAGGTCGGCGCCGTTGACCTCTGCCACGACGAGCGGCACCTCGGGGTCCTTGCGCCACGCGCTCGAGTTGTCGATGACGGTCGCCCCGGCGGCGGCGACCCGCGGCGCCCACTCCTTCGAGGTCGACCCGCCGTTGGAGAACAACGCGATGTCGAGCCCGCTGAAGTCGGCGGTCGCCGTGTCCTCGACCGCGACCTCGGTGTCCTTCCACGGCAGCGTCGTCCCCGCTGAGCGGGCGGACGCGAAGTACCGCATCTCGGTCACGGGGAACTCGCGCTGCTCGAGCAGGTCGCGCATGACCTGACCGACCTGGCCGGTGGCTCCGAAGACTCCTACTCGCATAGCGGCGAGTCTAGGCGCTGACCGCTCAGGACCCGATCCGCTCCTCGATGTGCGAGACGAGCTCGTCACGGTCCAGCTCGGCCTTGCGGCGGATCGCCCGGCCGTGCTCCCACAGAAGAGAGCGGGCCGTCGAGATCATCATGAGGATCATGACGATGCTGAACGGTGCGGCGACGAGGATGGCCATCGTCTGCAGGGCACCGAGGCCACCACCACCGGCGAGGAGCAGCGCCGCCGCGATCGCTCCCTCGAGGACACCCCACATGACCCGGCTCCAGACCGGGGGGTTCGCCTTGCCACCGGAGGCGAGCATGTCGACGACGTAGGACCCGGAGTCCGAGCTCGTGACGAAGAAGATGACGATGAGGAGGATCGCCACGACCGACAGCAGGCCACCGAGCGGCAGACCGTCGAGAAGCTGGAAGAGCGCCTCGTTGGTGGACACGCTGCCGTCGGTGCCGATGAGGCCGCCCTGGCCGAACATCTCCTGGTACAGCGCCGAACCGCCGAGGATGCTGAACCACAGGAAGGTGACGAGCGTCGGGACGAGCAGGACACCGGCGACGAACTCACGCACGGTCCGCCCGCGGGAGATGCGGGCGATGAAGATGCCGACGAACGGCGCCCAGCTCATCCACCAGCCCCAGTAGTACGTCGTCCAACCCGAGAGCCAGCCGACGCCGGCCTCGCCCTCGAACGGCAGGGTGCGGAAGCTCAGTCGGATGATGTTCTGCAGGTACGAGCCGACCTGCTGGACGAAGTCGCTGAGCAGGAAGACGGTCGGACCGAGGATGAGCACGGCGAGAGCGAGGGCTGTCGCCATCCCCATGTTGACGTTCGAGAGGATCCGGATGCCCTTGTCGATGCCCGTCGCGACCGAGACGACCGCGAGGACGGTGATGCCGGCGATGAGTGCGACGAGGACCCACTTGGTCGGTTCACCGATGACCCCGAGGAAGCTCAGACCGGCCCCGATCTGTGAGACGCCCAGGCCCAGCGAGGTCGCGACTCCGAAGAGGGTCCCGACGATGGCCGTGACGTCGATGACGTCACCGACCCAGCCCTTGACCCGGTCTCCGAGGAGAGGCTCGAGGGTCCAGCGCAGCGAGATCGGCCGCCCTCTGCGGTGCACGGTGTAGGCGACGGCCAGGCCGACGACGACATAGATCGCCCAGGCGTGCAGACCCCAGTGCAGGAAGGTCGTGTCCATCGCCTCCCGGGCCCGGGCGCCGGCGTTCTCGGACGTGCCCGGCGGCGGGGCTGCGAAGTGGTTGAGCGGCTCGGCGACCCCCCAGAAGACCAGGCCGATCCCCATGCCGGCCGCGAAGAGCATGGCGAACCAGGACCGCAGGCCGAACTCGGCCTCCTCGGACTGCCGGCCGAGGACGATGTCACCCATCGGCGAGAGCGAGACCCAGATCGCGAAGATGACGAAGCTCGTCACGAGCAGCACGTAGTACCACCCGAGGTCGCCGACCACCGTGCCGTTGGCCTTGCCGAGGACCTCCCCGAGCTGGTCGGGCATCGCGAACGCCAGGGCGAGGAAGGCCGCGAGCACACCGAGGGCCGGCCAGAAGACCCGCGGAGCGGGGATGGTCAGACCGGACCGGTCGTCTTCGGCACCGTCGTTCGCTGACTCCAGCGGCGCGTTCTTCTCATTATGCGGTGCGGGCACGCGCAGGTCCTCTCGAGTGGTCTGTGGCGAGTGATCAACCTGACCACCCTGACACAGACCTGCGACAGGATCGACCTGGTCGGTGTCCCGAGCCCTCGTGGAGATCGGAGAGACGAGGTCAAAAGCCCAGTCGCTGAAGCTGTTTCGGGTCGCGCTGCCAGTCCTTGGCGACCTTGACGTGCAGGTCGAGATAGACCCGCTGGCCTAGCAGCTTCTCGATCCCGGCCCGTGCCGCGCTGCCCACCTCGCGCAGGCGTGAGCCGCCTCGGCCGATGATGATGGCCTTCTGGGAGCTGCGCTCCACGAAGACGTTGACCCGCACGTCCAGCATGGGTGAGCCCTCCGGGCGTCCCTCGCGCGGGATGACCTCGTCGACGACGACCGCGAGACTGTGCGGCAGCTCATCGCGCACGCCTTCGAGAGCGGCCTCGCGGACCAGCTCGGCGATCATGACGATGTCGGTCTCGTCGGTGACGCTGTCCGGCGGATAGAGCGGTCCCGGCGAGGGTGGCAGGTAGCCGGTGAGCAGAGCGGCGACCTCGTCGACCTGCTCCCCCGTCGTCGCGGAGCACGGGATGATCGCCGCCCAGTCGCCGAGCCGGTCGATCGCGATGAGGTGCTCCGCGAGACGCTTCCGGTCCACGAGATCGCTCTTGGTGGCGATGGCCACGACCGGGGTCCGCTTCGCCTTCTGCAGCTCGACGAGCTCACGGGCGATGTACTGGTCCCCCGGCCCGACGCGCTGGTCGGACGGCAGCACGAAGCCGACGACGTCGACCTCGAGCAGGGTCTGTCGCACGAGGTCGTTGAGCCGCTGGCCCAGCAGGGTGCGCGGCTTGTGCAGGCCGGGGGTGTCCACCAGGATGAGCTGGCTCGAGTCGGTGCTGCGAATCCCGCGGATCGCGTGGCGCGTCGTCTGCGGCTTGCTCGAGGTGATCGCGACCTTGGACCCGACGAGGGCGTTCGTCAAGGTCGATTTGCCCGCGTTTGGCCGTCCGACGATCGAGGCGAACCCTGCGACATAGGACTCCGGCTCACTCACCCGAATCACCACCCTCGCGGCCGAGGAACGGCTCGGGGGCGACACCCGCGCCGCTGCGTCCGCGGGTGGCCAGGAAGGTGAGGAGCAGGGTTCGCTGGAGCTCGAACATCTCCTTCTCCTCTTCCGGTTCACCGTGGTCGTAGCCGAGCAGGTGCAGGATGCCGTGTGTCGTGAGCAGGAGGATCTCCTCCTCGAGTGCGTGTCCGGCTGTCGCGGCCTGTTTCGCGGCGACCGTCGGGCAGAGCACGACGTCGCCGAGCATGCCCGGCTCGCTCTCCTCGCCGGCTCGGCCGGGCGTGAGCTCGTCCATGGGGAAGCTCATCACGTCGGTGGGCCCGGCCAGGTCCATCCACTGCACGTGGAGGGTCTCCATCGCCGCCTCGTCGATGAGCCGGATGCACAGCTCGGTCTGAGGGTTGACGTGCATCTCACGCAGCACATAACGGGCGCACGCGACGAGCTCGAGCTCGTCGAGCGAGGTGTCCGTCTCGTTGAGGACCTCGATGCTCATGCCGGATCCACACCCTTCGGACGGTCCCCGCCTGTTCGACGTCGCTCCACGGCAGCCCGGCGTTCAGCCGCGGGGCGCCTGTCGGAGGTAGTGCGCCGCGCGTGCTCGCGCTCGTCCCACAGGCCGTAGGCATCGACGATGGCGCCGACGAGCCGGTGCCGGACCACGTCGTGGGCGGTCAGCTCGGCGAAGTGCACGTCGTCGAGGCCGTCGAGGATCTCACGGACCACCCGCAGCCCGCTCCTGACTCCCCCCGGCAGGTCGACCTGGGTGATGTCACCGGTCACGACCATCTTGGAGCCGAAGCCGAGGCGGGTAAGGAACATCTTCATCTGCTCCGCCGAGGTGTTCTGCGCCTCGTCGAGGATGATGAACGCGTCGTTGAGCGTGTTGTGTGTGAGCAGGAAGTCATCGGTCACGTAGAGACTGTCCTCGGCCGCGACCTGGATGCACATCGTCTCCGCCTCGCCGGCCGGCTCGATCGAGTGCACGTGCCGCTGGGGACGGCCGCCACCGTCCCGGTCGAAGGCCGCGCGCCTGCGATCGAGCCCGAAGGGAATCAGCCCCTCGGGAAGGCGGATGTCAAGCACGTATGCGTCAGCACGGGTGCGCCAGTAGGCCACACCACCCAGTGACCGCACAAGGAAGACCACGTCGTCGCGCAGCTGGGGCGACGTCGTCGCGTACCGGAGCCGGCAGGCGGCTTCACTGTTGATCGGTTCGCCGTCGGCATCCAGGAGGCCGCGGAGCACTGCGTACCGCACCCAGGGGGCGTTGGTCTTGTAGACGTCAGGGACGAATGCGGTTGTGGGTGTCATTGCGGCCACACCAAGCTCGGTCAGGACTGCCGTCACTGGATCGGCGGTGATGACTCCGCCACGACCACCGGAGGCCTCCGCAAGCTGGGGGTCCGCCGTGGTGAAGCTCGGTGTGGTCGACGTCGTCAGGCATCCGTCGCCGAGCAGCAGCCCCAGCGCATACGGGTGCATCGGCACGTCGCGCTCGACGAGCTCCACCGGAGCCACCAACGGCAGCTCGTAGCGGTGGGTGTGGAACGACCGCAGCGACCCGACCATCTCGTCGGTCCGCAGCGTCCGCCAACGATTGCGCCTCTTGTCGTCCTTGGTCCGGACGGTCCACAGATGCTCCCCACAGGCGAGCGTGGACGCGCCGTCCTGCGCCGCGACGCGATACACGGGCTTGACGCCTTGCGGAAAGACGCCGATCACCGGCGTCGGCAGGCCGTCAGATCCGACGACCAGGTCACCGACCTGCAGGTCACCGAACCGTCGCCAGCCGACCGGGGTCATCACCTGGGTGTCCACGGGCTGGGCCCGGCCGCGCATGAACGCCAGCGGTGCCACCTCGATCGTGCCCGAGGCCATGAGCCGCGGGATCGACTCGGGGTCGACCATGTCGTGCAGCGCGTCATAGAGCGGCCGCAGATAGGGGTCGATCTTGTCGGTGAGCGTGCCGGGCAGGAACCCGAGCCGCTCTCCCGCCTCGACGGCGGGCCGGGTCAGCAGGATCCGGTTGACCTGCTTGGCCTGCAGCGCCGCGACGGCCTTGGCCATCGCGAGGTAGGTCTTGCCCGTGCCTGCCGGACCGATGCCGAAGACGATGGTGTTGGTGTCGATGGCGTCGACGTACTGCTTCTGCCCGAGCGTCTTGGGGCGGATCGTGCGGCCGCGGCTCGAGACGATGTTCTGGGTGAGCACCTCGGCGGGCCGCTCGCGGGTCTGGTCGCGCAGCATGTGCACGGAGCGCTCGATGGCGTCCCGGTTGATCGGATGGCCTGCGGCGATGACCTCGAGCATCTCGTCGATGAGGCGCTCGGCGAGGGCGACGTCGGCGCTCGGCCCGGTGAGGTTGACCTCGTTGCCTCGGGCGTGCACGTCGAGCCGTGGGAACTCCCGCTCGATGGTGCGCAGCATCTCGTCGTGCGCCCCCAGGAGACTCACCATCTCGACCTCGGGCGGGATGACGACGGTATGGGTGGGGAGGCGGCGGCCCTCGGCCGGAGTGATCGCTTCAGTCATCGTCCACGCAGTCTAAGTCGATGACAGGGGCACGCCTGCGCTCTCATCCCGGCGGCCAGCTGAGGTTGCGCCCCCCGAGCAGGTGGAGATGGGTGTGGAAGACCGCCTGCCCCGCATCGGCACCGGTGTTGAAGACGAGCCGGTAGCCGTGGTCCAGCCCCTCCTCCTGCGCGACCTCGGCGGCCAGCGCGATGAGGGCATCGACGCCCCCCTGGGCCGCCGTCTCCGCCGCATCGGCTCCGTGCCGCCGCGGGATGACGAGAACGTGCGTCGGGGCCTGCGGGTGCAGGTCGCGGAAGGCGATGGCGTGCGCGCTCGTCGTGACGACCTCCGCCGGGATCTCACCGGCGACGATCTTGCAGAACAGGCAGTGCGGGTCGCGGTCGGTGGCGTCTGCGCTGGTCCGGTTGCTCGTCTGGTCAGGGCTCATATCCCCTAGTCAACACGACACGTCAACCTATAGCCGGTCGGAGGAGTCCTCTCAACGTGACAATGGCATGCGTGACCGCACCACGCGCCCTCAGTGCCGCCGATGCCGGTGTGAGTGAGCTGTATGCGGCGCACTGGCACGGCCTGGTGCGGCTCGCATACCTCATGGTCCACGACATCACGCTGGCCGAGGACATCACCCAGGACGCCCTCGTGGCTGTCCACCAGCGGTGGGGGCGGCTGCGGGACACCCACGCAGCCTTGGGGTATGTGCGACGCACCATCGTCAACCGCGCTCGCTCCGCCTTGCGTCACCAGGGGGTGGTCGACCGGCACGCCCGGCGCACCGGCGCCGAGGAGTCGGTCGTGAGCGCTGAGCACACGGCGCTCGCGCACGTGGAGCACGAGGAGATGCTTCAGGCCCTGCACTCGCTCTCGGACAAGCAGCGCGAGGTCCTCATCCTGCGCTACTACAGCGACCTGTCGGAGGCCGAGATCGCCGACGCCCTCGGAATCAGCCGCGGCGCCGTGAAGACCCACGCCCATCGGGGCCTGGCCCGGCTCCGGACGGTCATCGGCGACCGTTCCGGCACCGGACCGGACCGGCGAGAGGGAGGAGAGTGACATGCGCCAGGACGACCTGACCCCGCACCACGCCTGGGACGACGTGGAAGGGCGGCTGCGCGCCGCTCTTCACCACCGCGCCACGCAGGCGAGTCCGGACTACCGGCTCGACACGATCCTGTCCCAGGCAGGCACAGCCGGCGGCCCCGCCCGCGGCTCCTCGGCACGGTGGGCCGCCGGTCTCGTGGCGGCCGCCTGTGTGCTCGCCCTCGCTCTCTTCGTGCCCGGCCTGCTAGGCGGCCCGTCGGAGCCCACACCCATGGTGCCGGCAGCCTCGCCGACGGTGACCTCCGAGCCCACCACAGCGCCGCCGACCGCCACCGCCACGCCCACGGAGACACCGACGGAAGCGACTCCGACGCTCACGGAAGCGACACCCACCGACGAGGCGACCGAGGACCCGCCCTCGGCCGACCCGCGGTTGGCGGCCCTGCCGGTCTATCTCGTCGCGCACATCGGCGACGACCTGCGGATGATGCGGCTGTACCGCGAGTGGGTCAACGTTGCCGGCGTGGCGCGCGACGCCCCGGTCGAGGCACGGACCCGCGCAGCGCTCGCCACCGCCCTGAGTGCCAGCGCACCGGGCACCGACGGCTACCTCTACACCTGGGACGGCGTCTCGGTGCAGGACGTCGAGGTGACGGCCCAGCGCATCACCATCACACTGTCGGGTCCGGGACCGAGCGACACCGACGACGAGACGGCGCGGATCAGCGTCCAGCAGCTGGTGTGGACCGCGCAGGGTGCCGTCGGCCAGGGTCCGATCCCGGTGCGGTTCGCGATCGCCGACGGCTCCGAGCAGCTCTTCGGGCGTCTGCCGACCGGCCGCGACTACAACCGGCCGCCGTCGACCGACCTCTACTACGAGGACCTCGCACCGATCTGGGTCAACCGCCCCACCCGCGGCGAGGTCGTCGACGGCACCGACGTCGTCGTCTCCGGCGAGGCCACCACGTTCGAGGGAGCCTTCCGATGGGAGCTCATCTCCGGCGCCGACGGGTCCGTGCTCGACTCTGGCTTCGGTCAGGCGAGCGCGGGCGGGCCGGCGCGCGGCACATACGAGATCGGCC